>CAVGOI010000016.1:0-46025 GCA_963630875.1 Mycobacteriaceae bacterium | reverse complement strand
CACTTTCGCACGCTTAAATTCTGCTGCGTAATGCGTCTTTTTTCGAGATTTTGACCCAGAGACTCTCGATAACTCTTCACTTTTTTGACTCATTTTTTTTCTATTTTTGAGTCAACTTTTTCCGTACCAAGACAGGGATAATGTGTAATTTTTAATGTATAAAGTGTAATTCGTAGGTGAGGGGAACTGGCAGGCGGTAAGACCCCCTTAGTCCCCCCCCTTCGGAGGGGGAAGGCAAAGAATAGTCAAACGGTTTGTGCCAAACCGCCGCAGGCGAGGCGCCCGCGTCCCCAGTGGCGGGCGGATGGACGATTTATCGTTAGTGGGGGCAAATCATCAAATCTCTCAAAATCTCCCAATAAATCGTACATCGTAAATTTGAAAATCGTAAATGATATGGCGAGGCACCCGCGTCCCCAGTAGCCGCAGTATGTACGATTTGCGCCCTGCGGGCGGATAAAAGAGCAGGGAGGTGTTGCGAGGGTGCAAATAATTCGTTACCTTTGCCCCGTTTTTACAGAAATACCCCCACACGCACCTGCGAAACAGACCCGTTCAACCTCCGACCTACCAACGCGCCAGCCGCTTTGTCCGACACGCTTGGAAGCATTTGACAATATGACAGAAACCGAAGAATATACCCGGCATGCCGTTCTTGTAGGGCTTATCACGCCTACGCAGGACGAGGAACGCACGCGCGAATACTTGGACGAATTGGCATTTCTTGCGGATACCAACCGCATTGTACCGACCAAGCGGTTTGTGCAACGCCTTGACCAACCCAACACTGCTACCTATGTGGGCGAGGGGAAGTTGCAGGAAATCAAGGAGTTTATTCGCAAACAGGACGGCACCGGCTGCACACCGATAGACCTTGTCATCTTTGATGATGAGTTGTCGCCCCGCCAACTACGCAATATCGAAAAGGAACTGAACAGCACCGAGAAAGGGGCTACGCCCGTCCGTATCATAGACCGCACTATTCTCATCCTCGAGATATTCCTGCAACGGGCGCAGACCTCCTACGCCAAGACACAAGTGGAGATGGCACACCTGCAGTATATGCTCCCGCGCCTGACGCGTATGTGGTCGCACCTCGACCGACAACGCGGCGGAGGAACCACAAGCCGAGGCATGGGCGAGACACAGATCGAAGCCGACAAACGCATAATCGGGCAGCGTATCGCCCTCCTCCGTGATGACCTCAAGCGAATAGACCGGCAGATGGCTACCCAACGGCAGAACCGCGGCAAGATGGTGCGCGTGGCGCTGGTGGGCTATACCAATGTGGGCAAATCCACGCTGATGAACCTACTGAGCAAGTCGGAAGTGTTTGCCGAGAACAAACTCTTCGCTACTTTGGATACGACGGTGCGCAAGGTAACTATCGACAACCTGCCGTTTCTGCTCTCCGACACGGTGGGCTTTATCCGCAAACTGCCGCACCACCTGATTGAGTCATTCAAGTCCACCTTGGATGAGGTGCGCGAAGCCGACCTGCTGCTGCATGTGGTGGACATCTCACATCCCAACTTCGAGGAACAGTATGAGGTGGTGGAAAAGACGATCAACGACCTGCTTACGCACGAAGAGACCCGGCAAGAGGGCAAGCCGTGGACGGGCAAAGGCGCGGGGAAGAAGCGTGAGAAATGCGTTACGGATATACCGAGGATAGTGATTTTCAACAAGATAGATGCGTTCACCTATACCCCCAAAGCGGACGATGACCTCACGCCCATACAACGCGAGAACATCACGCTCGAGGACCTGCAGCGTACCTGGATGGCAAAACTGCAGGACGACTGTATCTTTATCTCGGCTGCTGACAAGACCAATATAGAAGCCCTCCGACAACTGCTGTACGACCGTGTCAAGGCTATCCATATCCGTCGCTACCCGTACAATGACTTTCTCTTCCAAAAATACGACTGACCATGACCAAGTATGTGTTTGTAACGGGAGGTGTTGCCTCCTCGCTCGGGAAAGGTATTATCGCCGCTTCTATCGGTAACCTGCTCAAGGCACGCGGTTTCCATGTAACCAATCAGAAGTTAGACCCCTATATCAATGTGGACTCCGGTACGCTCAACCCCTACGAACACGGCGAATGCTATGTGACGGAGGACGGACATGAGGCTGACCTTGATTTGGGACACTATGAGCGGTTCCTCGACATTCGTACACACAAAGCCAACAATATAACGACGGGGCGTATTTACCGCACGGTGATTGAGAAAGAACGGCGCGGGGATTTCCTCGGAAAGACCGTGCAGGTGGTGCCGCACATCACCGATGAAATCAAGCACCAGATACAAAAACTCGGCGAGACAGGGAACTACGACTTTGTTATTACCGAGATAGGTGGTACGGTGGGGGACATAGAAAGTCTGCCGTACATAGAAGCAGTTCGTCAATTGCATTGGGAGTTGGGGCGTGATTGCTGTTGCGTTCATCTGACCTATGTACCCTATCTCGCCGCAGCCAAAGAGTTGAAGACAAAGCCTACGCAGCACTCTGTAAAGGACTTGCAACAGGAAGGCGTGCAACCCGATATATTGGTGCTGCGGGCGGAACATGAGATTCCTTTGGAGGTGCGTCGTAAGGTGGCGTTGTTCTGCAATGTGTCGGAGGATTGCGTGGTGCAGTCCATTGACGCGCCGACTATCTATCGCGTGCCGCTGAATATGCAGCGCGAGGGATTAGACCAAGCCGTGCTTCGTAAGACGGGCTATGATGTCCGGCAGTTGCCTGTGCCCGATATGGAGCGGTGGAACAGTTTCCTCGCCCGTTTGGAGGGGGCAACACAGGAAGTGCATATCGCTCTGGTGGGCAAGTATGTGCAGTTGCAGGACGCTTACAAGTCCATCCGAGAGTCGCTCACCCATGCGGCTGCGTACAACGACCGCAAGTTGGTGCTGACTTCGTTGCTCAGCGATGACTTGACGGACGACAATGTGCAGGAGAAGTTGCGCGGACAACAGGGCATTGTGATTGCACCGGGCTTTGGTGCGCGCGGCGTGGAGGGCAAGTTCGCCGCCCTGCGGTACGCCCGCGAGAGGGGCATCCCGTGCTTGGGTATCTGCATGGGTATGCAGTGCATGGCTATTGAGTTCGCCCGTGATGTGTTGGGCTATGCAGATGCCAACTCCACCGAGTTTGAGCCGGATACACCGCACAATGTGGTGGATATGATGGAGGCACAGAAGAAATTGGTGGATAAAGGAGGGTCGATGCGTTTGGGGGCTTACCCTTGTCGGTTGAAGGAGGGGAGTAAAGTGGCGCGTATTTATGCCGCGCAAGGAATCGGCAAGGACGGCGTTATCTACGAGCGACACCGTCACCGCTATGAATTTAATCACCTCTATCAGCCGTCCTTCGAAGCACGAGGAATGGAGTGCGTCGGTACAAATCCCGACTCAGGTTTGGTGGAGATACTTTGTTTGAAAGACCATCCGTGGTACATCGGCGTTCAGTTTCACCCCGAATACTCGTCCACCGTATTGCACCCGCACCCGTTGTTTGTGGACTTCGTGGAAGCCTCCACGCAAATAAAACGATAGACTATGCATACTATTCAAGAGCAAGGACTCACTTTCGACGAATACCTGTCGGCGGCACAGATTGCCGAGGCGGTACAAAGCGTTGCCGACCGTATCAACAAGGACTATGCAGGGCGCGAGCCGCTTTTTGTGTGCGTGCTTAACGGGGCGTACATCTATGCTGCCGACCTGTATCGGCGCATTACGCTTCACTCGGAGATTACCTTTGTACGATTGAAGTCGTATGAAGGCACCGAGACTACCGGCACGGTGCAACAGATTGTGCCTATCCAAGAACCGGTTGAGGGACGCGATGTCATCGTGGTTGAAGATATTGTGGATACCGGAACGACCATGCACGGGTTCAAGCAGCAACTACGGCAGCAGGGTGCTCGTTCGGTGGCGGTAACTTCGTTCCTCTTCAAAGCAGAGGCGTTGCGCTATGCGGACGCCGAACCCGAATATGTAGGCGTGCGTATTCCCAACCGCTTTATCTTGGGGTACGGTTTGGACTACGATGGCTATTGCCGCAACCTCGACGCTGTCTATATGCTGCGTAAATAGGCGGTCTTCCGTAACTCCGCAGCGCGTTTTCGCAGAAAAAAACGCAGAAAAAACAGAGTGGCATGCAAGGTTTCTGCCTTTTGTGTATTTAACAGGCAGAAACCATTTTTATTCACTACCGTATGAAATACAATGTATCTTTTGCATGGAGAGCCGTTATGTACACGGTTTATCTGTTTGCGGGGCTTGCGATGGGCGCGGCTCTGCTTTGGTTGCTACCTGCCTGCTCCAACAGCAACAGTCAGCCCGACCTTACCTACCCCACGGCTTTGGTAACGGTGCGCCCGCAAGGGGACAGCACTTTCTTTATGCAGTTGGACGACTCCACCGTACTGCGTGCAAGCAACCTACAGAAGCCGCCCTTTGGTGCAACGGAGGTGCGTGCTTTGGTAAACTATTCCGAACCGGTGAGTCGCGACAGTTTGTGGTATGTGCATGTGAATTGGATAGACAGTATCCGCACCAAACTACCGGTGCCGACTGCCGGCAGCAAGAACGATTCTCTGTACGGGAATGACCCCATTGAGATAGTTCGTGATTGGGTGACAGTAGCCGAAGACGGATATCTGACGCTCCGCCTTCGTACCTGCTGGGGCGGTACAGGAAGGAAGCACTATGTCCATCTGCTGACCGGTATAAACCCCGACAACCCTTATGAGGTGGAGTTGCGCCATAACGCCAACGGTGATTCGAAAGGGCGCGTGGGGGATGCGTTGGTCGCGTTTAATCTCAACGAATTGGCATCGGCGGACGATAAGGGCAAGAAGGTAAAACTGACGCTCCGCTGGCAGTCTTCAACGGGCAACAAGTCGTTGGACTTTGACCTTTGTATGCGTCCTGCCGCGAAACAGGGATATCCGCGCTTCGTATGGAACGCGTGCGTGGAATAGGCGTCTTGCGTACCGTTTTGCATGCTTCATTCCGAGCCGCTCCGTGAGCAAACGATTCTGCATCGCCTACGACAGGGCGATGCAGCGGCGTTTCAATGCCTCTACCGGCAGACTGTCCGCTATTTGACGGGCGTCTGCTCCCGCTATGTCAGCAACGACGAAGATATGCGCGATGTATTACAGGAGAGTTTCCTGAAAGCGTACTCCGCTTTGCCGTCGTTTGTCTATCGTGGTGAAGGCTCACTTCGGGCGTGGCTGTCGCGCATTGTGGTGAACGAAGCCTTGCTGTACCTGCGGCGCACCGAGCCGTTCCTGACCGAAGAAATTGGCGAGCAGTGTGCCGATATAGCGGACGAGGCAGTGGATACCGAGTTGATTCCGTCGGAAGTGATACACGATGCCATCCGCAGTCTTCCCGCAGGCTATCGCACCATCTTCAACCTCTATGCGGTAGAGGGCAAATCGCACGGCGAAATAGCCGCCTTGCTGCATATTAAAGAGAGTAGTTCCGCTTCTCAATTCCACCGTGCCAAGTTGCTATTGGCGACGCGTTTGCGTCAATGGCTACAGGCACAAGAAACACCCGTACAACGATGAAAGATAATTGGTTAGACGATATTGGACGCCGCATGGCAGACTATGAGGGAGAAGAACCTGCACACCTCTGGGAACAAATCGAGGCACGCCTGCCGCACGAGGAACAATGCAGGCCGGTGATTGCACCGTGGTTGGTTCGTATGCAGAACCATACCTATGTGAAAGTGGCGGCGGCAGCCGTATTGCTGACCCTCATCGTGTCGGTGGGCGTCTTCCGTTCGCGGCAGGAGGAAGCGGTGAAGGCGGTTCCTGTTGCCCAAGCAACCGATACGCCCGTTGCAGAACCGACGCCCGTGCGTGCGACGGGCGTATCGGCAGCGTCCGCCCAAGCACCGAGAGCGTTGGCGCGCAGCAGGCAGACGGCTACGCCCCTGCCGCCGGTTGCGCCGTTCGACACTGCTTCGACGGCGGCAACGCCCATTGTGGAAGAGGCGTCTGTTGAAGCAACGACGGTGGAGGACAGCGTCCTGCAACGCCGTCCGACGATAGAAAGCCTTACGCCTGCCAATGCAGCGTTGTTGGCAGATAGTCGGGAAGGTAGTTCCGACAAGCGGAACAGGATAGTCCTTGCTGCGTATATGTCGGGCGGACTGAACGCCTCGTCCGGTTCGCAGCGCGATGCTGCGATGTCGGCGGCTGTCGGCAGCGAGGGTGCATCGTGGGAGGGAGAGCCGATGATGGGGATTATGCTCTACAACCAAGGTCTTCCCACGCATGTCCGTTATACGCACTATATGCCTATTCGGGCAGGTGTGAGCGTTGCCTGGCGTTTTTCCAAGCGCGTGGGCGTGGAGACGGGACTGATTTACTCGTGCCTTCTGTCCGACTACGAAGACGGCTCCGAGAGCCACTATATGGCGGGGCAACAGACGCTGCACTATATCGGCGTGCCGCTCAACCTGACTTGCGATATTTATGCGTGGCGCAAGTTGGCTGTTTACGGCAGCGTCGGCGGGACGGCGGAATACTGTGTCGGCGGCGTACAACGCACCGACTATGTACTGAACAACCAATGTGAACAGACCGTCGTAGAGCGTATATCCGAACATCCGTGGCAGTTCTCGGCAACGCTCGCCGCCGGTGTACAGTACAACTGCCTGCCGTGGTTGGGCGTTTATGCGGAGCCCGGAGCCACCTACCGCTTCCGCGACAAGTCCCCGCTGCAAAGCATCTACAAGCAACGCCCGTTCAACTTCTCACTCAACCTCGGCGTGCGGTTTACGCTCTGAAGAAAAAAGGAGGTCGGTATCCTGTTGTGTGCGTGAAGGAAAAGCAGTACCTTTGCGCACTTTTTGGGTGCGTGTTTCGCAGTGCTATGAACAAAAACAAGATTGTCGGTTATGGTTGCGGCATTTTGGCGGCAGCCTTCTATGGACTAAACCCCCTGTTTGCCCTGCCGTTGTATGAGCAAGGCATGGACGCCGTGTCCGTGCTGTTTTTCCGATATGTGCTGAGTGTTCCGATGCTGGCACTTCCTATGGCAGTGCAGCATATTGATTTCCGTTTGAGCAAAGCGGAAGCCCTGCAGTTGGTGCTGCTGGGTGTGCTGATGGTGCTGTCGTCGCTGCTGCTGTATGAATCCTACCGGTATATGGACGCCGGTATAGCCAGCACGATACTTTTTCTGTACCCAATTCTTACCGCCGTGCTGATGGCGTTTGTGTTCCATGAGCGTATCGCGCGGATTGTATGGGGATGCCTGCTGCTCGCCACGGTAGGCGTGTTTGTGCTGTGCGACATGAGCGGCGTATCCAAAGTAAGCCCGAAAGGTATCGTACTTGTGGTTTTCTCGACGCTGATGTACGCTGCCTACTTAGTTTTTATCAATAAGGGACATATTACGCAAATGCCTCCCGTGAAGGCGACATTCTACGCGCTGTTAACCGGTGCGGTGTTCTTGGGCATTGTGCTGCTGTTTCGAGGGCATCTCGTGGCTCCTCAAGGGCTGTACTGGGGTTGCAGCGCAGGCTCCGCGCTGTTCTCGACGGCTCTGTCGCTCACCTTCACGGCGATGGCAATTCAGCGTATCGGCTCCACACAGACGGCTATCATGGGTGCTATGGAGCCACTTACGGCAGTGGCGATAGGCGTTGCGGTGTTCGGTGAACAACTGACGGTACGCTCGGTCGTCGGGATTGTGATGATTGTCGTGGCAGTTACACTCGCCGTTGCCCGGAAATAAGAGGGAAGGAGGGGCTTGCAGAGATTGCTGTAGCCCCCTCTCTGAAGGGAGAAAGGAGGGGGTGAGGAGGGGGAAGATTTGCACGCGTGCAGATTTTATTGTACCTTTGCGCCTTGTACCTGTAATGGACAACAAAAACAATCATAAACGGTGCAAGCCCGCAAACGCGTAGCCACTAACACAAACACATAACGCGAAGCCATAAACGCAAAACAACACGACATGAGATATAACGAGTATAAGCAACTGAACCTGCCGGAAATGAGCCGTGAGGTGCTGGCAGACTGGGAAAAAGAAGACCTGTTCCACCAAAGTATCGAAACCCGTGCGGGGCATCCTGCGTTCCTGTTTTTCGAGGGTCCTCCTTCGGCAAACGGCATGCCGGGTATTCACCATGTGCTGGCTCGCACGATAAAAGATACTTTCTGCCGCTACAAAACGATGCAGGGCTATCAGGTGCAACGCAAGGCCGGATGGGATACGCACGGACTGCCCGTGGAATTGGGCGTGGAGAAGATGCTCGGCATAACGAAAGAGGACATTGGCAAGAAAATCAGCGTGGATGAATACAACGCTGCCTGCCGCCGTGAGGTGATGAAATACACCAAAGAATGGACCGCACTGACCAAACAAATGGGCTACTGGGTGGATCTGGAAAATCCGTACATCACCTACGACAACAAATACATCGAGAGCCTGTGGTATCTGCTCAAAAAACTCTACGAGAACGGATACCTCTACAAGGGATACACCATTCAGCCCTACTCGCCCGCTGCGGGGACGGGACTGTCGTCGCACGAACTGAATCAGCCGGGATGCTACAGGGATGTGAAAGATACGACCTGCACTGCGCAGTTTCGCGTTCGGACTCTTAACGCTCAACTCTCAACTGCTCTCAACGCTCAACACTCAACACTCAACTTATACGCCCTGGCATGGACGACGACACCGTGGACCCTGCCGAGCAATACGGCTCTGTGCGTGGGCCCGAAAATAGATTATGTGGTGGTGCGAGGCGAGAATCCCTACACCAAAATAGAGGCACTCTACCTGCTGGCTGAGGCTCGGTTGGGCGCATACAGCAAAGAACTGGGAGATGCTTCGGAGATCCTATGGCGAGGTAAGGGAACAGACCTCGTGGGACTGGAATACGAACAACTGATTCCGTGGGCAAAACCTGACGGGGATGCGTTCCGCGTGATTGCAGGCGACTACGTGACCACCGAGGACGGTACGGGTATCGTACATATTGCGCCGACTTTTGGTGCAGACGATGCGTTCGTGGCCAAGAAAGCGGGCATCGCAGGCATGGTGTTCCTGACCAAGAAATGGGAACAACGGCCTATGGTGGATATGACGGGTAAGTTCTTCCTGTTGGAAGACCTTGACCCCGATTTCGTGGCAAAACACATTGATGTAGAGGCATACAAGCCGTGGGCAGGGCGGTTCGTGAAGAACGCTTACGACCCCGCACTGACGGACAAAGACGAAACACTGGATGTGGCAATCTGCATGGTGCTCAAGACAAGCAACAAAGCATTCCGCATCGAGAAACATATACACACCTACCCGCACTGCTGGCGCACGGACAAACCGGTGCTGTACTACCCGCTTGACTCGTGGTTTATTCGCTCCACGAAGGCGCGCGAGGAGATGATTCGGCTCAACGAGACCATTCACTGGCAGCCCGAATCGACGGGTACGGGACGCTTTGGTAAGTGGCTCGAGAACCTGAACGACTGGAACCTGTCCCGCTCACGCTACTGGGGTACGCCGCTGCCGATTTGGCGCACCGAAGACGGACAAGAAGAGATCTGCATCGGGTCGATAAAAGAACTGTTTGAGGAAATAGATAAGGCAGTGGTAGCGGGATTCATGAAAGAGAACCCGTGGCCGAATCACAAACCGGGCGACTACTCGAAAGAAAACTACGACCCGTCAGTCATCGACCTGCACCGTCCATACGTGGACAACATCATTCTCTGCTCGAAGAGCGGCAAGCCCATGAAACGGGAACTTGACCTGATAGATGTGTGGTTCGATTCGGGTGCTATGCCCTATGCACAAAACCACTATCCGTTTGAGAATCAAGACACTCCACGCACAGCGGACTTTATCAGCGAGGGCGTTGACCAAACACGAGGGTGGTTCTTTACGCTGCACGCCATCCATACCATGATAGAGGACAAGGTGGCATACAAGAATGTGATTTCGAACGGATTGGTGCTGGACAAAAACGGCAACAAGATGTCGAAACGACTCGGCAATGCGGTCGATCCGTTCTCGACACTCGACAAATACGGAGCAGACGCCGTGCGGTGGTATATGCTGACCAACTCGAGCCCGTGGGAGAACTTGAAGTTTGACCCGGAAGGAGTGGATGAGATCCGTCGGAAGTTCTTCGGGACACTCTACAATACCTACAGTTTCTTCGCCCTATACGCCAATGTGGACGGCTGGTCGGTTGCGACCGACTGCACAAAAAAGCAGGAGATAGACAAGTGGATTTTGAGCCGACTGAATTCGCTCATCGAGGAGGTGACGGCTGCATACGAGGCTTACGAGCCCACCAAGGCGGGGCGTGCCATCTCGGATTTTGTGCAAGACGACCTGAGCAACTGGTATGTGCGACTGAACCGCAAACGATTCTGGGGCGGAGAGATGGACGCGGACAAGCAGGCTGCATACAGCACACTCTACGAGTGTCTGCGCGTGGTGGCGCAACTGATGGCACCCAATGCTCCGTTCTTCGGCGACCGACTCTATCGTGACCTGACGGGCAAGACCGTACACCTGAGCGATTGGCCAAAGGCTGACAATGCGCTGATAGACAAGGCGTTGGAACGCTCAATGTATCTCGCTCAACAAGCCACCTCGATGATACTGAGCCTGCGCAAGCGTGCCGAGAAGAATGTACGGCAGCCGCTGCAGAAAGCAGTGATTCCTGCGCCGGATGCAGATACACTGGCAGCACTGCTCCATGTGCAAGACCTGATAAAAGCAGAGGTGAATGTGAAGGAACTGGAGATAGTGCGTGCGGAGGACTCGGACGTGAAGTTGGTCAAGAAGATAAAACCGAACTTCAAGGTGCTGGGCAAAAAAGTCGGCGGCAAGATGAAAGAATTGGCAGCTGCTATCGGACAAATGAGTCAGGAAGACATCGCTGCGTTTGAGGCTGCAGGGACATTCCGACTGCTCGACATAGACCTCGTGGCGGAGGATGTGGATATCATCACGGAAGACATGCCGGGATGGCTCGTTGCCAACAACGGCGTGCTGACCATTGCACTCGACATAGAACTGAACGACGCACTGATTGAGGAAGGTATCGCGCGCGAACTTATTAATCGTATTCAGAACCTGCGCAAGACCTCCGGGCTGGAGATAACCGACCGCATCGCCATCGAAATAGAACGACGCGAGGAAATAGCCGCCGCCGTGGAGCATTGCGGGGAGTATATCGCATCGCAAGTGCTGGCAACCTCGCTCCAACTGGTGGACACGGTCGGCGAAGCACAAGTGCTCGATATGGACGGGTACAGCGTAAATATACGAATTGAAAAGGCATAATAAATTCAAATAGACGAAATATGAACACCATTCACAAACTCGGCATAGCCGCATTATCCCTGCTGTTTATGGCTTGTAACAACGAGAACCCCTTTCTCACCCCACAGAATACTCCTTACGGGGTACCCGCTTTCGACCAAGTAAAAGTAGAGCACTATATGCCCGCTTTCCGTGAGGCTATCGCGCAAAACGAAGCGGAGATTGATGCTATTGTCCGCAATACCGAAGCCCCCACTTTCGAGAACACTATCGTAGCACTCGACCGCAGCGGTCTGCTCCTTGAGCAAGTGAGCGGTGTATTCTTCAATGTCCTCGAAGCGGACGGCAACGACGATATGAACGCCATTGCCAAAGAGGTATCGCCTATGCTTTCGGCATTGAGCGACGGCATTCTGCTTAATGAAACCCTCTTTACACGCGTCAAAAGCGTGTACGATCAGCGCGAATCGCTCCACCTCAACCCCGAACAGATGCGCTTGCTGACCGAGACCTACAACTCTTTCGCACAAAACGGAGCCAACCTGCCCGCCGACAAGAAAGCACGCCTTATGGAAATCAACCAAGAGTTGGGGTTGCTTGCACTGCAATTCAGCAACAATGTAGTGGCAGAAACCAACGCCTATCAACTCTTCATTACCGATGAGAATGAACTCAAAGGGCTGCCCGAAAGTGCCAAAGCCGCTGCCAAAGAGGAGGCTGTGGCCGCAGGACGCAACGATGCATGGTTATTCACGCCCAAGCGCACGAGTTTTACGCCCGTGCTGCAGTACTGCGAGAACCGTGAACTGCGCCGTGAACTGCTGATGGCATACACCACGCGCTGCAATCACGACAATGAATACGACAACAAAGCGGTGATTGTCAAGACCATGCAACTCCGCGTGGAGAAAGCACACCTCTTTGGCTACGACTGCCCTGCCGACTACATCTTGGCAGACTGCATGGCAAAAGACCACAAGACCGTGGATGCTTTCCTGCAATCCGTATGGGAACCCAGCCTCCGTGCAGCACAGCGCGAGGCTGCTGAATTGCAGGCACTGATGAATAAAGACCTGCCCGGCGAGACATTGCAACCATGGGACTGGTGGTACTACGCCGAGAAACTCCGCAAAGCAAAATATGACCTCGATGAAGAGGAACTTAAGCCATATTTCGAACTCAACAATGTCCGTCAAGGTGCTTTCCTGCTTGCGCATAACCTCTACGGGCTTCATTTCGAGCCACTGCAAGATATGCCGGTGTACAACCCCGAGGTCGAAGTGTTCAAAGTTACAGATGCCGATGGTGGTCTTGTCGGTATTCTCTACACCGACTATTTCCCGCGTGCCGGCAAACGCCCCGGAGCATGGATGAACAATATCTGCAACCAATATGTGGATGCAGAGGGTGTTGATCATCGTCCCGTGATCATCAATGTGGGCAACTTCAACAAGCCCACGCAGGGAAATCTCTCTCTCTTGTCGATGGACGATGTGGAGACCCTCTTCCATGAATTTGGACATGCCCTGCATGGACTCTTGTCCAAGGCAACCTACAAATCGCTTGCCGGCACTAACACACCGCGCGACTTTGTGGAACTACCCTCGCAGTTTATGGAGAACTACTGCTACCACCCCGACATTATGAAAACCTACGCCCGCCATTATGCCACCGGCGAGGTGATGCCCGATGAACTCATTGCCAAAATCAACCGAGCCAAGACCTTCAACCAAGGCTTTGTTACCACCGAATTGCTCAGTGCTTCCATCCTGGATATGGACTACCACGAGCGCACCACTACCGACTCGTTTGATGTCAACGCTTTTGAGCAGGCTTCGATGCAGAAGATGCACATGATACCCCAAATCATCACGCGCTATCGTTCCACTTTCTACAATCACATCTTCACCACAGGCTACGAGGCGGGATACTACAGTTACACATGGTCAGCCGTACTTGACGCAGATGCCTTTGCCGCCTTTGAGGAGACCGGTGATGTCCTCAATCCCGAAGTGGCAAAGCGGTTCCGGCACTTGTTAGAACAGGGAGGCACCCGCGATGCTGCCGACCTCTACCGGGAGTTCCGCGGGAAGCCAGCCGACCCCAAATACCTACTTCAACGAAAGGGTTTCTAACGATGTCCTTTATTTCTATTACAAATTTTCCTATAAGCAATAATTACACATTACATATTGTTCCATCCGGTGGATGTGAGGAGGATAGGCGGGTACTGGGGAATTTTGTCGCGGGTCTATCGCGGTTCGCCGGTACTTTCTTTGCTTCTGCGTCTCTCATATAGTTAAAAGTTATCACCCCATTAGTCCTATTCTTCCCATTGGCAAAGGTCAACCCGACACCGAACCAAGTAAAACCCGGGTCAATCAGCCCCAAAACGGGATATGACATTTTCCTACAGGAATGGCAATCAACGGAGTCTGAAAAGGGGTCGACTCTACAACAAATTTAGGGTCGTTTCTTTGAATAAATGCACCACCTCTTGCAAATATGCCGAAAAAGCAATACCTTTGCAGCCGCTTTGAAGTGGTCAAAGAAAATAAAGGGACACAAACGGTGCCCCACAATCCAATTAACGGGGCACAAACGGTGCCTCCTAAACAAAACAAACTGAATGAATATAGTCAGAAAGGAGATTACTCTCCCCGATGGGCGTGTGATTACGCTCGAGACCGGCAAACTCGCCAAACAAGCCGACGGCGCCGTGATGGCAACGATTGGCAACACGATGGTTCTTGCCACAGTATGCAGCGCCAAAGACGCTGTTCCAGGTACGGATTTCATGCCGCTTACCGTTGAGTACAAAGAAAAATTTGCAAGTGCAGGGCGTTTCCCTGGTGGTTTCACCCGCCGCGAAGGCAAGGCTTCGGACTACGAAATCCTGATTGCCCGCCTGATTGACCGTGCACTCCGCCCGCTGTTCCCTGCTAACTATCACGCAGAGACTTTTGTGAATGTGACGATGTACTCGGCGGACGGTATCGATATGCCAGAGTCGATCGCAGGACTCGCTGCCGGTGCAGCATTGGCTTGCTCGGATATACCTTTTGAAGGTCCTGTATCGGAGGTGCGTGTCGCTCGTGTGAACGGTGAGATGGTCATCAACCCGACTTTTGAGCAATGCGAACAAGCCGACCTTGAGTTGATGGTGGCTGCCACCTACGACAATATCATGATGGTGGAGGGTGAGATGAAAGAGGTGCCCGAATCCGTGATGTTAGAAGCGATAAAGACCGCGCACGAAGCAATTAAACCCGAATGCTTGGCCATCAACGAGATGATGAAAGCCTACGGCAAAGAGACGAAACGCGCGTACTGCCACGAGGTGAACGACGACGAGTTGAAACAGGCCGTACATAATTATAGTTACGCACGCGCGTACGCGCAAGCCACCGCTGCAGACACTGACAAACACCACCGCGAAGAGATGTTCTCGCAAATCTGTGCAGACTTCAAGGCTGAGAAGGCGGACTATATGGCCGCTCGTGCGGAGGCTCTCGGCATCGATGTAGACGAGATCGCCGCTATGGTAGATCGCTACTATCACGATGTAGAGAAAGAGGCTATGCGCCGTGCCGTACTCGACGAGGGCAAGCGTCTGGATGGCCGTAAGACCACCGACATTCGTCCGATCTGGTGCGAAGTAAGCCCGCTGCCCGGCCCTCACGGCTCGAGTATCTTTACGCGTGGTGAGACACAGGCACTGGCTACCGTTACGCTCGGAACAAGCCGTGATGAGAAGATGATTGACGAGGCGTTGATTCAGGGTTCTGACCGCTTCTTGCTCCATTATAACTTCCCGCCGTTCGCAACCGGCGAGGCAAAAGCACAGCGTGGTGTCGGTCGTCGTGAGATTGGTCATGGAAACCTGGCTTGCCGTGCACTCAAGAACATGGTGCCTGCAGATTTCCCGTATAGTATTCGCGTTGTGAGCGACATTCTGGAATCGAACGGTTCGTCTTCTATGGCGACGGTTTGCGCCGGTACGCTTGCCTTAATGGACACCGGTGTACCTATCAAAAAACCCGTGAGCGGCATCGCCATGGGCATGATTTCGGAACTCGTTGGCGACAAACTGAACTATAAGATATTGAGCGACATCCTCGGCGATGAAGACCACCTCGGTGATATGGACTTCAAGACCACCGGTACACGCGATGGTTTGACCGCTTGCCAGATGGATATCAAGGTGGACGGTTTGAGTTATGAGGTATTGGAGAATGCCCTTGCACAGGCGCACCAAGCCCGTATGTACATTCTCGACAAACTGACTGAGACCATGCCGGCTCCGCGTGCCGACATCAAGCCGCACGCTCCGCGTATCGTGACGATGATGATTCCGAAAGATATGATTGGTGCTGTGATTGGTCCAGGCGGGAAGATTATCCAAGGTATTCAAGCCGAGACCGGTGCCGTTATCTCCATCGACGAGGTAGAGGAAGGCGGCAAGGTGGAAATCGCCAGCAACAACAAAGAGGCGATGGATGCCGCTGTAGCAAAGATTAAGGCGATTGTCGCCATGCCTGAAGTAGGCGAAGTGTATGAATCGACCGTAAAATCGATTATGCCGTATGGCTGTTTCGTAGAGTTCATGCCGGGTCATGAGGGATTGCTCCACATCTCGGAAATTGACTGGAAACGCTACAACACCATGGAAGAAACCGGTATTCACGAGGGCGACAAGATAACGATACGCTTGCTCGAAGTTGACCCGAAGACCGGCAAGTTCCGCCTGAGCGCAAAGGCACTGAAGGAGAAACCCGAAGGTTATGTAGAGCCGGAGCGTCCGGCACGCCACAACGGCGATCGCGGTCCGAGACCGGAACGCCGCAGTCCACGCCCCGAATATCGGGATGACTATCTGCATCGTAACCCCGAAGCGGATGGTGCACGGTTGGAGCGTCATCGCCAATAAATAATTAGGAAATAGCAGATATTTGCAGGTTCCGAAAAAAAGTCGTTACTTTGCAGCCACATTCGGATACTGCACAATACAAACTAATAGTATTAACATTAAAACCGTTTATATTATGTCAGAAATTGAATCGAAAGTTAAAGCCATTATCGTAGATAAATTGGGCGTCGAAGAATCACAAGTAACTCCCAGCGCGAGTTTTTCGGCAGACTTGAATGCCGACTCGTTGGACACCGTGGAGTTGATTATGGAGTTTGAGAAAGAGTTTGGTATTCAGATACCGGACGAGGATACTCAGAAAATCTCCACCGTGCAAGACGCTATCGATTATATCGAAAAGATAAAGGCGTAATCGAAAGCGAATGCCTTTTCGTGGATAGTATAGCGAGTTTATGGCATAATCCCCATAGACTCGCTGTATGTTTTATAGGGGACTTTCCATATAAGTTCCCCGTTTAGTAACAAATTATTCAATATCGGGTTCTATACACTTTGCCGGTTATAGAAGCCCGCTTGAAGAAAAACCTATGAAAACAAGACGAGTTGTTATTACGGGAATGGGTATGATTACCTCCGTGGGGAATGACTTGCCGACTACATGGCAGCATTTGCAGCAGGGTGTCAGCGGAGCCGCCCCGATTACGCATTTCGACTGCACGGCTTTCAAGACGCACTTCGCATGCGAAGTGAAGGACTGGGATATCTCCGCCCTGTTAGATCGCAAAGAGGCGCGCAAGGTTGACCGTTTTTGCCAATTCACATTGGCGGCTGCGGCAGAGGCGATGGGCGATGCGTCCTTGCCGTTGGAGCAAGAAGACTTGTCGCGTTGCGGCGTGATTATGGGGAGCGGCATGGGCGGCGTACGCGCTCTGACAGACGGCATCGGTGAGTTTGCAGCAGGCGACGGGACACCGCGTTTCAGTCCGTTCTTTTTGCCGATGGCTATTCCCAACATGTCTGCAGGGCAATTGGCTATCCGCTATGGTTTCCGGGGCGTAAACTACACAACCGCCTCTGCCTGCGCCAGTTCCGCCCATGCCATCGCATCTTCTTTTTATGCCATACGATACGGGCAGGCGGATGTGATGCTGACCGGCGGTAGCGAAGCCGCTATTGAACCTCCCGGAGTAGGAGGGTTCAACGCGTTGCACGCTCTGTCCACGCGAAATGATGACCCGCAGGGAGCCAGTCGCCCCTTCTCGGCATCGCGCGACGGATTCGTATTGGGCGAGGGTGCGGGATGTCTTGTATTAGAAGAATACGAACATGCAAAGGCACGCGGAGCACACATCTACGCTGAGATAATGGGTGCTGGTATGACCTCGGACGCCTATCATATCACGGCATCCGACCCCGAAGGTCGGGGAGCCGCTCAAGCCATGCTATTGGCATTGCAGGACGGGCAGGTGCGCCCCGAACAAATTGACTACATCAATACCCATGGGACATCCACCCATATCGGCGACTTGGCAGAGTTGAAAGCCGTAAAAGAGGTGTTTGGTGATGCCGCCTACCGCCTCAACCTGACCTCACCGAAATCCATGATAGGGCATTTGTTGGGGGGTGCGGGTGCCGTGGAGGCTATCATCTCCGTGCTGTCAATGACGCACGGGGTTGTTACGCCGACCATCAACCACCACGATGAGGATATTGACCCCGAAATAGACTATCGGCTGAATTTCACCTTTAACCAAGCACAAGTGCGTGATATCCGCTATGCCATGAGCAATAATTTCGGCTTTGGCGGACACAACACCAGTATTTTATTTGCCAAACTATGCGAGTAGCCATTGTAGGTGCCTCGGGGGCAGTAGGTCAGGAATTGTTGAAGATATTGGCAGAGCGGTCATTCCCCGTAACGGAGTTGCGGCTGTTCGGCTCGGTACGCAGTGCGGGCACGGAATACCTCTTTCGCGGAAAGCCCTGTCGGGTGGAAGAATTGCAACACGGCGATGCCTTCCATGACACGGATATTGCCTTTGTGTCGGCAGGTGGTGGGGTGTCAAAAGAATATGCGCAGGACATTACCCGTTTCGGCGCAGTGATGATCGACAATTCCTCGGCGTTCCGTATGGAGCCGAATGTGCCGTTGGTCATCCCGGAAATCAACGCGGCAGATAGCCGTATGGCTTTCGCCACGGATGGGCGGCGTATCATTGCCAACCCCAACTGCACGACCATTGTGATGGCAATGTGCCTCAACGCTCTGGAACCTTTGTCGCATATCCGCCGCGTGCATGTGGCTTCCTACCAATCGGCATCAGGGGCAGGGGCGCAGGCTATGCACGAACTCATCGCACAATATCGGCAGGTATTGGACGGCAAAGAGCCTACTGTGGAACGGTTTGCCTATCAATTGGCATTCAATATGATACCGCAAATAGACCTGTTCGGGGCAGAGGATTACACCAAAGAGGAGTGGAAAATGTACCACGAAACGCGCAAGATTATGCACTCGGACATCGCCGTTTCCGCCACCTGTGTGCGGGTGCCCTCGCTACGGGCGCACTCGGAAGCCGTGTGGATAGAGACGCAGCAGCCGATTACGCCGGAGCAAGCCAAAGCGGCTCTGGCACAGGCAAAAGGCGTGCAAGTCGTGGACGATTTGTTGCAAGTGGGGAAGGCCCCCAAGACGGAGGAACAGGTGCAACGAAGCGGCAGGGACTGTGCATTCCCCTACCCCATGCCCCTGTTCTTGAGCGGCACGGACGATGTGTATGTGGGGCGTATCCGCAAAGATGTGGCAAACCCGAACGGGCTGACTTTCTGGTGTGTGGGCGACCAAATCCGCAAAGGAGCCGCCCTCAATGCCGTACAGATAGCCGAATACCTGTTGGAAAGCGACCTTGCAACCTACTTGCGAACGCGCCAATAGAGGAACACCCCGATAATCAGAAAGACAAAGTTCGGCAGCCAAACACTCATAAACGGCGATAGCACGCCGCTGACCGAAAAGGTGGTAGACACCGTAGAGAACAGGATATACAACGCACTGAGCGTTAATCCGATACCCAAGTTCTTACCCATGCCGCCCCGTACTTTTTTGCTGCTCATTGTTACCCCTAAAAGGGTCATGATAAAAGCTCCGATAGGACTTGCCCATCGTTTCCACCATTCGGTTTCGAAGGCTTGAATGTTGCCGCCGCCCCGTTGCCGCTGGCGGTCGATATAGGTCTTGAGTTGCGGGTTGGTCATCATCTGCGCATTCTCGGCCGTGTAGAAGAGTTCTTCTGGTTGAATGGGGATAATCGTATCCAATCGACTGCCACGGGTCAGCCGCTCGTGCATCCCATCGAACTCACGACGGGTGTAGTTCTCGAAATGCCACACAGAGGCGGAGTCGTAACGGATACGGTCTGCTGTGATACGCATGGTAAGATGCTTACCCTCAAAATGCTCGTACGAGGTGCGATAACCGACTTGGGTGCGTTTCTGGAAACTCTCGATGTAGAGTATTGTTCCGGGTTCCACCTCCATCTGCACATTGCGGGCGTTCTCACGCGAAAACCGCTCCACATACTTATCCTGAAAGGTGAGCATCTTCTCCGATGCCGGCGGAATGACATAGCCCGTCATCCAAAATGACAACAGGAATAGCAACGAGGCACTTAGGAAATAGGGAAGCATCAAGCGGCGGTAGGTAACGCCACTCGCAAGAATGGCAATAATTTCGCTGTTCCCCGCCATTTTTGATGTGAAGAATATCACGGAGATGAATATGAACAACGGGCTGAACATATTCATATAGTAGGGAATAAAATTGATGTAGTAGTCGAAAACAATCTCCCGCAGCGATACTTGGTTCTCGAAGAAATCGTCCATCTTCTCCGTCAAGTCGAATACGACAGCGATACTCATTATCAGCACTATCGAGAAGAAGAATGTGCCGAGAAACTTTCCAATGATATACCGATCGAGTTTTTTCATGCGCCGCACCGAGAACCCACCTTACAATCGCACCGTAATCCGCCGCACCATATCCTCTTTCCATGTGCGGAAATCGCCCGCCAAGATATGCGCTCGCGCCTCGCCCACCAACCACAGGTAGAACGCCAGGTTGTGAATCGACAAAATTTCAAGCCCCAACATTTCCTGCGAATGAATAAGATGGCGCACATAGGCTCGTGAGTACTGCTGATCCACATAGGAAGTGCCATCGGGGTCAAGGGGTGAGAAATCGTTCTCCCATTTGCGGTTGCGCATGTTCATCACCCCGTTGCGTGTGAAAATCATACCGTTACGCCCATTACGGGTGGGCATGACACAATCAAACATATCCACGCCCCGTGCGATACCTTCAAGAATATTCCACGGTGTACCAACCCCCATAAGGTAACGGGGTTTGTTTTGCGGGAGAATATCATTCACCACTTCTATCATCTCGTACATTACCTCCGTCGGTTCGCCCACCGCCAGCCCGCCGATGGCATAGCCGTCGCGATCCAAATCACGCAGACGCTTCGCCGCTTCTTGCCGTAAATCGGGATAGACACATCCCTGCACGATGGGGAAGAGGTGTTGCCGGTAATCGTACACCGGTCCGGTGGCATCAAAACGCGCAATGCAACGGTCTAACCATCGATGGGTACGCTCCATAGAGGTTTGGGCATACGCGCGGTCCGCCGTGCCCGGGCAACACTCATCGAAAGCCATCATGATATCGGCACCGATCAGCCGCTCGATATCCATCACGCTTTCGGGCGTGAACATCAGTTTGCGTCCGTCAATGTGCGAGGAAAAGCGCACCCCCTCTTCCGTCATTTTGCGGATCCCCGTGAGCGAAAAAACCTGATAGCCGCCCGAATCGGTCAAGATAGGACGAGACCACCCTTCGAAGCGGTGCAGCCCCCCCGCCTGTCGCAAGATTTCCGTACCTGGGCGGAGATACAGATGATAGGTGTTTCCCAAGATGATTTGGGCGTGAATATCGTCCGTCAGGTCGCGTTTGTGTACGCCTTTCACGGTGCCGACTGTGCCAACGGGCATAAAAATCGGGGTTAGGATATCGCCATGGTCGGTATGTACCACACCCGCGCGGGCTGCACTCTGAGGGTCGGTATGGAGAAGGTCGAAGAAAGCCATAGCAGACGGGGTTTGTTAGCAGGACGCAGGGGCAGCGGGAAGCCGGTTGTGGGTCGGGAAGACGATGAACGGCTTGAACCCCCGTTGTTCCTCTTCTGTCATCAAGGCATAGGTCATAATGATAACCGTGTCGCCGACCTGCACAAGGTGCGCTGCCGCACCGTTCATACAGATACAGCCGCTACCGCGCTTACCCGGAATGGCATACGTTTCCAAGCGTGCACCATTGGTATTGTCCACCACTTGCACCTTTTCACCGGCGTAGATATGTGCCGCGTCCATGAGGTCTTCATCAATGGTGATACTTCCGATGTAGTTCAAGTCGGACTCGGTAACCGTTACGCGGTGGATTTTGGATTTGAGAATCTGTAACAGCATTTTGCTTACGATTAGGGGCTGCAAAGGTACGGTTTTTTTTCGGAACGGACAAAAGACAGGAACAATAGTCCGTGCTGCCCCTTCAAAACAGGGAAACAGACGCCTGCGGCGTATTGTCGCCCAATGACACAAAAAGTAGCAAACGGTCTCCCTCCCAATACACGAAAAATCAAGTCCGATATAACCAAAAACGATATTCCCGATTACACATTCCGCATTCCTAATTTCCAAATTCTCATTCCCTCACAGGCACCGAAAGGGTCCCATGTCTCCCCCAAAGTAGCACAAGGGTATTGTAAGCCTACGATCAGCCTCGCTGAATACTCCGTGTATCCTCTGCTTATGTTCTGGTTATCTTCTGGTTATCATCTGTAGTTAACACGAGAAGGATACAGGAAAAATCTGAACCTTATCCGCAGGTGAGAGGGTGCACTTGCAGACCTGAAACGCCGGTATCGGTTTTTCTATAAATACACACAAAGTAGCCCTAATAGACACGCAAGATAGCCCTAATAGACACACAGAATAGCCCTAATGGAATGGTTGGGGTTCGATTGGGGACAGGTTGGGACATGGTTGGGGTTTGATTGGAGGCTGGTTGGGGTATGGTTGCGGGAGAAACTGTCCTCAAAAAGACGAAGGATAGTCCTGTTGTTTTGATGCGGTTGCACCGGTTATACATTTTGCGGTTTGGTGGTATTAAGTGCAAAGAGAATGCAAGCGCAAATTTATTTAATACACACGGCGCAATATTTTTAATATATATTAAAAATGGAGCGGATACATATTGTTGGGGGAAATATTTGCATACTTAAAAATGTTATAGTAACTTTGCGCCCTAAAAAACAGGGAAGGTACCGGGTAGGGGGAGAATATAGCGCAGGTAGGGGAAGAATATAGTGACGGTAGGGGGAGAATATAGCGAACCATCAAAAACAGAGAGAGAAGCAGAAACAATCAATACCCATAAAAGTTGCGCCCGACACGGATAAAGAGCAGGATGTTATGAAGAAAATGTTCACAATGATTGCGGCAATGTTGTTGGCTTGTTCGATGGCGTATGCCAAAAAGGCTCCGCTGACCGTTACGACAGGAGATATTTGTTCGCTCTTGAATACCGATGCAACCATGGTTGTAGAGTTCGATTACTCGCACGCTATATGGGAAGAAGATGAGACCTATAAAGATTTCTGCGGGGATACATACGAGGAGCGCTTGGAGAACTCGGTTACTGCTTTTGTAGGTGGATTCAACCGAGTAAGTGCCGGGTTAAAAGCCGCCACATCGGGGGATGCTGCATATAAGATGGTAGTTGTGGTAGATAACTTAGAGCGTAAGCAGGGTATGTCAATGTGGGGGAGAATGTACATCCGCATAATAGGGGTTATCCATGTGTATGATACGGCAACCGATCAGTTGGTTCTTACGGTGAATGTGAAGAACCATGCGGGAGGGGAAGATTTCGTTCCGTCAGACAGGTTGGACAAGTGCTTTGACAGTTTGGCTGTGGAGTTTGTACGCTTGGGGAAGAAGTGTAAGTAGGACAAATGAAATAAAGGTTATGATTGTTACATAGTAAGGTTAAGAATATGAAGAATGTATTATTATCTATCATTGCGCTCTTGTGCTCGGTAGCCGCATTCTCCGGGAACCGGTTGCAGATTGTGATTGATTACACGGAGGGAATTTATAAGGGCTATACCTACAACAAGATTGTCGTTGAAGAACCGGATTTCCTGAAGGATAAGCACCGTTATGAAGGGCGTTTTTACGAGGAGTTCCAAGAGAACTACAAGGGAGTGGCGTACTTTCCGGAAGAAATCCGAGAAGATGAGCCTGTGCTGAAAATCGCTATTCTGCAAGTAACCCGAAAGGGGAATATCGTAGCCGAGGTGACTTATGGCGACAAGACAACCACCATGGAGTCCAAAGGAGGTACATTCGGCACCTTCCTGAACCTGTTTGGAGATGGTATGGAACACCTTGGCGCACCTGTAGCCCAATGGCTGAAGCAGAATCTCTGACGGCTAACGGAAAACCTAAAAAAGCATTGGCAGTGAAACATTCGATCGATGAGGTAAGGGATGTCCTGTATGGCGGCAAAGAGGTGGTAGTGACCGAGGAGGAACGGCAGAAGGTGCGCGAGGGGTTCGCGTTCCTCGAGCAGTTTGCACGCGACAAGGTCATCTACGGCATCAATACAGGCTTCGGACCCATGGCGCAATGGCGCGTGGACGACAAGTATCTGAAGGACTTGCAATACAACATCATACGCAGCCACTCCACAGGAGCCGGCGAACCGTTGGAAGACCGCTATGTGCGGGCTGCAATGATAGCACGGTTGGGGTCGTTTTTGCAGGGCAAGAGCGGTGTGCATACCGAGATAGTGGATCTGCTGACGGCGTTCATCAACCTGCGTATCATTCCGTTGGTGCCCAAGCATGGTAGCGTGGGGGCAAGCGGCGACTTGGTGCAGTTGGCGCATATCGCCTTGTGCCTCATCGGCGAAGGCAAGGTACACTACAAAGGCGAATGGCGCAAGACGGCAGAAGTGTTGGCGGAATGCGGGCTGCAACCTATTCATATCCATATCCGTGAGGGGTTGAGTGCAACGAACGGGACTTCGGTGATGACGGGGATGGGTATGGTAAACCAGTTTGATGCGGAAAACCTGCTGCGCATGGCGGTACTGACCAGCGTGTGGATGAACGAGGTGGCGCAGTCGTTTGACGACCTGATGGCCGCGCCGCTCAATGAATACCGCCGCCACGAGGGACAGATATACATTGCCGAAGCGATGCGCCGTATTGCCGCAGGGAGCCAGTGTCTGCAAAAGAGAGAACACGAGTTGTATGACAACGGGCATAGCAAGGAGAAGGTGTTTGAACACAAAGTGCAGGCATACTATAGCCTGCGCTGTACGCCACAGATATTGGGTCCTATTTGGGAGACGCTGCAAAACAGCCGCCGCGTATTGGAGGAAGAACTGAATGCCGCCAGCGACAATCCGATAGTGGACCCGACTACCCGAAATGTGTATCACGGCGGGAACTTCCACGGGGACTATATCTCATTGGAAGAGGACAAGGTAAAAATTGCGTTGGTGCGCCTGACCATGACGGCAGAGCGACAACTGAATTATCTGTTCCATGACCGTATCAACGGTATCCTGCCGCCATTCCTCAACAAGGGCGTGTTGGGGCTGAACTACGGTATGCAGGCGTGTCAGTTTACCGCTACGAGTACCACGGCGGAGAGTCAGACATTAGCGATGCCGAACTATGTGCACTCGATACCAAACAACAATGATAATCAGGATATTGTATCGATGGGGACCAATACCGCCGAACTGTGCAAACAAGTGATCGATAACGCTTATCAGGTGATGGCTATCCTGATGATGGCGCTGGCGCAGGCTGTGGATTGCTTGGGGATAGCGGATAAGTTGGCACCGGCTACGAAGGCGGAATACGAGGCTATACGCCGCATTACGCCGACCATTGTGGAAGATACGCCGTTCTATGAAGATATAGAGGCTGTCATACAATACTTGAGAAGCAAAGTATAACACTAAAACAATGATATTATGAAGAAGACTTTTTCGCTGTTGGTATGCGCACTCTGCGCGTCGATTGTCGTTGCACAAGACATTATCATCACAAAAGATGCCCAACGGATTGAAGCAAAGATCCAAGAGGTATCCAATCAGGAAATCAAGTACAAGTTATTCACCTATCAAGACGGACCTGTATTTGTGCTGTCTATCGCAGATATAAACTCCATAACTTTTGAGAATGGTGATGTGCAGGTTTATAACCCGACTCCATCGCAGGCGCAACAGACACAGCAAGAACCGGTACAGGAAGCGGAAACTCAAGCGATACAACAGCAACCCGTGCAAGTAGTGACAATGCAAGCAGACGAACAAATGGGAGCAATAGGCATGATAGAAAAGTATGATGACTACTACTATTTAAGAAACGGAGACTCTTCCACGCGCATGGACAAGACTGCGTACTTGCGTTTTATTCAGAAAAATTGTCCCGAGGCATGGCAAAGATACCAGCAAGGTAATAAATTATGGAAAGCAGGTTGGGGACTGCTTGGCGCGGGTGTTGGTGTGGAGATGTTGATCGGTGTACCATTGTATTGTGTAGGGGTTGTCAAAAGTGTTAATAATGCAGTATATTACGACACCTACAATAGTAATGACTATACCCTGATGGCATCCGGCCTTGCGTTTATTGCTATCGGTTCCCTTATGGAAGCAGGCTCTATCCCTCTGCTGGTTGTAGGAGGCATTAAGCGTAACAATACCCATGAGGTGTACAATGTCAGTTGCGCCAAGCCCAACAGGGTTTCTTTGAATCTGCAAAGCAGTTCCAATGGTATTGGTTTGGCACTTAAATTTTAGGTATGGGTGAGTATAAGTATGCTTTGGTGACGGGGGGTAGTCGCGGGATAGGTCGCGCTATTGCCGAGCGTTTGGCGCAGGACGGTTATGTGGTGGTTATCAACTACTTGCATAACACACAAGCCGCCGAAGAGACCTTGCTGTATATCAAAGCGGCAGGCGGTAAGGCGGAGTTGCTGCCCTATGATGTGTCGGATGCGGAGGCTACGCGGACGGCATTGCAAGGGTGGGAAGAAAGACACAAAGACGCTCACTTTGATGTGTTGGTGAATAATGCCGGTATCCGGCGCGACAACCTGTTGGTATTCATGAACGATACGGAGTGGCACAATGTGATGACGACTAACTTGGACAGTTTCTACCACCAGACACACCATGTGCTGCAGGGTATGCTGCGCGCACGCCACGGGCGGATTGTGAATATCACTTCCATCTCGGGCGTATCGGGATTGGCGGGGCAGGTAAACTATTCCGCCGCCAAAGCCGCGCTGATAGGTGCAACCAAGGCATTGGCAAAGGAGGTTGCGGCACGCAAGGTGACAGTGAATGCCGTGGCTCCCGGATTCATAGCCACCGATATGACTGCCGATTTGGACGAGGATGCCCTGAAGAAGACGATCCCTATGGGACGCTTCGGCAGAGCCGAAGAGGTGGCTTCGTTAGTGGGTTTCTTAGTGAGCGATGAGGCTTCGTACATTACCGGGCAAGTCATAAATATAGCAGGAGGAATCGGATGAAACGGGTAGTCGTAACCGGCATCGGGATATGGAGTTGCCTTGGCAGGAACAAGGAAGAGGTTACGGAGTCGTTGCGCCAAGGGCGTAGCGGTATCGGCATAGACCCTGCGCGTACGGAATACGGGCTGCGCAGCCCGCTGACGGGCATGGTACCCACGCCCGACTTGAAGCCTTTGCTGCACAGGCGTATGCGTATGGGGATGTCGCAGGAAGCGATGTATGCCTATATGGCAAGTGCCGAGGCATTCCGGCAGGCAGGTATCACAGAGCAATACCTGACGGATAACGAAGTGGGCGTATTGTTCGGCAATGATAGTACGGCGCAAGCGACGATAGAAACGCATGAAATTATGCGGGAGAAGCATGACTCTGCGTTGGTGGGGTCCGGGCTTATCTTCCAGTCTATGAACTCTACCGTGAACATGAACCTGTCCACCATCTTCCACTTGCGGGGGATAAACTTCTCGGTGTCCGCCGCCTGTGCGAGCGGCAGCCATGCGATAGGAATAGGGGCTATGTTTATCCGCGAGGGGCTGCAGGATATGATATTGGTAGGCGGCGCACAGGAAGTGAACGCCTATTCGATGGCGGCTTTCGATGCCCTGGGAACCTTCTCTACGCGTACGAATGACCCCGCAAAAGCCTCGCGTCCGTTTGACCAAGACCGTGACGGACTGGTGCCGAGCGGTGGCGCAGCGGCTTTGGTAATCGAGGAATACGAACACGCCAAGGCACGAGGTGCCTGTATCCTCGCCGAGGTATGCGGATACGGGTTCTCCAGCAACGGCAGCGGTATCTCCCAGCCGAGTGAGGAAGGGTCGTTCATAGCCATGGAGCGTGCCTTGCAGGACGCCGGCATGACGGCAGACGATATCGATTATGTGAATGCGCACGCCACTTCCACTCCCCAAGGCGACAAAGAGGAAGCCATCGCATTAGGCAGGCTGTTCGCCAACGGAAAGACATGGATAAGCAGTACCAAGTCGATGACAGGGCATGAGTGTTGGATGGCAGGAGCAAGCGAGGCGGTGTACTCGATACTGATGATGCACGGCGGCTTTGTGGCTCCGAATATCAACTTGGAACGCGTGGACGATGCGGCAAAAGACCTGCGCATAGCGACAATGGCTGTGGAGACTCCGATAGAATATGTGTTAAGCAATTCGTTTGGCTTCGGCGGAACAAACAGCGCGATTGTATTGGCAAAGAATGTGAGATTATGAACCTGTTTGATAACCTGAAGAAGAACTACACCAAGGAGCAGTTCAGCGCAAGCGAAGCGCAGTATCTGGCTCATATATACTCTTGGGGTCCTGTGACATTCCAAGTGGCACGGCTGATGATAAAGTACGGGATATTTGCCATGCTCGGCGAGACGGATAACGGATTGACCCAAAAAGAGATCGCGGAGAAAACGGGACTCAGCCGATATGCCGTGAAGTGCCTGATGGAATCGTCGCTGACGATGTACACGGTGGTGATTGATACGGAAACGGAACGGTACCGGCTGAGCAAGACAGGGTGGTTTCTGCTGCACGATGCGATGATACGCGCAGATATTGATTTCAATCACGATGTGAACTACGAGGGTTGGTTTGTGTTGGACAAGGCTTTGGAAGAGGGTAAGCCAAGCGGGCTGAAACACTTCGGTGACTGGTCCACGATATACGAGGGGCTGTCTTCGCTGCCGCCTCAGGTACAACGGTCGTGGTTCGGTTTCGACCACTACTATTCCGACCACTCGTTTGATGAGGCACTGCAGATTATCCGCGCCAATCAGACCAAGTATCTGCTGGATATAGGGGGCAATACGGGGCGGTTTGCGCTGCGTTGCGTGTCGGCTGCGCCGGATATTCATGTGACAATATGCGACCTTCCGCAACAGATAACCTTGATGAAAGCAGCGGTTGCCGGAAAGGAAGGTGCAGAGCGCATAGACGGTATGGGTGTGAACCTGCTGGATCCCCGACAGGAACTGCCACATGACCGGCACTATGATGTTGTGTGGATGTCGCAGTTCCTGGATTGTTTCGGAGAAGATGAGATTGTGTCTATCCTGTCCCGTGTACGGGAGATTATGGATAACGACACCCGTGTCTATA
This sequence comes from Mycobacteriaceae bacterium, assembly GCA_963630875.1. Lineage (GTDB taxonomy): Bacteria > Bacteroidota > Bacteroidia > Bacteroidales > Paludibacteraceae > Colicola. Next base: position 17,061 of record CAVGOI010000016.1, on the reverse strand, counting down.
TCATGGAGACCTTGTGGGACAGGCAAGACTATCCCCCTGCGGCATTCTGCCTGACACAGACCTCACTCTATTTCACCGCTATGGCAAACGGGAACAGCAAGATGTACAATACGGACGATATGCGCCGGCTGATTGCTGCAGCGGGGTTGGATGTGGAAACTATATACGACCGCATCGGTAACGGCGGGCACAGTATAATCGTATGCAGAAATAAAAACTAATATAGCAGATATGACAAAAGATGTACTCATAGAGAAAGTGTGCACTATTTTGGTGGATGAGTTTGAGATGGAGCAAGACAAGTTGGTACCTGCGGCACGGCTGAAGGAAGACCTGGGCATCGACTCATTGGACTTTGTGGATATCGTGGTTGCCATAGAACGAGAGTTTGGGTTTAAGCCCGATGCAAGTGAACTGAAACAAGTAAAAACATTGGACGAACTATACGCATACATAGAGAAACAGTTGTAGGAACATGCAGTGGACGGGGCAGACAGGCGGCACAACATGGATGCAGCGCTCGTTGGTGGTGCTGTTCCGCTATGTGGATATACGCGTTATCTATGGCGTAATGAGTGTATGGCTGTTGTGGTATATGGTCGTGCGCCCGTCGGCAACGAAAGCCGTATATCAGTTTCACCGCCGCAGAGGGCGCGGGCGTGTCTGTGCCTGCGTGGATACATACCATAGCTACTTCTGCTTCGGACAGGCGATAATGGACCGGTTTGCCGTTTATGCAGGTCGCAAATTCGAGGTGGATGTGGAGAATATGCCCTTGTTTAACCGTTTGTGTGACGGCGATGAGGGTTTTATTATGCTATTCTCCCACTTGGGCAACTCTGAGATGGCAGGTTATTGTCTGTCCACGCCGCATAAGCGGATGAATGTGCTGGCATACGCAGGAGAAACGGAAACGGTAATGCATAACAGGACGGAGGCTTTGCGGAAGAATAACCAATGGTTGATACCGATACTGCCCAACAGTATGGAACATGTGTATGCGATTAACGGTGCATTGGAGCACGGGGAGATAGTAACGATGGCAGCGGACAGAACGGTGCAGTCGAAGCATATTGATTGCTCATTCTTTGGTGAGCAGGCACATTTCCCTGCCGGCCCGTTTCATATCTGCGTGGCGATGCAAAAGCCCGTACTGTTGGTGTTTGTGATAAAGACAAAGTGGAACCGTTATCATGTGGAGGTATTGCCGCTCCATGCCGATACGAGTCTGCCGCGCAACCGACGCATTCAGGATATGGCGCAACAGTATGCGAATGCCGTAGAGCAGAAGGCGCGTCAGTATCCCTACCAGTGGTTCAACTACTATGACTTCTGGCAATCATGAGCAGCATAGCGAAAACTATCTTGGATATTATCCCGCAGCGACCGCCTTTTGTGTTCGTCGATACCCTGTTGGAGATGACGGAGGACCGGTCGCGGGTGCAGTTCACCGTGCCTACGGACTGCCCGCTGGCGGACGGCGGCTATCTGACCGCTGCAGGGCTGTTGGAACACACGGCGCAGGCTTGTGCTGCGCGGATAGGTTACTTGCAGGCACAAAACAACCAGCCCATACGGATTGGCTATATCGGTTCGGTGAAAGAGATGACGGTTGCATACCGTCCGCAAACGGGGGATACCCTTACGACCGAGATTGTGCTGCAGGAAAGCGTGTTTGATATATCGCTGTTCCGCTGTGTCTGCAAGGTCGGGGAGACAGTAGCGGCAGAGGTTATGCTGAAAGTGGCGTTGGTTTGACAGAAAGAGATGTATTGTATCGCACACCATATAGGGTCCCCGTTGGGGAATACCTCCACGGATAACCTGCGGGCTGTTCTGCAAGGCAAGGATGCTCTGCAGGTATATGACAAGCATTTCACGGATGTAGAGCCGTTCTGCGCTTCGATGTTCACAAAGGAAGTGCATTTTACGGACCTATGTATCGCATCGGCAGAGGAAGCATTGTCGCGGTGTGCGGTGAACGCAGCGGACAAGAGAACGGTGTTTGTGGTATCGACTACCAAGGGGGATAACTTGGATTTGTTGACACCGTCACAAAAGATTGCCACACATTTCGGTAACCCCAACCCGCCCATCGTGGTGTCGAATGCCTGCATATCGGGGGTAAGTGCGCAGATTGCGGCAGCCCGTTTGTTGGAGCAGCATATATATGACCATGCCGTACTAATAGGGTGCGATGTACTGAGCAAGTTTATCGTGTCGGGGTTTCAATCGTTCAAGGCATTGTCGGCAGTACCCTGTAGGCCGTTTGACGCGAACCGTGCGGGACTGAACCTCGGGGAAGCCGCAGCCACTATGGTATGGACAAATGAACCACCGGCAAGCGGAGGTTGCTGGCAGTATATAGCCGGCAGCATGCACAACGATGCCAATCATATCTCCGGTCCGAGCCGAACGGGTGAGGGGGCATACCGATGCCTACAGGATATACTATCCGTGGTGCCGCTTTCGGCGATAGATATGGTGAGCGTACACGGAACAGCGACCCTGTACAACGATGAGATGGAGTCGATTGCCCTGCACCGTGCGGGATTGTGCGAAGTGCCTGTTGGCGTGTTCAAGGGCTATTACGGGCACACTTTGGGTGCTGCAGGGGTATTGGAAACGATACTCTCTATGTTGCTCATGGAACAGCAAACGGTGGCGGGCAATCCGCGATACCATGCGTGTGGTACAACCTATCCGCTCAATTTGAGTCCGGAGAACAGGCATTTGGAAAGTACGAACCCTACATTTATCAAGATATTGTCCGGCTTTGGCGGTTGCAACGCTGCGGCTTGCTTTAGATATTGCCCGCTATGACACATACACCGATAGAGATAACGATAACACCGATGCAGGCGGTAATAGACGGCAGCCCTGTCCTCTGCGAGAATACAGGCGAGAGAATGCTGACGGAGTTGTATCACCAGTGCGTGGGCAACTATCCGAAGTTCTTCAAGATGGACCTGCTGTCCCGCTTGGGTTTTATCGGAACGGAAATGCTGCTGCAAAAGGAGGGCAGGGAACGCTTCGTGCCGGCTGTGGACAGGGCTATCGTGTTCGGGAACCGTCAGGCCTCCATCAAGAACGACAGGGATTACCTTGCCACTATCTCCGACAGCGGCAACTACTACCCGAGTCCGGCGTTGTTTGTCTATACCTTGCCCAATATCGTTACAGGCGAGATAGCCATCCGTAACCAATACTACGGAGAGACCTGCTTCTACATACTGAATACCCCCGAGGAACTGATGCGGTTCGCCGAACTGACCTTAGCTACCACCCTGCATACCTCCGTCTTGGCAGGTTGGGTGGAATGTACTGACGAGAATCATTTTTACGCAAATATCAAACTAATATGGAAGAACTGATTAAACAACTGAAAGAGCAAATCATTGATGTGCTGAACTTTGAGGATATGTTACCCGAAGACATCGATACCGATGCGCCTCTTTTTGGCGAGGGGTTGGGATTGGATTCAATAGACGCCCTCGAACTGATCGTATTGCTTGACCGCTCCTACGGTATCAAGTTGGCAGACCCAAAGGCAGGTAAGGAAGTCTTTAAGTCGGTGCGTACGATGGCTGAATTTATCCAACAGAATCGTACCAAGTGAAGATAGCCATCACCGGCATAGGGATTATCTCCGCCATCGGCAACAACAGGCAGGAGACTTTGCAGGCCTTGCAAGCCGAGCGGACGGGCATGGGTGCTATGCAGTATCTGCATAGCGCACATGGCGACTTGCCGGTCGGCGAAGTAAAGAGGTCCGATGAAGAACTGCGTACGCTGCTCGGCATATCACAGGACGAAGCTATAGGGCGCACCGCGCTGTTGGGATTGTGTGCCGCGCGCGAAGCCTTGGCACAGGCAGGCGTGGGTGATGTATCGGACGCTGCATTCGTATCGGGGACTACGGTAGGGGGTATGGATACCACGGAACGGTATTGGCAGCAGTGGCAACGGGGTGAGTCATCGGATTACATAGCCTGCCACGAAGCCGGTGCATCCACCCGAGCAATAGCCGACCACATCGGCCCATTCGCTTGCACGATGACGCCATCGACTGCCTGTTCGTCGGCACTGAATGCCATTATCCTTGGGGCGAATATGCTCCGTACAGGGCGGGTGAGCCGCATCGTGGCAGGAGGAGCCGAGTGCTTGAGCAGGTTCCACCTCAACGGATTCCACTCGCTCATGATTCTAGACCCTGCTCTGTGCCGTCCCTTCGATGCCACCCGTGCAGGACTGAACCTTGGCGAAGGTGCCGCCTATCTTGTATTGGAGGACGAGGAGACCGCGGTAGCGCGTGGGGCAGAGATATTGGGCTATGTGGCAGGCTATGGCAATGCGTGCGACGCCTATCACCAAACGGCGTCTTCGCCCGAGGGGGAGGGGGCGTACAAGGCTATGCAACAGGCGTTGGAGATGGCGGGCTTGGCGGCGGAAGAGGTGGATTACATCAATGCACACGGTACGGGAACACCCAACAACGACAGCAGCGAGAGTCGCGCTATCGTGCGCCTGTTTGGCGAAGATAGGTTGCCGAAAGTGTCTTCGACAAAAGCATTCACAGGGCACACCACCTCGGCTTCCGGCGCAATAGAAGCGGCAATATGCCTACTGTGTATGCAGCAGGATTTGGTGCCTGCCAACTTGCGTTGGGAGAACCCCGAAGAGGGCATTGTCACTCCCGTGCCGCACAATGTGCATACTCCTTTGGAATATGTACTATGCAACTCGTTTGGGTTCGGCGGCAATGACTCGGCACTCTTGTTAGGCAAAACGGGGAGGGACTTGTCGGTCGGCAAGACAGCGTGCGAAGTCGTGTCAGTGGGTATCCATGGCGAGGAGGTGGAATATAAAACCTATATATCGCCCAAGGACGCGCGACGCATGACCCGCACGATACGGCAGACATTGGCGGGCGCACTCTGCCTGCTGGCAGAGCAGAAGATAACACCGGACGCTGTTGTTTGTGCCACGCGCTATGGCTGTATGACCAACTCGGTGTCGTTCTTGCAGGACATGTTGGATAGCAATGAGCAGGAGATGAGACCGACAGGATTTATGCAATCCACGCACAACACGATGGCATCGTTAATCGCCATTCAAACACACAATACGGGGTATAACATCACGCACTCCAACGGGGTGTACTCGCGGGAGGACGCCATACAGGATATTACTATGCAATTGCAGTTGGGAATGCTGCAATCCGCTTTGTTGGTGGTGTTTGACGAGTATGTGGAGGCGTGGGACGGTATGCTGCGGCAAATAGGGCAACGGTCGGAAGATGTGTCGGAGATACAACTGCTTATAAAGAAAAATTAGACGGATATGGTACGATTGTTTCTATTGGTGTTGGTGCAGAGTGTGCTGTTGTGCGGCGGACAAGTGATGATGAAGTTGGCATTAAAAGCCATGGGGGTGTGCAGTTGGTCGTGGGCGTTTGTGCAGAGCCAACTGACCAATTGGTGGTGGCTCGGTTGTGGGGTCTCGTTTACGGCGGCAGGGCTGCTGTGGATGTATATCTTGAAACACTACCCGCTGTCGCAAGCCTACCCGCTGTCGAGTATGGCCTATATATTGGGGATGGTGGCGGCCATGTTAGTGTTTCACGAGCATATTGCGTGGACACAATGGATAGGAATTGTTCTGATAACGGGAGGGTGCTTTATGGTCGTAAATTGATGTTTTAAGGGTAGCCTATCCCTTGCTTATCCCTTGCTTATCCCTTGCTGCAAGACCCGACCTTAAACAGGGGAAGACAGAGGGAATAAAGAATGGCAAAAAAGAGATTATGATAGCGGCATTTATAGTGTGTACGATTCTGAATCTTGAAGCAGACTTCCGACAGGTGAAAGAGGTCAGTTTGTTGAAAGAACCGCAGGTGAGTACGGGGCATGTGAGTTACAATGCCCCCGACAGAATGTGTTGGGAGTACCGGTCGCCTAACCTGTGCAAATGGGAGTTGGGGGGCCAATCCACTGCGCCGCAGGTGCAGCAGTTGTTGCAGTTTATCGTGAATACGATAGCCGGGGACTACCTGCACGACCGTGCGGAATTTGGGGTGAAACAAGAAGGGAATGTGTATCTACTGACGCCCAAGAAGCGGGAGATGAAGCAGCTGTTCCAATCGGTGCAGATTACGATGCACAAGGATACGAATGTGGCAGAGTGTGTGGTGCTGACCGAGAAAAACGGGGACAAGAGTACGATAACCTTTTACAATGTGGAGATACGGGAGGAGTGAGTATGTTGGTAGGTGATTTTTGCCGGATAACCGCACAGGATGGGCTTTGTTTCACGGTGCGAATGAACGCCAAGCATCCGATATATGTAGCGCACTTTCCCGACATGCCCGTTACCCCCGGGGCATGCTTGGTGCAGATAGCCGAGGAACTGATGGGGCGGAAGACAGGGCGGATTACGAACCTGAAGTTTATGAAGACCGTGCCGCCTGCGGCGGAAATAACATACACTTTCACCCCTCGCAACGAGCAGGAATATCAAGTAGTGATAACCGATAAAGAATATACTTATGCGCGCTTCGTCGTTACCTATATGCGCCTTGATACCGACCTATAACAACCGCGGGACGGTGGTGGACATCGTGCGGCGTACCCACCAGTATATGCAGGATATTATCGTGGTGGCAGACGGCTGTACGGACGATACGGTGGCGTTGCTGCAGGCGGTGGACTTTCCCATCACCGTAGTGTCGTACGCGCGCAACAGGGGCAAGGGCTATGCCCTCAAACAGGGCTTTAAGAAGGCCTCGGAGTTGGGGTTCGACTATGTGCTGACAATTGATGCAGACGGGCAGCATTACCCCGAGGATATTCCACTGTTGATGGAAGAGGCGTTGCTGCACCCCGGACATATCATTATCGGCAGCCGCGGGCTGCAACAAGAGAATATGCCGCGGCAGAATACTTTTGCCAACAGGTTCTCCAACTTCTGGTTCCGCGTACAGACGGGGCGGAAATTGCCTGACACGCAGTCGGGATTCCGCATCTATCCGCTGTACCGTATGCACGGATGGCAACTGATGACGGCGCGCTATGAGTCGGAATTGGAGTTGCTGGTGTTCTCCACATGGGCAAGGATAGCGACCATTCCCGTGCCTATCCGAGTGTATTATCCGCCGCGCGAGGAGCGGGTGAGCCATTTCCGACCAGCGTATGATTTTACCCGTATCAGCCTACTCAATAGTCTGCTGTGCGTGGTGGCGGTGGTGTATGGTTTGCCGCGGAGGTATATCCCATCGCTTTGGTATGTAGGCAAACTGATACTGATATGCTTCCTGCTGATTACGCCGTATGCATGGGTGGTACGGTTGTTAGGGGACAGGATGCCCGCCTTGCGACGACCCTTCCGAGTGTTCTGTTCGGCGATGGCACGGTATATGTCGAATACCATTCCCGGGGTGAGCTTTCGGGTTATGGGCAAGCAGTTCCGTCCGCAAGACAAGCAGCCGCGTATGTATATAGCCAACCATAATTCGCTGCTTGACATTCTGATTATGCTGGCAGAACACCCCAACATAGTGGTGCTGACCAAAGACTGGGTAGGGAGGAACCCGCTCTTCGCACCGTTGGTGAAAGCGGCACGCTTCCCGTTGGTGAAAGGCGGGATAGAGAACAGCGTGGAGGCATTGCGCAACAGCGTCAGGCAGGGGGATAGTATCTTGGTATTCCCGGAAGGCACACGCTCCCAAACAGGACACCTGTTGCCTATGCACAGCGGGGCAATGTACATAGCCGAGCAATTGGATATGCCCGTGGTACCTGTGTGTATTCACCATAGTTATGATGTGCTGAACAAGGTGGATTTTCTGCTCTATACCACGGGGGATATTACATTGGAATATTTGCCAGAGATAACCCCTACCGATACGACCTTTGGTGTGGGTTATCGCCATAAGACGAAATCCGTGGAGTACTACTATCGCCATCGGATAGAGATAAACACGCGTACGGCAACTATACTCGGAGCCGGTGTGGGGGGCTTGTTTACGGCAGCCCTGCTTGCCAAAGAGGGGTACTCGGTAACTGTCTTGGAACAACTGCCTGTAGCAGGCGGCGGTATGTACAGTTACGAGCGCGATGGCGAGTGGTGGATGACAGGTATTCATGTGGCTTGCGGATTGGGTGAGGACGGTACGGTAAGGCAGGTGTTGGACAGTTTGGGGATTCATGTGCCGGTAGAAAAATGTCCGCCTGATGTGGCACATGGGGAGGGCGATATCTATTCGCTGCTCTATGGCGGGGCTACCTGTGGCAGTCAAGAGGACAGAGAGCGTATCATAGACTTGTTTCATGAAGGGACATACCGTTTCGTGGGTGGAACACGCCCGTTAGTCGATGCATTGTGCTTGTATATCACCCGTCATGGCGGGCGGATACTTTTGGGCGAAAAGGTCAAAAAGGTGGAAGTGCAGGACAAGCATGTTGTATGTGTCTATACCGAGAAGCACGAATATCGGGCGGATGTGGTGGTCAGTTCGTTGCACCCGAAGATGTTACTCCCGCTGTGTACGGAACCGATATACCGTCCTGTTACTGTACGACGCATTGAGCAGACCGAGGAGTCGTACGGGTCATTCAAGGTATATATCAAGTTCAAGCCGCAGTCTTTCCCTTATCTGCCCGCTAATCACTTTATCCTTCCCGAGAACATCGCTTTCCTTACCCCGCCCGTAACGGGACAAGATGAGTGGGCACACACGATGGAGGTGATTGCACCGTTGGAGTATAGCGAACTGGCTCCGTGGCAGCAGGATAGAAAAACCGATTATGCTTCGTATGAAGCGTTCAAGCACAGCAAGGCTGAAGCATTGATAGACCGGATTGCCGCCCTCTATCCGGATATACGCAAGCAGACAGACTGCTACTTTACATCCACTTCGCTTACATTCCGTGACGATTACCTTACGCCCGAAGGAGCCATGTTCGGACTGAATCAACCATTAGGGATGTATCGCACGCGTGTGAGCAACTTGTATTTGACAGGACAGAACTGTCTGTTGCACGGGCTGTGCGGGACGGTGATGACTTCCCAATTAGTAGTAAATGAGATATGTCAAAGAAACTCATAACGATATATATACTGTTGTTGAGCGTCCAAAGTCTGTCGGCAAAGGTAACACTGACGCCCTTTTTGGCAGACTCTGCGCAAAATACGGGTGTGGCGGTAATTGTATGCCCAGGCGGCAGTTATAGTTGGCATGATATGAAAACCGAGGGGATAGGAGTGGCAGAATGGCTGCAAAGTCAAGGCATCAATGCCTTTGTACTCAAGTACCGAGTAGCCACCATACCTGCGTACTTTATAGGTTGGCGCGTGTTAGGTATAGGCAACAAGTACCCCGATATGCTGACAGATGTGGAGAATGCCTTGCGTGACGTATATGAACATTCGGGTGATTATCATATAGATACAGCAAAAATAGGCATAATGGGCTTCTCTGCGGGCGGACATCTGGCAATGATGTCCTATACACATAACCGTACGCAGTATAAACCACATTTCTTGTGTTCCATATACCCTGTGGTTACCTTGGCGGACAAAAGCATTGCGCACCCGCGTAGCCGGCGTGGGGCATTGGGCGTATGGCGGCAATGGAACAAGGCTATGCAAGACTCGCTGTCCATCGAACGGCATATCCCTGCCGATTGCCCGCCTGTGTTTTTGGTCAATTGTATGGATGACCCTGTGGTACATTACCGCAATTCCGTACTATTGGACTCGGCACTCACCGCACAGCATATCCCACACAAGTACATACAATACCCAACAGGAGGACATGGCTTTGGTGCTTCCGACCTAAAGGGAACTGAAGAGAGTCGGCAATGGAAAGCGGAGTTTCTCCATTGGCTATCAGACATAAACAGATACGGGACAATGAACATACAGTGAATATGGATATCGAATATCAATCGGTAGAGGCTATTCAAGCCTACCAAGAAGAACTGCTGCGCAAACAAATGCACTATCTGGCAGAACATTCGCCCTACTACAAGCGGATGTTTGAATCGTTTGGCATAGACATCGAATCGATACGCACCATAGACGACCTCGTGCGCATCCCCTTCACGGAGAAAAAAGACCTGCAACTCTACAACGAGGACTTTCTCTGCGTGCCGCGCGAAGAGATAATCGACTATATCACCACATCCGGCACACTGGGCGACCCCGTGACCTTCGGCTGCACGGAACACGACCTACAACGACTCGCCTACAACGAACACAAATCGTTCGCCTGCGCCGGCATCAAAAAAGGCGACATCGTGCAACTGATGACCACCATAGACAAACGATTCATGGCAGGACTCGCCTACTGGATGGGCATCCGTGACATGGGAGCAAGCGTGATCCGTGTGGGCAACGGCATCCCCGAACTGCAATGGGACACCATCACCCGCATTCGCCCCAACGCCATCATGTGCGTGCCATCGTTTATCCTGCGGCTGATAGAATACGCCGAACAGAACCACATCGACTACCGCCACTCCTCGATACGCAAGATAATCGGTATCGGCGAGGGACTGCGTGACCAACAATTCGGGCTGAACCTGCTGGGACAGAAAATACACGACAAATGGCCGGAAGTGGAACTATACGCCACCTACTCCTCGACGGAAATGTCCGCCACCTTCTCGGAATGCGAACACGGCTGCGGCGGGCATGTGCATCCGGAACTGATCATTGTCGAGATAATCGGCGAAGACGACCTGCCCGTGGCAGACGGCGAGAGCGGCGAGGTGGTGGTGACCACCCTCGGCGTGGAAGGTATGCCGCTGCTGCGCTTCCGCACGGGCGACATAGCGGCAAAGATAACCGCTCCCTGTGCCTGCGGACGGAACTCGTACCGACTGACACCGCTCATCGGGCGCAAAAACAACATGATAAAACTGAAAGGCACGACGATCTACCCGCCCGCCATCAACGATGTGCTGGACAACACGGATTATGTGACGAACTATGTGGTGCGGGTCTGCTCGACCGAGGCAGGAACGGATGAGGTGATTGTGCAAATAGGCACGCACTCGGACACCCCCGCCGAGGCCATAGTGAAAGACCTGAAAGACAAATTCCGCTCCCGCCTGCGGGTAGCACCACGGGTGGAGATACTGCCCGTAGAGGCGATACAGAAAATCAATTTCCCCGCCAAAGCACGCAAACCGGTTAAGTTTATCGACGAGAGATAATGCAAGGACTGCTCCACTTATATGACTATCTGGCGCACCACCGCATCCTGCTATGGGGCAGCCTCGCGGTGCTGTGCATGGCACTCGTAGGCGCATCGCTGACGCTGTCGTTCAGCGAAGATATATCGGACTTTCTGCCACTCAACGCAGAAAATCAGCGGGCGATGCAGAGTTATCAGGAATTTGCCGACGCCGATCGCATCATGGTGCTGTTTGAGGACACAACGGCCGACCTGCAACGACTGTTAGACGCCGTGGATGCGTATCAGGCACGCTACGAAAAGGACAGCCTGCCGCCACTCACCGCACAGGTGGATATGGAGCAATACATGGGCGGGATAGATTGGATATACCGGCACGCCCCCTATTTTCTGACCGACGACGACTACGCCCGCATGGACAGCCTGCTCCGAGAACCGGACTACATACGAAAGCAACTGCAAGCCGACCATGAGCAACTGCTGCTGCCCATGTCGTCGTTTGTGGCAAGCCGTATTCAAGCCGACCCGCTGAACCTGTTTGCCCCCGTCGTGAGCCGCCTGCGGGCGTTCCTGCCCGAATCGGAACATTTCGGGTCGACAGACGGCTACATGGTGTCCGCCGACCATCGATTTGCCTTTGCCTATCTGACTACGCCCTACGGGTCGTCGGAGACACGGCGCAACACGCAATTGGTGGCACGGCTGAACCGCATCGGCGAAGAGGTGATGCAGACGCAAGAGGGCGTACAGATACGACTGATGGGCGCACCCGTGATAGCCGTCGGCAACGCACGGCAGATAAAAACAGACAGCATGGTGGCCATCGGGCTGGCAGTGGTGCTGATATTGCTCCTGCTGCTCGGCACCTTCCGCCACCCCAAAGAGATAGCCTACATCCTGCTGACCGTGGCGTTCGGTATGCTATGCGGCATAGCAACCGTGGCGGTGGTATGCAGGTCGGTGTCGCTGATTGTGATCGGCATAGGCACTATCATCATCGGCATAGCGGTGAACTATCCGCTGCATGTGGTGGTGCACAGACACTACACGCCGGACACTCGCACCAACCTGCAAGAGGTGCTTTCGCCACTGATAATCGGCAACATAACGACCGTGGCGGCATTCCTGACGCTGATTCCGCTGCGAGCCGTGGCACTGCGGGATCTGGGTATCTTTGCGGCGGCGATGCTCGTGGGAACCATCCTGTTCTCGGTGGTCTATCTGCCGCACCTGCTGCCCAAAGCGGTAGACCCCACAACGGCGCACAAGACGATATTCCCGCGACTGAGCCGATTCTCGCTGCACGAGAGCCGGTGGGCAATGGGCGTGCTATGCGCACTGACGGTGGTGCTGGCGTTCTTCAGCACCTCGGTATCGTTTGATGCCAACCTGTCGCACATCAACTATATGACCCCTGAGCAGCGGCAAGACATTGCCTATTTCGCATCGCTGGTGGGGGAAAACGCTACGAACCACACTGCCTACATCGTCTATCAGGGCGACGACTGGTCGGCACTGGCGGAAGAAAGCGAGGCGAGGCAGGGACTATACGACTCGCTACTCGCCCAACAGCGCATTGAGGGCATCCACTCGGTGGTGGCCTATATGCCATCGAAGGAGATGCAACGGCAGCGGTTGGGGCGCTGGAAGGCGTTTCGAGAGCAATGGAACGGAGTTGGTTCGGGAGTGGTTCGGGAAAGTAAGGCATTTGGGTTCGCCGAACAAGCGTTCGCACCGTTCCTGACAACCCTGCAAACAGATTTCGCGCCACAAGAGGTGGAATTTTTCCTGCCCACGGCGGCGTTGTTTTTCCACGGATACTATAAGGCGGCCGACAGCGTGCGGCACACGCCGTGGCTGCTGGCGGACAAACTGAATGTGCCGATTGCCAACGAAGAGGAGGTATTGGCGACGCTGAATACTACACAGGGGGCGGGAAAAACGGGAAATACGAAGGCTGCTTACAATACGAGGAATGCGGAAAGTATCGGGAATGCGGGGAATGCGCAAGCGGCTTATACACAGGCATTTACCATTGAGCGGGTGAATGCACAGATAACCTCATCGCTGTCGGAGAACTTTAACTATATCGGGGCGGTATGCTCCGCCATCGTGTTTCTGTTCCTGTGGCTCAGTTTCCGCAACCTGTGGCTGGCAATCGTAGCGTTCCTGCCCATGGCGGTGTCGTGGATATGGATATTCGGACTGATGCATCTATTTGGTATTCAGTTCAATATAATCAATATCATACTGGCGGCATTTGTATTCGGGCAAGGCGACGACTACACGATATTTATGGTCGAGGGCTTGGACTACGAGCGGCGCACGGGCAAAGCCATACTGCCACAATTCCGCAGCGAGGTGCTGCTCTCGGCACTGATATTGCTGATAGGAATCGGCGTGCTGGTGGTATCGAAACACCCCGCTATGTACTCGCTCGGTGCCGTGACACTCATCGGAATGACAAGCGTCGTGCTAATGGCGTTCACGCTACCCGCACTGCTGTTCCGTGCGCGGGATTATGTATGTAAGTGGTGGCACTCGAGGCGCACATAAGATAACTCCATTCAACCCCAATTAGGGTAGGACGACCCGCGACAAAATTAGAGACTCCATTCAAAGCTGTCTTTGGTGTCCTTGATGCGGAAACCGAGTGCAGTAAGATTGTCGCGTATCTTGTCGGAAGTTACCCAATCCTTGTTGCGCTTGGCGTCAAGGCGCATCGTCAGCAGCAAATCTACGGCACCGTGCAACGCCTGCCAGTCGGCCGAAGATTCGACCGTATTGTCCAAACGCAAGCCGAGAATATCAACGGCATAGTCCTTCCACACAGCGCGGAGTTCATCCAAATCCTTTTGCGCAATGGTACCCTTGCCATCAAAGACCGTATTGATGACGCGTGCTGAGTCGAAAAGATGAGAGATGACAATCGGCGTATTGAGGTCGTCGTCCATCGCCTCTTGGCATTGTTGCCGCGTATGTCCAAGTTCAACGGTGGTTTGCGCAGAGGGTTGCAGTTTTTGCAGCCGCTCATAGGCTTCGGTAAGGCGTGCCAGCCCCTTCTCGGCAGCGATGAGTGCTTCGTTGGAGAAGTCCACCGTAGAGCGGTAATGCGCCATGAGAATGAAGAAACGAATGGTCATAGGCGAGAACGGTTGCGTAAGCAAAGGGTGATCGCCATGAAAGAACTGCTCAAGGGTGATGAAGTTGTTGTAGGATTTGCCCATTTTCTTGCCCGCAATGGTAATCATATTGTTGTGCATCCAATAATGCACCGACTCATGCCCCAATGCGGCACAAGACTGCGCTATCTCCGCCTCGTGGTGCGGGAACATCAAGTCCATACCGCCGCCGTGGATATCAAACTCCTCGCCGAGATACTTTGTACCCATCGTCGAGCACTCCATGTGCCAACCCGGAAAGCCCTCACTCCATGGGCTTGGCCAATGCATGATATGTTCGGGCGAGGCTTTCTTCCACAGGGCAAAATCGTAACTGTGTTTTTTTTCCTGTTGCCCGTCCAATTCACGGGTTTCGGTCTTGATGTCCTCAAGATTGCGCCCCGACAACTCGCCATACGGAAAATCCTTGGCATACTTCTCCACATCCATATACACGCTGCCATTTACCACATAGGCGTAGCCGTGGTCGAGAATCTTCTGCACAAAGGCAATCTGCTCGATAATATGCCCGCTGGCGTGCGGTTCGATACTCGGCGGAAGGACATTGAGTTGCTCCATGTCGTGGTGGTAACGGTTGGTATAGTATTGCACCACCTCCATCGGCTCCAACTGCTCCAAACGGGCTTTCTTGGCTATCTTATCCTCGCCTTCATCGGCATCGTGCTCCAAATGCCCTACATCGGTAATATTGCGCACATAGCGCACCTTGTAGCCGAGATGCTGCAAATAGCGGAACAACACATCAAAGGTGATAGCAGGGCGCGCATGCCCGAGGTGCGCATCGCCATAGACGGTTGGTCCGCACACATACATGCCCACATGCCCCTCGTGCAAGGGACGGAAATACTCTTTCTGACGCGATAAGGTATTGTAAATCTGCAACATAGTTTATTCTATATAACAACAGGCTGCAAAGGTACACAAAAAAAAACACATCTGCAAACAAGATACCGGAATATGCAGGTACAGAGAAAAACCCGCCTAACAAACAAATTGTTAGACAGGCAACTATTTATGAGTAACTCTTTCTGCTTTCGCCAAGCCCTACAGGCTATGCGAGACTATTGGTGTGCAATGCCAAACCGGACTTTAAGTTAGCCGCCTTGTTGCGATGAATAATGTTGCGTTTCGCCAATTTATCCAACATCGAACTTACTTTGGGCAACATCTGCTCCGCCGCAGCCTTGTCCGAAGTGGCACGCAATACGCGAACAGCGTTGCGCGCGGTCTTTGCATAGTAATGATTGTGCGCCTTGCGGGTAGCCGTTTGGCGAATACGCTTCAAAGATGATTTGTGGTTTGCCATCTTATTTTTACAGGTTTGTAGTTCTATAATTCAATTGTTTGTAGTCCATAGCAGAGTCGAACTGCTCTTTAGAGAATGAAAATCTCTCGTCCTAACCGATAGACGAAGGGACCATCGCCGTTTTGCGGGTGCAAAGTTACTACTTTTATCTGAAACCCGCAAATTTTTCGGTGGAAATTTTCTCTAAATGCTTGTTTTTTTGTAATTTTGCCCTTAATTTGCTAAACTAAGAGTTTATGATAGTGAAAACGAGGGCAATAGTACTGCGTTCCGTAAAGTATGGTGACGCTCAACTCATCGTTGATTTATTTACCGAAGAGTTGGGGAGGATTTCATTTTCGGTTCGGTTGCCAAAGTCGCCCAAGGCACGGATAAAGCGACAGTATTTTCAAACGATGACAATATTGGACATAGAGTTCGATTATCGCCATAAGGCGAAGTTGCAGCAACTGAAGGAGGTGAGCATTGGTGTACCTTTCTCAGACATTCCCTTTTCTCCTTATAAGTTGTCCATCACGATGTTTTTGGCGGTGTTTCTCTGTTATAGTACACGCAATGAACTGGTTCATGTTTCCTTATTCCGTTTTCTGGTAAACAGTATGGAATGGCTTGACCTTGCTCGGGAAGACTTTGCCAACTTTCATGTGGTGTTTATGATTCGTCTCTCTTTGTTCTTGGGTTTCTTCCCTAACATGGAAAGTAGCGAAGCTGGCGATTTCTTTGATTTGGAGGAAGGCCGTTTTGTGGCAGACATCCCCATTCACAGGCATTACTTGGACATAAGCGACTCCAGAAAGATGAAAAAGTTGGTTCGGTTGAGTTATTCCACAATGCATCTCTATTCGATGTCCAGAGTGGAGCGCAACACGTGTGTGAGAGTAATTTTGGAGTATTATCGCCTTCACGTCCCCGATTTCCCGGAGATGAAGACGTTTTCGGTTTTACAGGATCTCTTTGTATAGCAAGATTCCTTTGCCATGAATGCTAACGCCGCAGCCAATCGGTGTGTAGCTCCGTGGCAAAGGAATCTATGTGATATTATGCAAAGCTGATGACACCTTGGGTGGTGGTGTTGCTTTCATTTGGGTTCTCGCCTGCGGTGGTTCCCGAAGCGATGTTGCGAATGTCTTCCAGAGTCTGGCGGGTCCGCTTGAAGGTCGGTGTATTCTCTACTTTCAAAATGACATCTTCGTTGTCGAGGTCTTCTTGGTGAAAAAGGAAAATATGCGGCCGGCGCTTATATTGGGAGGTATTGCCGTCGATGCCATAATAGCGTTTTCTTCGCTCCTCGTTCTCCGCTCTCTTCTCCTCTTCCTCGGCAAGGCGGCGTGACTCCTCCTCCGTGTGCTTCTTGAGGTGGCGGTTCTTTATTC
>CAVGOI010000015.1:0-48365 GCA_963630875.1 Mycobacteriaceae bacterium | reverse complement strand
CCACCGCTTATGATCCGCTTATCCACCGCTGAATTTAATTAGGAATTAGGAATGAGGATTTTTATTCAATGAGGAATTAGGAATGAGGAATGAGGAATTGGGATATACGCCAAATAAAAATTACAAATTAAACATTAAAAATTAAACATTAAACATTATTATATCCGGTGACTCGTCTGACCTTTGCCCGTATTGCACGCTGCGTATTGCATAGTCATTATGCGGTACGCTCCGAAAATATCGAATGCCTGTACGACGGGCGGACGCATTTGGTACTTCCCAATCACACGGCTTATATCGACCCGCTTATTCTGTTCGCCGAATGTGCCGAAGTGCCGATTTGTCCGCTGGTGGACGAGCGTTTCTTCCGCAATCCCGTGTTCCGCCGTGTGCTGGCATTAGCCGATGCGGTGTCGGTGCCGGACTTGGAGAAGACCCGCGACAGGCGCAACGATGCTACGCAGGCGCACCGTCTGACGGAGAGTACGGTTGCGGCTCTCGCAGCAGGCAGGGATGTGGCGTTCTATCCGTCCGGTCATGTACAAACCGTTAATCGTGAGGTCATCGGCAACCGACGCTTGGCGTATGAGGTATGCGCCCAACTGCCTGAAGATGTGGTGGTTATTATGGTTCGAATGAGCGGGTTGGAGCGCAGTATGTGGAGCAAACTCCGCCCGAAGAACCTTCGTCTGCGCCGAGAAGTTACCCTCCATTTCGAAGACAAGACCGACGACCTCCGCCGGTGGGCGCAAGAGGGTGACCGTCGTGCTTTTAATCAGCACTTGGAGGAGTGGTACAACGAAGGTAGGGTGTAGAGGTGTAGTCCGCAGGGGCAAGGTGCGCCGATGCGGCTCAAAACTTGTAGCCGATGTAGTAGTTCAAGCCCCAGTTCGTGTCTTGGCGGAAGCCGTAACCGGGCATATAGTAAGGAAGTGCGCCGCCCTGTTTGTCGGTGCGGGTAAAGAGTATCTTGAAACGCACATACCAGCCCATTTGAAGACCCTTCCATACTTGCACCTGGCAGCCGGCTACTAATTCGCCCCATGCGTCCCAGCGGGTTTGATGTTGGTACGAAAGTGTGCCGTTACCCCAATAGTCGCTGTAACGAAGCAGGTTTGTCAGGTCATAGGTCTGGCAGGCGGTGCCTACACGAAAGCCAACCATCAGGCAGTTCTCGCTCACGCCTTTTTTCAAGGCACTCAAGTCCAAGCCGATGCGTCCGAAGCCGCCTTGTCCGGCGTAATGCCCGCCATCGGCAGTGCAATCCGACAGGGCGTATCCGAGTTCGAGCGTGGGATACCAACGCTGCGCCAAACGGAGGTTCATCGCTATTTCATAACTCTGCGTCTTGCCTTTCGAGCGGGCGACTTCGAGGACGGGGGTGGCGAGGTCTATCTTCAGACTGATGCCCTGATAGATTGCCGAGTCTGCATATTCGCGGGCGGTTGCCGGTAGCAGGCAAGCCCATACGATACACCCTATTAGCAGGCAGCGTTTACTCATGCAGGTAGATGCGCAGATTTTCCTGCGTCGTGCTTTCGACCGAAGCATTGATGATGACCACACTGTCTATGCGCGGGTCGGTACTACGGGCGGCAGTGAGTGTGTGATAGACCGCACAGCCGCACGCCAAACTGACATAGTACAGACGCGGGGTGTGGGTAATCCAAAGGGTGTCCGTCTGTCCGTGGTAGGTGATGAGATAGGCGGTGGTAGTGGTGTCGGGTCGCAAAGACAATCCCAACTGCTTCAGGCTGCTGTTGCTGTAAAGAATGGTGTCAGAACCTACGCCCTGCACGCGCAGGCTGTCCCAAGCCGTGTAGGTGTAGCGGGTGCCGTCCGAGCCGGTTGAGTCGCCGCTCATAGTCAGCACCATGTAGGTCGCCATATCCTTGTAGCAAGTTGTGTCGGGTTCGCAAGCAACCAACCCCGCGGCTGCGAGCAAGCCGATGGCGTACAGACGGATAGCAGATAGAAGGTTGCGCATAGAGCGGATGATTGGAGGTGCAAAGGTACATCTTTTCCGCTACACCTGCAAATGGATAGTGGTTTAGAGCCCGATTTTCAGTCGGAAGCGCATCGCCCACCATGGGGCGGTAGGGTCATCGAGGTGCGTAACACGCCAGATGCTATACACCTCGCCCACGCGCAGGATGTTGCCTATACCCACTCCGACCTCCACATACGGCACGCGCAGCGACGAAAGGGTGGCGGTGCCTTGTTGCAAGAGCGGATAGTCGATGACGGTGGCGTGGCTGTGGTGCAGTCCGCCGTACGCCACTTTGACCTCCGCCAACTCCCGCAGGCGCAAGTAGCGGAGTCCGGGTATCAGATTGAAGAGGACACCTTCTCCGTTCCAGTCCGCATGCAGGGTGATGTATCGATCTGCCGCGTACTGATAGTTGTTCATCAGCGTAAAGCGGTGGGCATCAAAGGTGTAGGTCTGATTACCCGGCATGATTTGTAGCAGGGGATAGGGGACACGACCTATCACGATTCCGGCTTGCAAAGCATAGTTCAGCGTTCCTCCCACTCCCAAGTCCACGCGTTGGCGGAGCAGGATATTAACTTTGCCGTACAGGCGGTAGGAGGTCATTGCGTCGGTTTGGTAACTTCCGAACTCCGCCCCTGCGAACAAGACGGGTCGCAGATTGTAGATATGTCTGCGTTGAAAGTAGCGATCTGCTTTGCGTTCGCCGAAACTCCAGCGCGTAACACCTCCGACGGTGGCATAGAAGAAAGTGGATTGTGCATCGTAGTTGCGCGTGGGTTCTCCGTAGCCCATTCGTCCTGCTTCTATGTAGGTTTGTGTTTCCAGGAAGTCGGTCCAGTCGTTCTCCGCAAGTACACGGGCTTCGCGGCGGCGGGACGCCGTATTGTAGTAGTAGGTGCGGTTATATACCGCGCTTTGCAGCCATTGGGTCATTAGTGCCATCTGCGGCGACCATACGGAGTTCTCGCGTATCAGGGCGGAAAAGCGATTGACATCGGAATAAACATATTCGTCGCCGTAGCGAAGGTGGAAGATATGCCGGCGGTCGGTGGGCAGTTGTATGTGGACTTCTCCTGCACCCTTCCATGCGCGGTCGCCAATGCCGTAGGCTACATAGCCCTCCAATGCGACCTGTTTCCAAAGGGCTTGGGTCGTACGCAGCGGCACGCCCACACGCAGCCCCTCCTGCGCACTGTATTTCAAGGTCTCCGTCAGTTTCCCCACTTCGACGGGGGTGCCGGTCGGCAGGTAGCCTGTTCCCACGACATAGGCGCAGAATTTGGCGAAGCGCATCAGTCCGTTGTCGGCGACTGCCTCGACGGCGGCAAGGCGGAGGCTGTCGGTCGGGATGGGGGTCCCCCCTACCCGTTCGGTAAACCGGCTGTCGCGCTCAAGAAGCAGGGAGGGAAACAGTCCGCCCGTGTCGCTTTTTACGGCGAAATCCAAGAGCAATTGCAGGCGGGCGTGGTCGGGAAAACCGGTGCTGTCGTATTGTTGGTGCAAAGTAAGATGGCGCAAGTAGTTTATATTTACCTCGCTCGGTACACGGGCGTCCACACGCCGCAGGGCGCAGGTTGCAGAGTCGATGGTCAGTTCGCCGTTGAAAGTAGGATAGAAGGCGTTTCGAGTCCGGTAATGTATCAGATAGTGCTTTTCGTTGCCGATGCACAGGCTGTCCGCGAGAAAAAAGCGGTAGTAGGTACCCCCGGAGGAGGAAAGCGGACTGACGAAAGATTGGGAGAGTATCTCGACATTGTTGTGGTAGAAATTGCATGCCTCGGGCAGTCCGTCAAGCAGCACTTGGTAGTCGGTGGAGGTGAGCATGGCGGCATGTTCTTCGCACTGCGTACCCCGCATATACCTGTAATAGAGCGGGAGCAGAAACGAAGAGTCGGCGGCAGGGGTGAGCATCGGCTGCAGTCCCTGCCACAGACGGCGTTTGAGGTGGCGCGAATCAATGCCCGATACCCACAGGCGGGTCGTTTGTTCGGCACTGCGCACCGTTCCCGGATCGTTGGTGCGTCGCTGTGAGCGCACCCTTTCCATGAGGGGTATCGCTGGATTGTCGCCCGGACTGACCAGCACCTCTTCCAAACTGCCGATGCGTTCCCGCAGCAAGATACTTACGCCGGACTGCGTACCCGGTTCTATGGCAATTCGTTCGGTGTGGTATCCGACGAGGGAACAGACAAGAATGCGCTTTTTCTCCCAGACCCCGCGCAGGAGGAACAGACCTTCTCCGTTGGTGGTTGTACCACTACGGGTCCCCTGCCAATAGACATTTGCATTTGCGAGGGGGCTGCCGGTGGCTGCATCGTACACCTCTCCGACCACGATGGTTTCGCGGACAGCGGCAGGTGCGGCAATGGCGGCTACGCAAAGCAGAAGCGGGAGGAAGCAAAGGCGAAGGTGGGTCATGGTTGCGTCGTATGCGGCTGGTTCTCAGGATGGTAGCGCAATACTGCCTTGCGCAAATCCTGAATGTCGATGTGGGTGTACATCTCGGTAGTAACAATGGATTCGTGTCCTAATAGTTGCTGAATGACACGCAAGTCGGCTCCGTTCTGCAACAGATGCGTGGCGAACGAGTGGCGCAGGGTGTGCGGCGATATTTGCTTGGTGATACCGGCTTCGGCGGCAAGGCGTTTGATGATGGTAAATATCATGGCGCGAGTCAGTTGGCGTCCGTAACGGTTAAGAAAGGCGATATCGGCGTACTCGGGCTTGACATCCCACTGACTGCGGTCGCGCAACCAATAACCGAACCAGGTATCCGCCACGGGCGAGATGGGTACGAGGCGCTGCTTGCTTCCCTTGCCCGATATGCGCATGTAGCCCTCCCGACGGTAGATGTCGCTCAAGTGGAGGTGGGTCAGTTCGCTCACGCGCAGTCCGCTACCGTAAAGCATTTCGACGATGGCACGGTTGCGATGCCCCTCCGGTTTGGAGAGGTCTATAGCGCGTATCATCGCATCAATCTCGTCCACCGAAAGTACATCGGGCAAATGTAGGTCCAACTTGGGCATTTCGATCAATTCTGATGGGTCTTGCTCAATGTAGTGGTGATAAAGCAGGAAGCGGTAAAATGAGTGGATGCCGGATATGAGACGCGCCTGTGTACGGCTGTTGGGCAGGTCTTTGAAGGTATCGTAGAGGAACGCCTGCAGGTCGTCGAAAGACGCCCGGCTCATACCCTTCCCGTGCGCCGACATATAAGCGTCCAACTTGTCCAAATCGTGCTCGTACGCCTCGACGGAGTTGGCACTCAAGCCCCGCTCCAGACGCAGGTAGGCGCGGTACTGCTTCCGTATATCTTGTTCGTCGGTCATAAGGGGGTGGCGGGTGGTGGTTGCGGGTGCAAAGGTAGGGATTTCTGCGCACATACGCAAGTGCAGGCAAGGTTTTGGGAAGCGAAGGCGTTTTTGGGACAAATCTTAAAAATTGACATTTTTTGATGGTGCGGAGTTGGTTTGTAGTTCCTTCGTAAGTCGTGGTTACTGCTAAACGGAAGTTAGGGAGAAGGACAATCTGAAGAATAGATAATTTTGAGAGTTGAGTGTTGAGTGCAGTGGAGGGTGGAGAAGGTGAAAGAGTCAAGTGGAAAGAGTTAAAGAGGATGATAGGGAGAGTAAACCTTTAACCCAAAACCAACTAAACCACGCATCAACCCAACGCATCAACCCAAAACAAAATTTGCACGCATGCGGATTTTATTGTACCTTTGTGCGCTGAATAGAAGCGAAAAGTATGAACATTATCAAGACACCTATTGAGGGATTAGTGATTATTGAGCCGCAGGTATTCAAAGACGCACGCGGGTACTTCGTAGAGACTTACAACGAAGAACGCTACCGCGAGGCAGGCATAGACGCCAAGTTCGTGCAGGACAACCAATCCTGCTCGTGCTACGGCGTGGTACGCGGTCTGCACTTTCAGCGGCCGCCCTACACACAGGCCAAGTTGGTCAGTTGCACCGTTGGGCGCGTACTCGATGTGGCAGTCGACCTGCGCAAAGACAGCCAAACCTACGGACAATGGTACTCCGTGGAACTGTCCGCTGAGAACCACCGACAGTTCTTCCTGCCACGAGGCTTTGCTCACGGGTTCTCCGTACTGAGCGAGACTGCCGTCTTCACCTACAAATGCGACAACCTCTACCACCCCGAGGCTGACGGTGGCTTGCTGCTCTCCGACCCCGACCTCGCCATCGACTGGCAAGTGCCCGCCGAAGCGCGTATCCTAAGCGAGAAGGACACCAAACACCCGACACTCAAAGGGTTGGATAATCCGTTTTAGATAATACCCTATAAGTAGAGGCTTGTTTCGAGGCATGTTAATCGTTAATTGTTAATTACTAATTGTATATTGAACAGATGAATATACTTATCACAGGCGCTAACGGGCAGTTGGGACACTGCATGCAAGACCTCGCTCCGGTACACGAAGGAAACACCTACTACTTTACCGATGTGGCGGAACTGGACATTACCAACCGAGAGGCCGTACACCAATTCGTGCGCAGCAAACAGGTAGACCTAATCGTCAACTGCGCTGCCTACACCAATGTAGACAAAGCCGAAGAGGACGAGCAGACTGCTCGCCTAATCAACGCCCTCGCCGTAGAGAACCTTGCCACAGCCGGCGCACGGGTTATCCATGTCAGCACCGACTATGTCTTTGCCGGCGATGCGTGTGTGCCTTATAATGAGGAAGATACGCCCAACCCAAAGACTGCCTACGGGCGCACCAAACTCGAAGGGGAACAGTTGCTCTTGAAGCACTGCCCCGACGCAATAATCTTCCGTACCGCATGGCTCTACTCCCCCTACGGGAACAACTTTGTGAAGACCATGATTCGTCTCGGAAAAGAGAAAGACGAACTGGGTGTGGTATTCGACCAAGTGGGCACACCGACCTCCGCTTACACACTGGCAAACGCTATCTTTACCGCCATCTGCTGCCCCCAATGGCACCCGGGCATCTACCACCTAACCGACGAGGGCGTCTGCTCGTGGTTCGACTTCACGGTGGCAATACACTCCTATTATAATACAATGTGCAAAGCGAATGGCAAGGACGAAATAACCTGCCTTATAAAGCCCATCCTGTCGTCGGAATACGCGTACAAGACACCGCGCCCGCACTACAGCGTGCTGGACAAGTCGCAATACAAACGCACTTTCGGCGACAAACTGCCCTATTGGACGGACGCACTCAGCCTAATTATAGAAGACCTCTATGACGAATAATTACGACCTCGGTATCGCGCTGGACTTCCTTGGCAAACTGGCACTGCACAACGACCGCGAGTGGTTTCACGCCCACAAAGCGGAATACGACCGTGCTTACGAGCAGTTTGTGCGTTTCTCGGAAGCATACCTCGAGCGGCTGGCACAGATAGACCCCAGCACAGAGGGGCTGACACCGAAAGAGTGTATCTGGCGTATCTACCGCGACATACGCTTCTCGGCAAACAAACTGCCATACAAAGAGTGGTTCGGCGTTTTCCCTGCGGCAAAAGGCGGACGCAAGTCGCTGCGCGGGGGATACTATGTGCATATTCAGCCGGGGCGGTGTATGTTCGCCGGCGGGATATGGTGCCCGAGCCCCGAGTTGCTCAAGGCACTGCGCAAAGAGATAGAGGCAAACTACGAAGAGGTGGAGCAGATAATGGCAACACCGAGTTGGCAACGCTACTTCACAGATTTCGACACCGAAGAGATGCTCAAGAAAGTGCCTGCCGGTTTCGACCCCGAGTTTGTACACGCAGACTGGCTGAAACGCAAGGCGTTCACTTTCTCTACGCCACTGACAGACAAGGAAGTATGTGCCAACGACTTTCTCGACCACATAGCCGATATAGCTGCGGCGGCACGACCGATGAACGATTTCCTCAACTACACCTTTGAGGAATATGGTGAGTTTCCCTCCCGCTGTGGACGATAGGAACCTGCTATCCTCCACTAATCCTCAGCTTATCCACCACTGAAAACAATTAGGATTTTTAGGGGACACCATGCATTACAAGATTGAGCGGTACACGGCAAACATTGGAATTTGCACAATTCCCGCAAAAGCAGTACCTTTGTACCCACAATCGGCAGATACTTTCGCGTAAGGCCTTGTAGTTCAATGGATAGAATACGGGTTTCCTAAACCTTAGATCCGAGTTCGATTCTCGGCGGGGCTACACAGAGAAGGACTGCCGCTATCGCTTATGACGAAGAGCAAATCCAAGTATTATGCGGTATGGGAGGGACGCAAACCGGGGGTTTACGACTCATGGCAGGCGTGCGAGGCGCAGGTCAAAGGCGTAGTCGCCAAATACAAAGGCTTCCCCTCACGCGCCGAAGCCGAACACGCCCTCACGCAGGATTGGGAGGCGTACTATGCCCAAGCACCGCGCCCGAAAACCCGTCCGCACAAAACGCACACACAGCCCGTGCTGCCTGCCTTGGCAGTGGATGCTGCCTGCTCGGGTAATCCGGGGGTGTTGGAGTTTCGAGGCGTGATAGCCGACACCGGCACGCAGGTCTTTCATCGCGGACCCTATGCGTGCGGCACAAACAATATCGGCGAGTTTCTGGCTATTGTTCTCGGATTGGCGTATCTCAAGGCACATAACCTTCCATGGGCACTCTATTCCGACAGCCGCACCGCCCTTGCATGGGTGCGGCAGAAACAGTGCAAGACCAAACTTGCGTGGAACGCCAAGAACCAAGACCTGTTCCTGGCAGTGCGTGCCGCCGAACAATGGCTGCGCAGCAACACTTGGACAACAACCGTCTGCAAGTGGGATACCGATGCGTGGGGCGAGATACCCGCTGACTTCGGGCGCAAATAGTTGTCCATCCCCCCTCGCGGAAAATGCAAAGTGCATTTGGCAAATGCAAGAAACATTTGCACACTTGCAGCAATTCGCGTAACTTTGCAGTCCCAAAGGAGAAAAATATCATCAACTAAATAAAATCAAACAATTATGACAAAAGTAGGTATTAACGGCTTTGGCCGTATCGGACGCTTTGTGTTCCGTGCTGCTCAAACTCGCAATGACATTGAGATTGTAGGTATCAACGACCTCTGCCCTGTAGATTACTTGGCATATATGCTCAAGTATGACACCATGCATGGTGCATTCGAGGGTACTATCGAAGCAGATGTAGAGAACAGCAAACTGATTGTAAACGGCAAGGCTATCCGCGTTACCGCTTGCAAAGACCCGAATGAACTCGCATGGAACGAGGTCGGTGCAGAATATGTAGTAGAGTCTACCGGATTGTTCCTCACCAAGGAGAAAGCACAGGCTCACATCAACGCCGGTGCTAAATATGTCGTAATGTCGGCTCCCTCCAAGGACGATACACCTATGTTCGTTTGCGGTGTTAACTTCGACAAGTATGTAAAGGGCACGCAGTTCGTTTCGAACGCAAGCTGCACCACCAACTGCTTGGCTCCTATCGCTAAGGTGCTGAACGACAAGTTCGGTATCGTTAACGGCTTGATGACCACCGTTCACTCTACCACCGCTACCCAAAAGACCGTTGACGGTCCGTCGCTCAAAGATTGGCGTGGTGGTCGTGCTGCCAGCGGCAACATTATTCCGTCGTCGACGGGTGCTGCAAAGGCTGTAGGTAAGGTTATTCCTGAACTAAACGGCAAACTGACCGGTATCTCGATGCGTGTTCCGACTCTGGATGTATCGGTTGTTGACCTGACGGCTAACTTGGCTAAGCCTGCTACGAAAGAGGCTATTTGCGCTGCAATGAAAGAGGCTAGCGAGGGCGAACTGAAGGGCGTACTCGGTTATACCGAAGATGCAGTGGTATCGAGCGACTTCCTCGGCTGCAAACTGACTTCTATCTTCGACGCTAACGCAGGGGTATACCTTACTGACACTTTCGTAAAAGTAATTTCGTGGTACGATAACGAGATCGGCTATTCGAACAAAGTTCTCGACCTTATCGCACACATGGCAAAGGTTAACGGCTAATCCGTTACGGAATAGAAGAAATGAAAACGGCGGGCTCTACAAGGGGTCTGCCGTTTGTTTGGTATTGCCCAACACGCTTTCAGAAAAATCCGACTTCCTCCATCCTTTGCATACTTTTTGTAGGATTATTTGTATAGGAAAAATTTATAATGAAGACAAAAGATTTAGTAGCCAAGCGGGAGCGTCGGGAGAAGGCTCACCGCAGAAAAGACATCAACCGACAGCAGCAGACTTCCCATTCTCCCCACCCCGAGGACAAGAAACCCGATTATGTTTTGCCCGCCGATTTCACGACAGATATTTTGAATGAGTTGAAGCATATCCCGTCTGCCATTTCGCGCGAAGAGATATTGCGCCGCCGCGATATGCGGGACGCGCTGACATTTACCATTGACCCCGATGATGCCAAGGATTTCGATGACGCGTTGTCGTTTGAGCATTTGGAGGACGGCAATTACCGCGTGGGCGTCCATATCGCCGATGTTACCCATTATGTAAAAGAAGGCACGGCATTGGATGACGAGGCCTATCAGCGCGGCACGAGTATTTACTTGGTGGGCAAAGTCATCCCCATGCTTCCCGAGCGGTTGAGCAACGAGTTGTGTAGCCTGCGGGAGGGCGAGGACAAGTTATGTATGTCCGTGGTGATAGACATTGACGCGGAGGCACATGTACTCAAGCAAAAGATTTGCCGCACCGTCATCCGTTCCAACCACCGCCTCACTTACCAAAAGGCACAGGACATCTTG
Source organism: Mycobacteriaceae bacterium (assembly GCA_963630875.1). Lineage (GTDB taxonomy): Bacteria > Bacteroidota > Bacteroidia > Bacteroidales > Paludibacteraceae > Colicola. The sequence goes on along the minus strand of CAVGOI010000015.1, from coordinate 37,633 downwards.
GACGGCAAGCCCGATGCCATTCCGTCTGCCGCCCTCAAGGACGCACTAACCACCCTCAACACCCTGGCAAAGCAGTTGCGCACAAGGCGTTTCCAACAGGGTGCCATCAATTTCGAAAGCACGGAGGTGGCGTTCCATTTGGACGAGAGCGGTCGCCCCACCGACATCTCTTTCCATACTGCAATGGACACCAACCGCCTCATCGAGGAGTTCATGCTGCTTGCCAACCGCACGGTGGCAACCGAGTTAGGTCGTCCCAAGCGCAAAGAGGGCGAGAAGGGGAAGCCCAAGCCCTTCGTATTCCGCGTACATGATGTCCCCGACCCCGAGAAAGTGGGCAAACTGAGCCGTTTCATTGAGCGTTTTGGCGTGCATTTGCGCACCAACACCAAGCACAGTGCTACCGGCAAGCAAATCAACCTGTTGCTCAACACCTGCAAGGGTAAGGACTGCAAAACGCTCATCGAGACACTGACCATACGCGCCATGGCAAAGGCGGTCTATTCCACCGACAACATCGGGCATTACGGCTTGGCATTCCCCTACTACACGCACTTCACATCACCCATCCGCCGCTATCCGGACATGATGGTGCACCGCCTGTTGGCGCACTATCTTATGCACAGCAAAGACAACTGCCGCACCGAGAAAGAGGTCTTGGAGGAGGCGTGTCTTCACTGCTCGGCGTGTGAGCAGAGTGCGCAGATGGCGGAGCGCGACTCGGTAAAAGAGAAGCAGGCGGAGTGGATACAGAGCCATATCGGCGAGGAGTTTGACGGTATCATCAGCGGGGTGACGGAGTTCGGGCTGTTCGTGCAACTCTGCGACACACTGACCGACGGATTAGTCGCCATTCGCACCATTGCCCCGCACGACTATGTGCGCTACGACGAGGACAACTACTGCCTTGTGGCGGAGCGCAGCGGCAAGCGCTACACCCTCTCGGACAAGGTGCGCGTGCGCGTTACCAAAGCCGATGTGGAAAAGAAGCAAATCGACTTTGTCTTGGTGTAGCCGCACGACAGAGAGGGTTACATTTTTGCAGGACTATCCCGCTGTTAAGAGTAGGTGATACACCTGTTTGTTCGCGACCACACGCCCTCTTCATTGATAAGCGCAAGGGCGGTCATGGCTTCCACAACGGGAACGGCACGCACCGCCACGCATGCATCGAAACGCCCGCGTGCTTGCGTACACAAAGCGTGCAGGGTGATAGGATTCGATGGTGTAGGCTTGAACACACAGCGAAAGACAAGCGGTGTACCATCCGTGATACCGCCGGCAATACCGCCTGTCTGATACACCTGCGGCGAATCGGGCATAAACATCTCACTACCGCGGAGCGACACCCCCTCAAACCCCGAACCGTAGTCGAACCCCTTGCAAGCATTGATAGAGAGCATCGCGTAGGCAAGATGGCTCTGCAACTTATCGAATACGGGTTCCCCCACTCCAACCGGCAATCCTGTTACCACACAGCGGACAATACCACCGATACTGTCGCCCTGCTGTTGAATGGCGGCGATGTACGCTTGAAACTGTTCCGGACGCGTCTCGTCGCCTACTTGAACGAGGTCGGCATGAATATGCACTCCACGCAGAGCAAGGAGTTGCCGGGCAATAGAGCCTGCTACCACGCGTGCTACCGTCTCTCGTGCTGAGGCGCGCCCACCGCTTCGATGGTCGCGTATGCCGTACTTGCGCTCATAGGTAAAATCGGCATGCCCGACGCGGTAGTTATGCCGCAGCCACTCGTAGTCATCGCTGTGGGCGTCGATATTGCGCACGATAAAGGCAATGGGTGTTCCAAGAGTCTTGCCTTCAAACACGCCACTGAGCCACTCCACTTGGTCTTCTTCTGCAGTAGCACGCGGCGAAGCACCGCTTGCCGCTCCCTCACGCCCCGCCCGCCTGTCCAATGCCCGTCGGATAAGGTCCAAGTCGATAGCCAGTCCTGCGGGTATGCCGTCTATCACGCCTCCCACTGCCCGTCCATGCGACTCCCCAAAAGAGGTAAACGCGAAATGTTTGCCAAAGGTATTCATCGTGCATATTTTGTGTATGCAAAAGTACAACTTATTTTCGGATTATACAATAAACTGCGGCATAGACCCCGCAGTTTCCCGATGAAAAAACAATCTCCCCCTCCTACACCGTAATTTCTATCAAGATTCCCTCGTATCCTCTCACGCAACTCTCGTAGTATCCATCGCCGGTTACGCGCGGTCCGCTCACGATTGGGTATCCGTCATCGTTCAGTCGTGCGGTCAGTTCCTTGACGGCTTTAGGGCTTCCGGCGGCAAACGCCAGATGGATATAGCCTGTGTGGTAGAGGTCATCGTTGTTGCCGTTCACTTCGGGTCGTGTCATCAGTTCCAATCGTTCCTGTCCGTTAGGGAATGCGAGGATATAGGTTTGGAGGTTTGTACGCGGATTGTGGTACAGGTCATTGGGTTGTGCCCGGAAATATTTGACGAAGAACGCTTTCATACCTTCCAAGTCGTTGCAATAGAGTGCGCTGTGTTCAATTCTCATGGATATTCTTTTTGTAACTGTCTGTATTTTATATTGTTGTGTAAGCATCTTTGCCCCACCATTCCGCAGCAAAGGTACTGTTTTTCCGCTAAACAAGCAAACTTTCAACCATCTTCTTCTCTTCCCTCTCAACTCTCCACCGCACTAAACACTCAACTCTCAATAGGGCGAAGCCCGCTCAACTCCCAAATTATCTATTCTTAAGATTTTCCTTCTCCCTTATTACCCTTTATCAGTAACTATCATCTTCGAAGGAACTACGAACCAACTCCGCACCCTCAAAAAGTGTCAATTTTAAGATTTCCTTCCAAAGACGCTGTTCCTTCCCATTCCTTTTCCATCCAGTCTGTCGCTTCTTGCTGCCGCCGCCCTTTCGTTTTCTTGTGTCAAACCGGTTACTTTTCTGAGTTTGTGAAAACGAATTCTTTTTTGTACCTTTGCACGCTGGATGCGTGAGTGTCGCCAAAATGAATCCTCATAAACCTAAATAAGAGAATTATGCAAGTAGAATTTGTATTGCTTATCTTGTCGTTATTGTTCTTCGCCAGTATTTTTACCGATAAAATCGGTTACAAGTTCGGTGTGCCTGCATTGCTTCTGTTTCTGGCAGTCGGAATGCTTTTCGGTCCGGATGGTATCGGCAAAATCTTTGGTGAGAGCGGCGTAGGTTACATGCTCAGTATCAGTTCCGCGCAGGCAATAGGCACAGTCGCATTGTGTATCATTCTGTTCTCCGGCGGTATGGACACGAAACTCTCCGAGGTTCGTCCCGTCATGATACCCGGTCTGACCCTCGCTACTGTGGGTGTGCTGCTGACGGCGTTGATTACAGGTGTCATCATCTATTATATCTTTGGCTGGCTCAATGCAGTTGCGAGCGTAAGCATATGGGTCGCCCTGCTAATGGCGTCCACCATGTCTTCGACCGACTCGGCCTCTGTGTTCTCTATCCTTCGCACCTCCGGTATAGGCTTCAAGCACAATCTAAGACCTTTGTTGGAGTTAGAGAGCGGTGCCAATGACCCGATGGCGTATGTACTGACCACCACCCTTATAGGTGTGGTTACGGCTACTGCCACCGAGATTTCCGGATTGGCTATCGTACAGACCATTGTCGTACAGTTGGTGATGGGCGCAGTCATGGGCTTTCTCTTCGGCAAGTTGATGGTAAACATTATGCGCAAGGTACACCTCAATAACGAGTCTTTGTACCCCATTATGGTGCTGACGGCCTGTATATTCATCTTCTCCATTACCTACTATTTGGAGGGGAACACCTACCTGGCAGTCTATATCGGCGGATTGGTAATCGGCAATAGCAAATTCACACGAAAACACCAGACCCGTAGTTTCTTTGACGGACTAACTTGGTTGAGCCAGTTATGCATCTTCCTTGTATTGGGCATGATGGTGCGTCCGACGGAACTGATACAATTGGAGGTACTGCTTCCCTGCTTGATTATAAGTTTCGTGATGATATTTATCTCGCGCCCGATAGCGGTGTTGCTGTGTATGTTGCCCTTCCGACAGTTTTCGTTGCAAGACCGTACCATGATCAGTTGGGTAGGCTTGAAGGGGGCCGTGCCGATTATCTTTGCTATCTTGTGCAAAGCCGGCGGCGTGGCACATGCTGACTTGATATTCAATATCGTATTCCTTTGCACTTTGGTTTCTCTGATTGTGCAAGGCACTTCACTTTCGAGTATGGCAAAGAAATTGGGCTTGGCTATACCGATGGTGGAACTAAAGCGCTTGGAACACTTTGATATCGACCTGCCTGAGGAGATCGAATCATCTGCCACCGAGATAGAGGTCAAACCCGAAATGTTGGCGACGGGCAATATGCTCAAGAACCTGGCTATTCCGCGCAAGACCTTGGTCATCCTGGTACGGCGTGGTGAGGACTTCTTTGTGCCTACCGGTCAGTCGGAGTTGGAGGTAGGCGACCAACTGTTGGTTATCACCGATGATGATGCCGCGGTAGCCGCACAGTATCGTGAAGCAGAGGAGCAGGAAGAGAATACCCATTGGGGACCGCAACTCATCAACAACACCAAGGACTTCTTAAAGGAGAAGTGGCATCAGATAGTCCATCCCACCAAGACGCCATCCCAACCGGAAGACCACTCCGACACCTCCACCCCCCAGCCCCCCACCAACCCTTAAGGGGGAACTATTCCTAACCGATGGCAAGATTTTCGAATTGTATTCCGAAAATCTTGCCATTCTCTTTGACCGGAACAGACGAAAGGAGGAATTCTGTACGGCAAGGGTTGTGCTTGCCTACGAGAAAGGCTACACCTGCATACGGTAGGGGTTGAGCCTGCAAATGAAAACAGATACCTGTGGCAAGACCGCAGGTATCTGTTTTCACAACAACTACAATGTGCTGTGCTGCTAACAACAACCAAATTGTGTGGTTCTGCTTGGGCTTGAACCAAGGACCCCCTGATTATGAGTCAGGTGCTACTAACCAACTGAGCTACAGAACCTGAGCGTATCGCTCCCATCGTGCTTGCCTCCCCATACTCTGTCCCCAATAGGGACGCAACGGCAAGCGTATCTCAAAGCGTGGACAAGATGTAGTCGGCTTGCGCCTTACTAATCATCTGCTGCGCTTCATTCAATTCCGGTATATCAATTTCCGTGCCAATCTGCACATGATTGGGATTGGAAATGCTATTTTTATTCGCCATATAGAGGTAAACCCAACAATAGGCGTTCCCATAATGCTTGCGCGCCATCTTACTCAATGTCCAATCCGCACGCACTACCTCTTTTGCGACTACCTTGCCCGACAGGTTCATATCCACATTCACTTGGGCTGCCGAAGGCTGCTTGGCTTGTGTTTTCGCGGCGGCACTTGCCGATTGTATCTGCTCTGCGGTCAGCGCAGGCAACTGCAACGACATACCCTCCTGCACATAATCGGGGTTGGCGATGCGGCTACGGTTTGCCTCATAGATATAGACCCAGCAATTCGTATTCCCGTACTCGCGGCGCGCTATCTTGCTCAAAGTCTCGCCCTTGCCTACCACAACGGTCTTGGCACCGTTGGTCTGCACCGCGCTCTTGCTCTCTGCTTGCACCGGCTGCGGGCATTGGCTCTTAATCGTATCAAATTGCTCACGGTTGAGCAAGCGTATCTCGGCGCGGCGGTTAGGTGCGTACGCCCCCTTACTGCGCTTGCCTTTCAATATGCCCTTGCCGCAGACTGTGAAACGCTCGGCATCGATACCGTATTCTTCAACAAATTCCTCGCGTACCTTATTGACGCGCGCTATGCCCAACAGGTCATTGACAGCCTCTGAACCGGTGTTGTCGCAATAACCGGTTATCGCTACATAGATATTCTCATCCGCGGACAGACGGGTTGCTACCTGTTGGATGGTAGCCAGCGCCTCGTTGCCCAACTTGGAACTATTCAGACCGAAATAGACATAGTAGCACTCCTCTATAGCCGGCTCTTCCTTTACTACTTGGGTCAGCACCACCGTGTCGCGCTGCAGCACAACCACCGTGTCGCGCTTCTTGAGGTGCCGGGCTTCCTGCTCGACTTCTTTGCGGGCTTGGATAGCACCCAACAACCTGTCCTCGTTCGCCATATTGTCGCGGTGAGAACGATCTATAGCGTTTATCTTGTAACGCACTGATAATCCGAAGTCCACAATACCATCGTTGTTCGTTCCTTTGATGCGCCCTTCAATAGCATCGTTGGCGAAATAGGTATATGTGGCTTTCAGACCCAAAGATACGCTACGCGAGACATTAAACTGAAAGTCAACGCCGCCCAAGAAATAGGGTGCGAACTTCCAATCTTTTCCATCGGATGCAAGGGTCCCCCCTCCACCACCATCATAAGTCATATATTCGCTGCGGTTGTACAGCGCACCACCACCTCCCAAGAGAATATTGAGGGCGAAGATCTTACGATGGTTTTGAGGACGCCATGCGTTGAACAAATCGAATGAGGAATACAAGCCCAAGCGTACCATATTGCTCTTGAACAGCGTATTGTCGCCTCCATTTTCGGTTACGCGCAGCAGCGAATACTTTCCTTCTACGCCCAAGCCCCATAAGGATGTGAACTTATAGGTGGCACCCAAACCTACCGTAGGCGCAAACAAGGGATTGTAACTGCCATTCTGCGGGAAATCGGCATCAAAGTAGTGGCCGCCCAAATCCAAATACAATGCCCACGCGGATATATCCGGCGACATTTCATGGATATTCTTGCCATCCGGGCGAATGCCGGCATGGTCTGTCTCTGTGTTAATGGCAAAAGCACAAGGAACGCTGCCCAAAAGGAAGATAACCAATGTCCATTGTAGTAAATTTTGTTTCATTGCCGCCTGATATGTGTGTTCAACAAAGTCAATTGGGGCTGCAAAGTTACTGCTTATTTTCGAAATGCCAAAGAAATATGCAAAAAATATGATTTTTCCATGATTTTAGTTGCATGTGTGCCGCATTTTAGGTACTTTTGCATTCGGAAACCGGATAGGTAAGTTATCATACAATCATCATACTATGGACATTCTACAACAAATGCTGCGGCATGCGCAGCAACATCCGCAGCGCATTGTACTGCCGGAAGGCGACGAACCCCGAACATTAGAGGCAGCCAATATCGTTCTTCGCGACCACATTGCTCAACTGACCCTTATCGGAGACCCCGAGAAGATTCATCAAATGGCAAAAGAAAAGGGATATGACTCCATCCGAGAGGCAAAGATATTGAACCCCCTGACCGATGCACAAATGCCAATGTATGCGCACCTGCTGTACGAGTTGCGCAAAACCAAAGGAATGACCGAGGAAGAGGCCGCAAAGAAAGTGCAAGACCCTCTGTATCTCGGTTGCTTGATGATAAAGAACGGAGATGCTGACGGCGAGTTGGCCGGCGCACGCGGTACGACCGCCGATACTATCCGACCCGCATTCCAACTATTGAAGACCAAGCCCGGTGTGCGTCTTGTTTCGGGCGCATACCTTATGTTTACGCCCGCCAAACAATTGGGCGATAACGGGTTCCTCATATTTGCAGACTGCGCCGTTAATCCGTGTCCCACTGCCCAAGAGTTGGCGGAGATAGCGGTATCGACCGCCGAAACGGCGCGTACGCTTGCCGGTATCGAACCGCGTGTGGCAATGCTCAGTTTCTCGACGAAAGGGAGCGCAAAGCACGAACTGATAGACAAGGTTACGGAAGCCACGCGCATTGCACACACTTTGGCACCCGATTTGGCGTTGGACGGCGAGTTGCAATTAGACGCTGCCTTAGTGGAGAGCGTGGCTGCACTGAAGGCACCCCATTCGACCGTGGCAGGGAAAGCCAATGTATTGGTGTTCCCCGATTTGCAAGCGGGCAACATAGGCTATAAACTGGTGGAGCGTTTCTCGGGGGCAGACGCCGTGGGTCCTATTCTGCAAGGACTTGCTGCACCGGTAAACGACCTGAGCCGCGGCTGCAAAGTGCAAGACATCGTGCAGATGATTGTTATCACCGCCAATCAGGCTATAAAAGATTAAAAATTATAAACCTATCGGTTGCACAAGGATAGCCTATCCTATGCTTATCCCTTGCTTATCCTCTGCTGAAAGGTACGAACTTGACACGATTAAGAAGCATAAATAACTTGGCAATAAAAACAAAAGGATATGAACATTTTAGTACTAAACTGCGGTAGCAGCAGTATCAAATACAAGTTGTTTGATATGACTACCCGCACCATTCTCGCGCAAGGCGGCGTGGAGAAGATAGGCTTGCCCGACTCGTTCCTGCAGATTAAACTGCCGAGCGGCGAGAAAGTGAAGATTGATCAGCCGATGCCCGAACATACGATAGGCATCCGGCTGATATTGGACAGCCTCGTGAATGCGGAAACGGGCTGCCTGAAATCGCTGAAAGAGATTGACGCAGTGGGACACCGCGTGGTGCACGGCGGCGAGAAATTCAACCGGTCGGTGCTTATCACTCCCGAAGTGAAGGAGATGATTATCAAATGTATCGACCTCGCACCTCTGCACAACCCCGCCAACCTCAAAGGGATTGATGCGATTGAGCAGACCCTGCCGGGCGTGCCGCAAGTGGCGGTATTCGATACCGCTTTCCACCAGACTATGCCCGATGAGGCGTATATGTACGCTATCCCCTACGAACTCTATGAGAAATATGCCATCCGCCGCTATGGTTTCCACGGGACCTCGCACCGCTATGTATCCGCGCGTGTGTGCGAATTCCTCGGCGTGGATATCAACGACCAAAAGATTATTACCGCACATATCGGCAACGGCGGCAGTTGCACCGCCATACGGCACGGGCAGTCGATAGATACCTCGATGGGACTGACCCCCGTGGAGGGACTGATGATGGGGACGCGTTCCGGCGACCTTGACCTCGGTGCTGCCACCTATATCATGGATAAGGAGGGCTTGACCACGGCGGCATTCTCGAACTTGGTGAACAAGCAATCGGGACTTCTCGGTGTGAGCGGCGTGAGCAGCGACGCACGCGATATAGACGCTGCCGTGCGCGAGGGCAACCAACGCGCTGACCTTGCACGGCGGATGTTTATCTACCGCGTGAAGAAATATATCGGCGCATACGCTGCTGCCCTCAATGGGGTGGATATCCTTGTGTTCACGGGCGGTATCGGCGAGAACGATGCCTATATCCGCGGCGAGATAGCCAAAGGACTCGGCTTCTTGGGTATCCGTATTGACGAAGCGAAGAACCGCAACAGCCGCGGGGAGGAAATCCTGCTCTCGACGCCCGACAGCCGTGTCAAGGTCTGCGTCATCCCGACCGATGAGGAACTGATGATTGCGAGCGATACCTTGGAACGCTGCGCGGTTAAACAATAGCGGTCAGCCGATAGTCTGTTACAAAGCGAGCCGCCCTCCGATGAGAGCGGCTCGCTTTTTGTTGTATCAAGGACTGTGCGCAATCGGCACAGCCCTTGATGATGAGATTAGCGGAGCAGGAATTTATGCCCGTTCTGGATGACAATACCCTTGTAGGTGTTGTCCACCTGACGACCCAAGACATCGTACATCGGTGCATTTGCATCGAAGACATACACCTCGGTACGAGTCTCTGGCAGCGAGGTCAGAGGTGCTTGAACGGTTACGGTCAGTGATTTACGAGCCGGAATGACAGTGGTGTTATCCGACTTCGGCAAGGTAAATACAGCCACAGCATCCTCACCGGAACATACAAGGTTACCTGCATAATCGAGGTGCATCTCACGAATGGACGACAGTCCGCAGTCAAACGAATAACGGAGCGTCATGACAGGAGTGTCTTCGTTCCAGACAATGTCCCATACCATAATGTGTTTCGAACCATCGATGAAGTAGAGAACAGACTCGTCGGGACTGAGTGCAAAGGCTCCCGACAAACCACCGTCGATCAAGTCTTTGTACGGGTCTTTCGCAGAGTTGAGCAACTCATTGCCATTCCAATCGTAGAACTTCAGAGCAGTGTAACTGGTGTTATTCTGTCCTGCGGAACGACGAGAGGCAACCCATACACCATGCGAGCAGCCAAGAGGATAGCCGTCATATACAATGCCTTGCAACTGAATAACAGCCGAAGGAACCTCCGACCACGAATGTTTGTAGGTGCCTTCCTCTGTGCCGATATTATAGATAGCGATGGAATGATCCTTGAGGGTAGTACCTGCATCCTCGTTAAGTGTGAGCAATTTGGCGTCTGCACCATGCCCATAGATAGACAAGCCCAACGAAGAAGAACCGACTTCGACACCATTGTTGGTAATAACACCTGTTGATGTGTTGCGAGTACCCTGGAAGAATTCTTCGTAAGTACCTTCAAGGTCTGCCGGATTAACAACGATTATACCGGAATAACCATCCGAACCATCGGAGATCCATATATAACCTTGGTCGTCAACAAAAGTGCGATACGGAGAACCGTACATTGAACGCCCACCCTTATATGGAGTCGTGTTGATACGAGTATAATCCGGATTGAATGCATAGAAACCATTATTTGCATTAGAAGCACCCGCACGGTCCATTAGATACAGATATTGGAAATAAGGTGATTCCGTAGAGTTGTTAATGGAAATGAACGGACGGGTGAATCCGGATTCTTCCTTGGTAAGACTGTAGATACGCCCTACATTACCGATAGCCTCTCCAGTGAGTTCCACTGCCCAAGTAAGCACTTGCTGGTCTTCGCCCGGCAGTTCGTTGGCAGGAACAACATGGGTGTTCGCACCCTTCACTACATCCGATACGGGAAGCGTACCTACTAATGTGCCATCTTCCGCATAGAACAGCAGGTTAGCACTTTCCGCAGCGGAGTTGGCATTGAAAGTGAAGGTGTACTGACCGTTGTCCAAGGTTACATTCAGTCCGTAAGCCGAAATAGCAGGAACGACAGGCTGCGCAATGCCTACGGTGGTGAACTTGTTAATCAGACTATCACATACAAGGTAGAGCGTGATGTCTTCGTTCTTTACGACGCCTGCTGCCATCGTGTAGGTAGCCTCGGCGGCATCCAAGATGGTGTTGGTCGTCTTTATGAGTGCGGCTTTGTCCAAACCGTCCGTGATATCGTAGAGGGCTACGCCTGTGTTCTTGCCCTCTGCGTCTTCGGTCGGCGTTACCATTACATCACGATGAGCGTACTTGAAGTAGTTTGCACCGTTGATATGGGTAGCAAAGGTACCCGCTGGTGTAATAACAGATGCCGTTGTCGTTACCAAAGTGTACTCAACGGGAGCCTTTTTCTCCGATGTGATGATGATGCTGTTTGCATCGCGCGGTGATACTACCAATTTAGACTGTCCATAGTCAATGGTAGAGAAATTATCGGACGGATGATTACGGTATGCACCTGCAAAAGTGTTGTCGGAAATGGTATATACCGGCAGGCGAGTATTAAGCGAAGTTCCCGTAGTAGTGGCAGTTGTAATGATGAAACCATCTGCTATTGTTCCAGAGTATGCCATAGTAGCACCCACCATAGCACTAACATAGTTACCGGAAGTCTCGTTGTTGGCATGACTAAACCACAAAGCACCTGTCCAGCCGGCAGCACTATTCTCCCATTTGTATATGTTCCAGTTATTAGCGGGAGTAAATGTGGTATTCTCCATACTGCACCCTACTAAATACCCGTCGGCTGTGAAGGCGATGTCGCTGAGTTTGTAACCGTTCGTGGATACGACTGTACAGAAGTCGGTAGGCAGCGTGGCTTTCACAGTCTGGCTCTCGGCATCCACCTCAATGAGCGTAGGCTCTTTCGTGGCATCCACCGCCAGGACATACAGGTTACCATCGCGATACAGCACGCGGCGAACGGTCTTCTCCGCCAACACCTCCGGCAACTTCTTGCCGACAAACGACTGCGTCATCTCATAAGCACCGGCGAGTTGCAGGTAAGCAGGCTGTTCGGGGTCGGGATAGTTGTAGTACACCACGGTGGGCGGTGTATAACTCTCGTCCTCCAAGTACAGCATGGAATAAGTCGTCTCGTTCGCTTTTACCGAGAAAGCCGCCTTATACTCATCCGTCAGCGGTTTGTAGCCCTCGCAGGTGGCGTCCAAAGTATAGTCATCGCCCGGCGTAAGTCCTTCGAAGACGAAGATACCGTTGTAGAGTGTATCCACATTGTATTTCTTCACTTCCACGCCACCCTTGTAGAGTGTTACCACGGCGCCATTGCACGGCATCCATTGGTCATTGGTCTTGGGCGCATAGTTGAATAAGGAATTGCTGATCTTGTTGTGCAAATCCTTCACGGTACCCATGATATAGCCTGTGGTTTCGGGGTCAGCACCGTAATAATCGATGATACCACGGTAGTATGCCAAGCCTTCCTGGTGGCAATAGTCGGGGTTCAACGCACGGTGGCGTGCAGGTTGATAGGTATGGAAATAGCCTTCTACCAAGTAACCGCTGGCACCGTGTTTCAGCACGCCGAGATAACCACGGTAGGTTGTACCCGAAGTGGCATCCGTACGCGTGGAACTTCTGCCATCATAGAAGTTGATATCGCCGCGGATATTCGCACTCGTCTTGTATGCCGACGATGGGTCTATGCCACTAAGCATGATTGCGTTGCGGTAGGACCATATCTTCTCGGCTTTCTCACGGCTACCTGCTACATAGCAGTTCTCGCCTTCCGCAGGGGCAGTGGTGATGTCGTCGTAGCCGCGGTAGATAACCAACGGATAGTTGGTCGTTGTGCCATCGTTCAGGGCGTTGGAGTGTACGGAGATAAAGTAATCGATAGTGTTCGCTTCCACCTCTTCGCATATCTCGGTCAGACTACGGTTGTATTTCTCATAATCAGCCAGTTCCTTGTAGCCTGCCTTTGTATAGTCCGGATACTGCCCGTCCACTTTCGCGTACGGCCACGGACCGCATTCGGTGCGCGAGTAGAGTACCGTTGCGCCGGCTGCTTTCAGTTTCTCGCCGAGGTATAGACATTTCCATAGGTTGGTGTTCGACTCGTAGAAACCACAGGTATCCGGCATGCCTGTTGAGGTCAGGTTCGGGTAAGGAATGGTCGCCATCGGGCGGTCATTGGGTCCGAAAGAGCCGTGTCCGGGGTTGATATAGATACGCTTGCCCGTCAGGTCGGTTGCGGACACGGTCAGTGCCAGCAACGCAGTGGCTATCAATAATATAGTTCGTTTCATGGCTGTACTTATTTAATGTTCAACATATAGACATTCCCGTCTAAGGTTGCAAAGACAATGCAGTTACGGGCGGCGAACGGATACATAGCAATCATCGAGTGGTCGGTGAGTACTTGTTTGCGTCCGTCCAAGGTGTATGCTACGATAGCGGAAGCGGTGGTAAAGTGTCCGTCATCTTCGTCTGCCATGGCAACGAGAGTGTTATTATCATACCACTTGGCAGCGCGGCAGTCGTGGGCGATGTATTGCGGGTTGGTTCCGTCTATTTGGCTCACATAGCAGCCTTCGCCGCATACATAGTAGCATAGTTTCGTTCCGTCGGGCGACACAGACGGCCAGATATAACTCTTGTCTGTTCCGTTGGGGGCGAGTGTCGTGGTTTTTCCTTCCCGGTTCAGCACCAGAAGGCGGTCATTGATGGTTACCGATACGGGTGTTGCCGTCATCTTCTGCAGGTCGCGTTGGTTGCGAGCCACTTGCGTACGGCGTTTGTTGGTGAGGTTTTGTCGCACGATATTGTTGCGGCGCAGGTTGTCCTTCCCAACCACGGTCTCGCGGAATACCACTTCCTGACCGGAGGGGCTTATCTGCACGTTGTACCCCGCGCCTGCTGCCGTTGAGAGGGTAGTCAGTTCTTGCGTGGAGAGGTTGAGGCATTGCAGGCCGTTGTTGGAGCCTGTCGTCAGCAGGACATAATCTCCTGTCGGACTGACGCCTGCCACTTTGGTATCCACCCCTGTGGAGGGGGATAACTGCTGCATGGATGTTACTTCGAACACCTGTGCGCTTGCCGCGATACTACAGAGCACCGCTGCTGTAAAAAGGCAAAGTTTTCTCATGTTTTGTTAATTATAAGGTTAATACTGTGCGTTTTCAAAACGGCTGCAAAGGTAGTAGTTTTTGGGGAAATGTGCAAGAGGTGCGTCTTTTTTTTGCTGTCCTCTGCTGTCCTCTGCTTTCCCCTCAAACCCTCTCACTCCCCAATTAATGGTCAAGTACACGGAAATTATATGTTCCCTCCCCACTTCCGAAATTATCTATTTAAGGGGACTTCTTAAACACTCATTAGAAGTGTTATAAAACCCATATATACCCCAGTGAATACACCGAGTATCTACCGTGTATCTACCGTGTATCAACCGTGTTGGTATGGGGATATACCGCTACAAAGCCGCTGATTTCTCACTCCGTCACAATGCCCGCATTGTTCCTTCGTTCCAATCCAGTATCTGCTATCCCAAAATCCAAAAATCACGACAAAGCAATTTACAAGAAGTCCCCTTACGATTTTGTCCGAAAAACCCGACTCCCCCACACCCCCTCAAAGAGGGGGCTACAGCGTCTATGAAAGCCCCTCCTTTAGAGGGGACGGGGAGGTCGTGGACCCTCCCCACCGCCTGCGACTCACCCCAAAAAAACATTCGCTTTGCGTATATCCGAAAAAAGCAGTACCTTTGTGGGCTTTATTCGGGTACCTGCCCGGATTTGCCCAAGACATAACTCAAACTCAACCCGCCCAAGGCTCGGATTTAGCCAAGACAACCGCATGTAAGAAACTTAATTTAATATCCCATGAAACAAAAACTTTATCCCTTCATGCTCCTGCTTTTGAGCGTACCTCTTTGCGCACAGCACGGAACCGTCAACATTCAAACCAATATGGACAGTACCGTTATTCTCCAATACGGTATCGACACCTTGGAAAGTTACCAGGTTGCACCTGGCGTGGTCTATACGCGTTTCAACATAACGAGTTCGACCAACACGCGCCATTGCTATATATATGAGGTGGACTTGAACAATCCGTACAACCGGATTGAGGAGTGCCACAGCACAACGATGGGCAACACGGAACTGATGACCGTTACGCATGCCCGTCTGGACTCTGCGGGGCACCGTTCCGTCGGGTCGGTGAATTGCAACTTCTGGTTCGTAGGCAGCACCGACGAAGGCGGGAAGAACAATCTGTTAGGCGTGGGAGCAACTGGGCAAGTCAGAAATGGTAAGGTGGGAGCCAGTATCACGGGCTGGGAAGTGGCGTACGATGATCCCCGCCAAGCCGTCGGTTTTCTGATGATGGATACCGCCAAACACGCTTTTGTGGACCAGTACTCGTGGAACGCCTTTGTACGGATTGGCGAGGAGACCTACCCCATCAGCGAGAGCAATCGCAACCGCAACAATCCCGCCGACGATGAGTTGGTGTTGTTCAATTCTGACTTGGGCACAAAAGCCACGCTCACCAAAGCCGTGATCGACAAGCGATTGGGCAAAGAAACAGATATGTTGGAGGTCGTGGTACGCCTGCAGGACGAATGGGCTATAAACAAAGACCTTTCGGCGACCGTCGTAAGTACCAACACGGAAGGCGGCACTCTCATTGCAGACGGCTACGCAGTACTGCGCGGTCGCGGAACGGGGCTGACCTTTCTGCAAAACTTGAAGGAGGGGGATGCCTTGACGCTTCATATCGGAATCTATAATTCCTTGACGGGGGAAACGCCCGCCATCGAACAACTTACGGCGGGCAACTGCCTCGTCATGAAAGGAGGTCGCCTCACATCCCGCAACTGGAACGAGGTGTATAACAACCAGAACTATCCGCGCACCGGTTTTGCTTGCAACGCAACACACGACAAACTCTGGCTGATGGTGATGGAGAAGCCCGGCATGTACACCCATGAGATGTGCTCCATTTTCCGGCACTTTGGTGCAACGGACGCGGGAGGCGCAGACGGCGGCGGCAGTGCGCAGTTCAACCTGCGGGGCAGTATCCTCAATCCTACGACGGAGGCAAATCCGCGTGCCGTAAGCAATAGCATCTTCGTATTTTCGACCGCTCCGGATGATAGCATCGTATCGGAAATGCGCAGCACGGCTACTTTCCTGCGCCTGCCCAAGTATGCCATGTATCGTCCCTCGTTTTTAGGCTACAACCAATACGGAATGCTCATCGACAAAGATTTGGCGGGCGTCGAACTACACTGCGACGACAAGACCGGCTACATTACCGAAGACGGGCAATTTGTATGCCTCGGCAGTGGTACACTGACCGCCAAATACGAAAACGCCGAACTGCCTATCCGCATTGACCTTGCGGACGACGCCGCTATCGCCTTGCGGTTGGACAGCGTGCTTGTTTCCAACACGACGCAGTATGCCATCGAGATAAACGGCAGTGTGGACGAGAAAACTTTCCAGGTCATGCCGGCGGCGTTCGCATGGGAAGTGGACGACCCTGCTATTTGCACGGTATCGGAAGAGGGCATCCTCACAGGGTTGAGCAACGGTCGCACCCTCGTACGCGGTATCTTGGGAGCAGATACCTTGCAACAAATCGTCCGCGTCGAAGTACCGTCGACCAACCCATTGAAGTGGGAGGACTTGATTGCCGTTGACCAACGCTGGACGCTGAAAGCATCGGCTTCGGCATGGCAGGCAGGCTTCCAGACAAACAGCGAGGGCAAAGCCGAGATGTACCTCAATTATACGGCGGGACGCCAACCCAACATCAAACTGGAGGCGGACACCCTGCTTTACGCCACCCCACGAGCCATGGAACTCCGATTTACGCCGCAGGGAGAATTGATAGAGCGCGTTACCATCGGGGTACGCGCCAACCACGAAAGTCAAAACCGTCTGGTAGCATTCCCCAACCTCACACCCGACGAGGAGAATACACTCCACATCGATTTTGATACGACTTTCGGTGTAGAGAACGACCTTGTTATTTACCCCGTAACATTGGACTTCATCAAATTTGCTTTCAATACAAAAGCCGAGAAAAAGGAATATCGTATCCCCTTTGACGGTATCTACTTGCTCTATGATTCGCAGGAAACAGGCATCAACAACCTGCCTGTGCCGCAAGCCGGAGATACTGCCTGCAAACGCCTGATAAACGGGCAATTGCTCATCTTCAAAGACGGACATATCTACAACATTTTAGGTTACCAACTCACACGATAGAAACAATATGATACAGTTAGAGAAACAGCCGGCAGCGCGCAAGGACAAAACACGCATCTACACAAATCCTTGGTTCTGGATTCCGACCCTGTACTTTGCCGAAGGCGTACCCTATTTCATCGTAAACAATGTCTCCGTCATGATGTTTACCCGTCTGGGAGTACCCAACGGGCAAATGGCGTTGTACACATCCCTATTGTACTTGCCCTGGCTGATAAAGCCGTTCTGGAGCCCGTTTGTGGATATTATCAAGACCAAACGATGGTGGATACTCGCTATGCAGATACTGATGACCGCGGCGTTCGTCGGACTAACCTTGAGCATACCTTACCCCACTGCCGAAATGATAGCCGGTCAACAGACGCCCATCTCACTGTTTGCGATCATGCTAATCATCTTCTGGATAACAGCTTTCGCATCAGCCACGCACGATGTAGCCGCCGACGGCTTCTATATGTTGGCGCTTTCACAGGGCGACCAATCACTATTTGTGGGCATACGCTCCACCTTCTACCGTATCTCTTCGCTCTTCGGGCAGGGCGTGTTGCTGACGATTGCAGGGCTGCTGGAAACGCATACGGGCAATATCCCCTTTGCATGGCAGATGACGCTGCTCATAACGGCCATCCTGTTCGGTTTGATTACCGTATGGCATCTGTTCTTCATACCACGACCTACGGCGGACCAATCGCACTTGAACGAAAGTACGGCGAACCGCAGTCTTGAGATCTTGCGGGAATTCGGACGGACATTTGCCACCTACTTCAAGAAACCCGGCATCTGGCTTGCCATGATATTCATGTTGGTGTACCGCCTGCCGGAAGCATTCCTCATCAAGATGATTAACCCGTTCCTTGTAGCCTCCGTTGAACAAGGCGGTTTGGGACTGAACACGGAAACCGTAGGTATCGCCTACGGTACTATCGGTATCCTATTCCTGACGGTGGGCGGTATATTGGGCGGCATATTCGCTTCGCGCGTGGGGCTGAAGAAATCCATGTGGTGGATGGCAGCAGGTATGACGCTACCCTGTTTCAGTTTCGTCTATCTGAGCATGTGCCAACCCGAGAACCTCATCCTTATCTCAACGGCCATTGCTATCGAACAGTTCGGATACGGCTTCGGATTTACCGCCTATATGCTCTATATGATGTACTTCTCGGAAGGCGAGTTCAAAACAGCCCACTACGCAATCTGCACGGCGTTCATGGCAGGCAGCATGATGATACCGGGCATGTTCGCCGGCTATATCCAGGAAGCCATCGGCTACCAGAACTTTTTTTGGATGGTCATTGCTTGCTGCATCGCCACAGTAGCGGTAACCTTCCTTGCCCACAACAAAGTAGATGCCTCTTACGGTAAGAAATAGTTTGAAACGAATTCTATACAACGATGAATCTTAAACGCATCCTTCCCGACTCACTGACCTGCTGCAACCTGTTGTGCGGCGCAGTAGCCGTGTTCATGGCTACACAGAACGCTTTCCCGATAGCCTTCCTACTAATACTGGCAGGCGCAGTATTTGACTTTCTGGATGGGAGCACCGCCCGTTGGCTGAAAGCCCCATCCCCTATCGGCGTGGAATTGGACTCGTTGGCAGACGACATCACATTCGGATTGGCCCCGTCGATGATGCTCTGCTGCTACCTGCGGCCTCTCATCGGATGGTGGAGCCTGTTGGCATTGCTTATGGCGGCATTCTCAGCGTTGCGATTGGCAAAGTTCAACTTGGATAAAAGGCAAACTGCATCCTTCATCGGATTAGCTACACCGCCCAATGCCATCTTCTGGGCATCGCTCACCTGCATGCCGTATGCGATGATGGCTGCAGATTGGATGCCATGGGCAATGATCGGTATGAGTCTGTTGAGTTGCTACCTGCTCATCAGCGAAATACCGTTTTTCGGACTGAAATTCCACAACCTGACATGGCGCGACAACCGGCGTGCCTACTTGTTTCTAATCGGCTGCGTAGTAATTATCGCGTTCTGTGCCGTGCGGGCGTGCCAATACAAGCATCCCGAATTGGCTGCCTTTGCCGGCTGTGCCTGCGTCCTATGGTATGTGGTGTACAATCTTCTCACATTGCCGGCACGACAATGAACCGACGAACCTACAAAATAATGGTTGTGTGCTGCCTGTTTGCGGCAAGCGCAGGAGCGGAAGAGATGCCTGCAGGCTACTACGATGCCCTGCAGGGGCAACGCGACTCGGTGCTTAAAACCACGCTCCACCAACTCATTCGCGGCGGCGAGCGGTATTCGTACGGATCCAACACCTACCATACCACCACTTACATCGCCCTATGCGACTCCATCGCCCCGACCGGGGAAATCCTGTACCACAAAGGCGATACCATTTGGCGTGTAGGCGACTTGAAAGCCTATGGCACCTGGCAGGCTTTTCGCACCACCGACCGACAATCGGACGGCAGCGTATGGGACATGTACTCTTCCACCAAGCGTTACTTTCCTCTCGAAGGCGGAAGTGCGGCGGGCATGGATATAGAGCATTGCCTTCCCAAGTCATGGTGGGGTTGGACGACCAACAGTTCGGTCAAGACGGACTCTGTCGGCTATCGTGCCTATTGCGACCTTTACCATCTAAGCCCCGCCGACCGTGTGGCGAACAACAACAAATCCAACTATCCGCCGGGGATACTCTCAGACTCTGCCAAGGTTAACAACGGTTCGTTTTTCATGGGGCGCGACAAAACATGGAATGATTACGCCTTTTCTGTGGCGGACGAATATAAAGGCGACTTTGCACGCGCCTACTTTTACATAGCCACAGCGTACCAAGACCTCGCGTGGGCAACCAATTACAGCAAATACACAGATACTGCCTCGTACCTTACTTTCACGCCCTACCTGACGCAAATTTTGCTTCAATGGCACCGCACAGACCCCGTGAGCGAAAAAGAGATTGACCGTTTGGAGGCTATCTCGTCCCTGCAACACAACCGCAACCCGTATATCGAGTATCCTGAGTTGGTGGAATATATTTGGGGCAACAAACAAGGCGAAACGGTGGACTTGCACAGCCTTGTACGCACTTCCTCCTCACAATATACCGTGCCGTACGATACCGTGAATCCCCTTGCATATCCGCCGACAGCACTTTCCGACACCGGTTTTACGGCGCATTGGAAAGACCAAGGGCGTGAGTCGTATCGCTTGGAAGTCTTCACCTGTACCGAATCAGGCAAGAACGACACCCTCATCGCCATGCCTGGCATTAACGCAACGCTTGTCCGCAACAGCGCAGGGCGTGTGCAGTGGCTGAGCGAGGACGGCGAATCAGAAGCCAAGTTCACCCTGATGGACGGCACCTATGCGATCTGTTCCTCTACTACCACCGCCAAACGCCAACTGCGCTTTACCCAATTCGGCAAAGCCCCGGCTTCGACGCATCTGACCGTGAAATGTGCCGTTTACAAAGGGGACCAAATGGCAGACTTACTCGTGCGCGGGGACAACGATACATTGCTCTACACCCAACCGCTGGTTTTGGATGACGCCTACTACACTTTTGCGATTCCGGAAGGAACACAGCAGGTCTCCCTGATTCAGAAAGAGATAGGCAAAAAGAATAACTACCATCGAATCTCCTTCCAACAAGCATTCTTATATGCAGGCGATTACACCCTTACAGAAACACCCCTGACAGGCTATCCGGTCAAAGTAACCCACACGGAACACCGTGTCTGCCACGCACAACCGGCAGGGCAAACGCTTTATTACCGCGTTACGCCGGCGGGGCTACGCACTTCCAATACGGTTGCAACGACCGTGCCTGCCAATACAGACATCCCCTCATTCAAGGCGGATTCACAATGTGACACACCGACCAAAGTGATTGTACATGGACAACTCTACATCCTCCGACAAGGGAAAACCTACGACATCTTGGGTCGCCAACAGTAGCCCCTTCCTGATACCGACCTTAGTATTGCTCATCGTCTTGGGAGCAGCGTTGGTGTGCGTTCCGAAAGGGGCGTTGCACCTTATATTGTGTGACCACCATACGCCGTTCTTGGATGCTCTGTTGCCCCTCTATTCCAACTTGGTAAATTGGCTGCCCTATGTGGTGATGGTGTTGCTACTCTTTTACCGCGCCGGTTGGGCGGTGTTCTTGGCAGCAGATATATTGCTGACTACCGCCGTTGTGCAACCCATCAAGCACATCTTGCGTGCACCCCGCCCGCTGACTTGGTTCGCCGAAAATATGCCCGATATATCTTTGCCCCTCACGGAGGGCGTGAACATGCACCATTGGCTTTCGTTCCCATCCGGTCACACCACCACTTTTTTTCTATTGTTCTTTACATTGAGTCTTATTGCAACCACCGACAATCTACGCGGCAAATACACCTTGTCGCTGCTCGGTTTCCTGTTCGCCGCAGTGGGAGCCTACTCGCGCATCTACCTCTGCCAGCATTTTGCTGCGGATGTTTTTGCGGGGATATTGATTGCGGTTATCTGCACGGGGCTGCTCTATGCCGTTTATGTTCCGAAAACCATAAACACCCGCTTTTGGCAATGGCATATCCGCCTCTTTCCGATTTAGGTAGAAAGAACCTGCAGCCGAACCGATTCCATACCGATTAGAAATAAAAATAACCGTCTAAAATACAATAATTTATGACAAAGTACAACTGGACATACGCCACCATTGGCGGAACAACACGCGTGAAAATCCAATCCGGCGAAGATATCCGCCACTTGGGAGAATTGGACGAGAAACTATGGACAGTCCTCTCGTGTCCTGTTACGGGATTGGAAATCGCCGAAGAAAGTCTGCAATATATCGACTTGCGAAAGGACGGCAATATCCATGTAAACGAAGTAGTGGAAACCGCAGAGTGGCTATGCAGCGTGCTGAAAGACCCGCAAGTGCTGCTCAACGGTGAGGCACAGTTGCGCCTTGAAGACATTGCCGACACAGCCCTACGGACTACCGCCGACAAAATTAGCGAAAACGGTATCGTAACCTTGGAAGCAGTGCAAGCGGCAATCAGCCACATTGACATTCCCTGCAAGCTTGCTCCCGAAAGCCCTTACCCTGCAGAAATCATTGCTGCCTACAAAGCCTGCCAAGCCACCTACACCAACTACTACGAGAAAGCACGACTGCAGGCAATGGGGTTGGCTACCCTGCCGGAAGATACCGTCGTACCGAAGATGAACGAAGAAGATTTCAAGGCTATGGGAGCCGCCATTGCCGACTACGAGAACCAAACAGCCGCTATCGCCGCTGCACACGACAACGCCGTTGCCCAAGCACAAGCCGAATACCTCCAACTGCAGAAACTGCTGTTGCTATGCCGTGATTTCTATACCCTGCTGCGCAACTTTGTGTCATTCCAAGACTTCTATCAAAAACACCTCCTCTCGCCCATTGGGAAAAGTGAAGACGGCTGTCCGCAGGCGATATTCCAAGCAGGCACTTTAGTCATCGACCAGCGTGCCTGCCATTTGTGTCTGCGCGTAAACGATATGGCGAAACACGATGCACAGGCCGCAGCAAGCGGTATGTTCCTCATCTACTGCAACTGCATCCAAAAAGTTTCCAACGAGAAAATGCAGATTGTAGCAGCGATGACCGTGGGCGATATTCGCAACCTGAAAGTAGGCAAAAACGCCCTGTTCTACGATCGGCAAGGACAAGATTGGGAAGCCGAAGTGGTGAAGATTGTGGACAACCCTATCTCAATCACCCAAGCGTTTTGGAGTCCGTATCGCAAACTCGGCGACTGGATAACCAACCTCATCAACAAATCCGCCACCGACAAAGAGAACAAAGTATTCAGCGAAGCGACTGCGAAAATACAGGAAAACGCCGCAAAGCCGGCGGACGAAAAAGCCAAAATGCAACCCTTTGATATTGCCAAGTTTGCCGGTATCTTCGCAGCAATCGGCATGGCAATCGGCTATATCGGAGCCTTCTTTACCAGTTTGGGCAAGGGCCTTATGGGATTGGCAGACCGCGGCTGGTGGATGCCCATCCTAGCGATTGTCGGACTGATGTTGATCATCAGCGGACCGGCTATGATTGTGGCGTGGTTCAAACTGCGCAAACGCAACCTTTCACCGCTGCTGAATGCCAACGGTTGGGCAGTAAACGCCAATGCCTTGGTAAATGTCTTGTTTGGCAGTACGCTGACCGACCAAGCCCAATTCCCGCTGCTGAAGCCCAAGGGATTGAGCAAAGGCAAGAAAGGGGCTATCATAGCGAGTATAGTTCTCGTGGTCGTTGCTATCGCCGTGGCACTGATTTTGCTGTTCGGGTGCGGATACTGCCCATGCAAGTGCTGCTGAAAAAACAGTTAGTTCTTATTTGGCAATATTTGTAAAAGAAACGCCTATAAACATAAAAAATAACCGTGCTATTGAAATGCAGAAGCACTGCTCAAGCACTGCTAATCCTCCGCTAATCCACCGCTGAAAATAATTAAGGCTTAAGAATGATGAATTAGGAATGAGGTATTAAACATTAAACATTATATTGCGCACTATGCGCAACATCCGCGGGGATTGGAATGTATCTTTGCAGCCGATTTCTATGGTTGCCGTCAAGGTGGTTGCAGTTCTTGCTGATTCATACGGTGCGTGCACCCGAAAAGATTTGCAGATACACTTGCACAGGTAACGAAAAAGCAGTACCTTTGCGCGGTTTTTTGCGGGCTTTTGGAAAAAGGGACGATAAAATACGACATTGAACATATCTATAATTATCCATAATTATGCAACAAATCAAACTGAACCGTGGTTTGGACATTCCGTTTGAGGGGAAAGCAGCCGAGACACTGGGTAGTGTTTCTCGCCCTGCCGTCTTCCATATCGTGCCCGACCATTTCGCCGGTATCAAGCCCAAGGTGGTTGTGAAAGAAGGCGACAGCGTGAAGGCAGGAAGCCCCTTGTTCTACGACAAGGCGAACGAGCAGATGCTCTTCACTTCGCCCGTCAGTGGCAAGGTGACTGCCGTTGTGCGCGGTGAGCGTCGCAAGGTGATGTCCATCGACATTGAGGCGGACGCCACGATTGCGTACCAAGTATTCGATACCAAGCAGGACGCTAAGTCACTGTTGCTCCAGTCCGGCTTATGGCCGCTTATCAAGCAGCGTCCGTACGATTGTATCGCTATGCCGAACAAGACGCCTAAGGCTGTCTTTGTTTCCACTTTCGATTCTGCTCCCGTAGCACCGAATTACGAGTGGTTGCTCAAGGGGCAACTCGTCTATCTGCAGGCGGCAGTCAGTGCATTGAGCACGATTGCTCCCGTCTATGTCGGGCTGCAGGGCGGTGCAAAAGCCACAGAGTTCCGTGAGTTGAAAGACTGCACGCAGTATGAGGTCTTTGGTCCGCACCCTGCAGGCAATGTCGGTATACAGATCAACCATGTATTGCCTATCGCTAAGGGTGAGACCATCTGGACTATCAATATCCAAGACCTGCTGCTTATCGGGCGTCTGTTCGTTAAGGGTATTGTGGATATGCAGAAAAAGGTAGCGCTCACAGGGCCTTTGGCATACGGTGCTCAGTACTACAATGTGCTGCCCGGTATGCCCGTATCGGCTGTATTCAAGAGCAATGTACATACCGAACTTCCCTGCCGCTATATTGCAGGCAATGTACTGAGTGGTCATCAGGTGGATTTGGACGAGATGATAAGCCTCTACGACAACCAGTTTACCGTACTCGATGAGGGTTCGGAGAACCATGAGTTCATGGGATGGTTGCTGCCTCGTTTCAACCAATTCAATACCGGTACTACCGACCCTGCCAAGTTCTTCGACTGCGCTTTCACGCGTTGGCTCTGCGGTAAGAAGCACTACCAGTGGGATGCTCGCCTCAAGGGTGGTCGTCGTGCGATTATTGTCAGCGGTGAGTACGACAAGGTGTTCCCCATGGATATCTATCCCGAGTACCTTATTAAGGCGATGATTGCCGGCAATATCGACAAGATGGAAGCCCTCGGTGCTTACGAGGTTGCGCCTGAAGACTTTGCGCTTTGCGAGTATGTCTGCACCAGCAAAATGCCGTTGCAAGCCATTGTCCGCACTGCATTGGATAACCTAAAAAAGGAGATTGAGTAATATGTTCAACGGATTATATAAAGTAATGGAGAAACTTCGCCCCACCTTCTCGGAGGGAGGCAAGTTACACGCCCTTCACTCCTTGTTTGACGGGTTCGATACATTCCTCTTCACGCCCAATACCACTTCGAAGCGTGTGGGTGCACAGATACACGATGGTCGTGACTCCAAGCGTACGATGATTATCGTGGTCTTGGCACTGATGCCCGCCTTGTTGTTTGGTATGTTCAATGTAGGATACCAGCACTTGCTCGCTACGGGCGAACTTGTTCGTGGTGCCATGACCTGTGCTCTTTGGTGGAAAGCCTTTGGTTTCGGTCTGTTGGCGGTGTTGCCCTATATCATTGTCACCTATGCGGTAGGTCTGGGTATAGAGTTCACCGTAGCACAGTGGAAGCACGAAGAGATTCAAGAGGGTTTTCTTGTAACGGGTATTATTCTCCCGCTCGTGTTGCCTATCAACACCCCGCTGTGGATGGTAGCCTTGGCAACCGCTTTTGCGGTTATCTTTGCTAAGGAGATCTTCGGTGGTACAGGCTACAATGTATTCAATGTGGCTTTGATTGCGCGTGCCTTCCTGTTCTTTGCTTACCCGACACACATGACGGGTGACCACGCTTTCGTACGCGAAGGCGGCACTTGGGGTTGGGATAGCGGCAAGCAACTGGTAGATGGCTTCTCGGGTGCAACTCCTTTGACTCAAATTGCCACCACTGCCGATGCCCATCTTGTCCCGGTGGATTTCTGGACTGCGTTCAATGGTCTTATTCCGGGTTCTATCGGTGAGACCTGCTGTTGGGCAATTCTTCTCGGTGCATTGCTGCTGCTCACCACGGGCGTTGCGTCTTGGAAGACCATGCTCAGTATCTTTGTTGGTGGTGCTTTGACTGCACTGCTATACAATGCCTGCGGACCGGATACCGCAGTGGCACACCTTCCTTGGTATATGCACTTGGTATCGGGTGGTTTTGCGTTCGGTGCCGTATTTATGGCTACCGACCCTGTTACTTCTGCCCGCACGGAGTGTGGCAAATGGATCTATGGTTTCTTGATTGGCTTTATGGCTATCACCATTCGTGTGCTCAACCCGGGCTACCCCGAAGGTATGATGCTGTCTATCTTGCTGCTTAACGCCTTTGCTCCGCTCATCGACTGGTGTGTGGTACAAGTAAATATCAATCGTCGTGCGAAACGCGCTAAAATTTAAGAGATTATGGCACAGAAGAAATTTATATGTTCCGTATGTGGCTATGTCCACATTGGAGATACGGCACCCGAAGAATGTCCACAGTGCCACCAGAAAGGTGTGTTCGTTGAACAGAAGAAACATGGACTTGACACCAATAGCAACGCCTACACCATTGTGTATTCCATCGTAGTGGTTGTCATTGTGGCAGTGTTACTCGCTTTGGCAAGTCAATTGCTTAGTCCACGCCAGCAAGCCAATGCTTTGCTCGATAAGCAGAAGCAGATTTTGGTGGCACTCAACCAAGACTATTCCAACACAGACCCTGCACAGATGTATAACACATTAGTGAACGACACTATCTATGTGGGAGAGAATAAACTACCTGTTTATGTGGCAACCATTGATGGTATGACCAAATATGTATTTGAACTCAAAGGTACAGGTTTGTGGGGAGGTATAGGCGGATATTTGGCATTAGACGATGACAAGAACACCATCTTCGGTATCAACTTCAATCATGAGAGCGAGACGCCAGGTTTAGGTGCTGATATTGTTACAGCCAAGTTCCGTAATCAATTTAATGGTAAGCACATTCGCAATGCTGCAGGTGAGGTGCGTTCAGTGGCTGTGATGAAAGCAGGTAAGATAGCAGATGGACAAGAGCAAGTTGATGCTCTATCAGGTGCAACGATTACCTGTACAGGAGTGAGCGATATGCTCCGCAACAACCTTGCTGAATACGCCGAGTTTCTGAATATGAATCAAACTAACAACGATGTTGTTCCCAATGAGGAGTCTCTTGAGAACAACGAAGTTGCACAAACTGTTAAATAACTATGGCTCTATCACAAAAAACAAAAGAGGTCTTTTTAGGTCCTTTGAATAAGGACAATCCTGTTGTCGTCCAGATATTAGGTATCTGCTCTTCTTTGGCGGTTACTGTACAACTCAAGCCTGCATTGGTAATGGGGATTGCTGTAACCATTATTGTAGCGTTATCGAATGTCGTTATAGCACTTATGCGCAAGACAATCCCTATGCGTATTCGTATTATCGTGCAATTGGTAGTCGTAGCCGCTTTGGTAACGCTTGTCAGTGAGATACTGAAAGCATTTGCTTATGATGTAGCGATGCAGTTAAGTGTCTATGTCGGACTTATTATTACCAACTGTATTTTGATGGGGCGTCTTGAAGCATTTGCCATGACTAATAATGTGAAAGATTCGTTGTTAGACGGACTTGGTAATGGCTTTGGTTATGCTATTATCTTAGTTATTGTCGCTTTTATTCGTGAGTTGCTCGGTTCCGGCACACTGCTCGGTTATAGTGTTATCCCAGAGAGTTGGTATGTTGCAAATGGCGGCTACTATGAGAATTGCGGTATGATGATGATGCCTGCCATGGCACTGATTCTTGTAGGTTGTATTATCTGGGCACACCGCTCATTAAATAAGGAGGAGAAGTAATATGGAACATGCTCTTAGTTTGTTTGTTCGCTCTATCTTTGCGGACAATATGATTTTCGCATACTTCCTTGGTATGTGTTCCTACTTGGCCGTATCGAAAGATGTTAAGACGAGTGCCGGCTTAGGTGTAGCCGTTACCTTTGTACAAGTGTTGACTCTACCAGTCAATTATCTACTGCAAGTATATGTGCTTAATCCGCTCGGCCTGGGCTACTTGTCCTTTATTCTCTTTATCGCCGTTATTGCCGCCATCACGCAATTGGTAGAGATGATTGTGGAGAAATACTCTCCATCACTCTACTCTTCGCTCGGTATATTCCTGCCGCTGATTGCAGTTAACTGCGCCATCATGGGTGGTTCGCTCTTTATGCAGCAGCGCATTCTGCTCGACCCTGTCAATACTAAGGCTATTGCTAATCTGGGTGACGCCTTTGCTTTTGCTTTGGGCTCCGGATTAGGCTGGATGTTGGCAATCGTATGTATGGCAGGTATCCGCGAGAAATTGGAGTACAGCGACATTCCTAAGCACCTGCAAGGTATGGGTATTATATTCATTACCGCCGGTCTTATGGCAATGGCATTCATGTGCTTCTCCGGTCTTAACATCTAATCTTGTAAGCAACTACGACAATGAATATAACAGCAATTCTTTGGGCAGTAGGCGTCTTTTTGGGCGTAATACTGCTACTGGTTATCATCTTGCTGGTCGCTAAGAAATACTTGGTGGCATCAGGAGATGTAACAATTACGATTAATGGCGACAAGGAGTACAAGGTACCGGCAGGTGGCACACTGCTCTCCACGCTCGGCGAAGCAGGGGTACACTTGCCTTCTGCCTGCGGTGGTAAGGGCTCTTGCGGTCAGTGCAAATGCCAAGTGCTTGAGGGAGGCGGCGAGATACTGCCTACAGAGACGGTGCATTTCACACGCAAGCAGCAGAAAGAGCACTGGCGCTTGGGCTGCCAAGTGAAGGTAAAAGAAGATATTAAGATGAAGGTCAGCGAGTCCGTTCTTGGAGTTAAGGAATGGGAATGCACCGTCATCTCCAACAA
This sequence comes from Mycobacteriaceae bacterium, assembly GCA_963630875.1. GTDB lineage: Bacteria > Bacteroidota > Bacteroidia > Bacteroidales > Paludibacteraceae > Colicola. Next base: position 8,645 of record CAVGOI010000015.1, on the reverse strand, counting down.
GAATGTCGCTACTTTTATCAAAGAGTTCAAAGTTGCACTGCCTAAGGGCGAGCACATGGATTTCATTCCCGGTTCGTACGCACAGATTAAAATCCCTGCTTATGATATCTACTACAAGGACTTTGATCGTTCGCTGATTGGCGATCTCTATGTACCATCGTGGGAGAAGTTCGGATTGTTCAATCTGCACCAGGTCAATACCGAGCCCACAATTCGTGCCTACTCAATGGCGAACTACCCTGATGAGGGCGATATTATCACGCTGACCGTGCGTATTGCTACGCCGCCTTTCAAGCCGAAAGACCAGTGTCCGAATGGTCCTGAGTTCCAGGATGTGCCTTGCGGTATTGCATCGACCTATATTTTCTCGCTCAAACCGGGCGATAAGGTAACGATGTCCGGCCCTTACGGTGATTTCCACCCTGTATTCGACAGCAAGCGTGAAATGATTTGGGTCGGTGGTGGTGCCGGTATGGCTCCGCTCCGTGCGCAGATTATGCACATGCTCAAGACTCTGCATACCCGTGACCGTGAGATGCACTATTTCTATGGTGCGCGTGCTATTGACGAGGTATTCTTTATGGACGACTTCCTTGAGTTGGAGAAAGAGTATCCTAACTTCCATTTCCATTTGGCGCTCGACCGCCCCGATCCTAAGGCAGATGCAATGGGAGTCAAGTATACCGCAGGTTTCATTGCTCCGGTTATGGGAGACACCTATCTCAAGCAGCATGAAGACCCCGAGGATGTAGAATACTACCTCTGCGGTCCTCCAATGATGGCGAAGACGGTTCTTGACCTTCTCCACTCGTTGGGTGTAGAGGATGATATGATCCGCTTCGATAACTTCGGCGGATAAGCACACTTTATCGAACACGGAATGAGCAGGCTATCGCTAACCTGCTCATTCCGCGTTTTATTGGGGACCCCAATATACTTCACGCAAAGTCCAGGCGCATTAGTAAAAGTTCCTTACCCTGCGGTTAGCCTATCCATCGTCCTGTAAAGTGGGGCGGCAAGTGATTAAGAAGGACGGCGTTGGTACTTCCTGACTAACGCAAGAACTTTCTCCCCCATGAGGTCGTATTTCTTCTGTCCCATACCTTTGACGGTCAGTAGTTCGCGCTTGGTTTGTGGCAGGGCTTTGCTGATAGCAACCAATAGTTTGGTTTGTGCGATAAGATACGGAGCATTCTGTTTGCCTTGTTCGGCAGCAAGTGTGCGGCGCAAAAGCGTAGTCTTGCCGGTACCCGCCTTGCCGGTCAGAAAAATGCTGCGGTTGATGTGTAGCACATATTCGCAGACCAAGTCGTAAGGTGTCATTACCACAAGCCGCTACGATTAGAAAGGATAGCCGATGGCAAAATGGAAAGTCATATCGTCTTTCCAACTCAATCCGTTGGGGGCTGTGCGCCATTGCGTGCCGGCATAGTCGCCGTACAGACGGCTCGGGTCGTAGAGTTTGACGCCAAAGTCTATGCGAAAGACAAAGAACGAGAAATCCAAGCGCAGTCCCACACCGTAGGCAAGGGCTATCTGCTTGTAAAATTCGGTCTTCCACGCACCATTCTCTTTCCACAGGAACGCCCCGTAGGGTTGCGCATCGTACTCGCGTATCGTCCAGATATTTCCTGCATCCACAAAGGCTGCCAAGTTGATAAACGACCACACCTTGACCCTGTATTCCAAGTTCAAATTGAGGCGTATATCCCCTGCCTGGTTGTTGAAATCAATCAGACTTCCCGTACCGCGATAGCCGCCTGGTCCGAGACTGCGTGCCGTCCACCCGCGCACACTGTTCGCGCCTCCCGCAAAATAACGCTTCTCGAACGGCACCGTCTTCGAATTGCCGTAGGGGAAAGCCACCCCTGCATCCGCATGCCACACCAAGCGGTGATTCTCGTTGAATATCCAGTAGTACGAAAAGAACAGGTCGCCTTTGGCAAACTGCGAATAGGGTATATTGAAAAGTTTGTAACCGGTGGAGTCTTGCGGAAAGTTGCACACCTTCGCCAAGGCGTGTACGAGATTGCCCGCTGTCTCAATGTTGTAGTTGAGGTTGTAGTAGGAGCGCAGCGGTTGTTTCTCCCGATACGATGAATAACTGCCCGAATAGCCCCACCCTACAATGAAATGGTTCTCGTAGGAATACTTCAAGATATTGGTGGACTGCAGAAACTGCTGGCTGAAAGCCTCGCTAATCCACGGCAGGTACACATAACTGATATCCGCTATCTGGAAGCGGTGTTGCACCCGCGTAGGACGCCTTTTCAGGGTGTACGACAATCCTCCATTGAAGATAGAGCGTGTGAATTCGTCTGGTCGGTTCTGGTAGTTGTAACTCAAGTTGATAGCGAGCGAGTTCGGGAAAGTCAGCCCCGTGGAGGCTTTTGCCTCGATAGCCCGTCCGCCGTTCTGCCGCCATTCGTAACTGCAGCGTCCGTCAATGGTAAATTCCTCTGCGCCGCGGAACAAGTTCCGGTTGGCGTAGCCTGCGCCGACGGCAATGCCCCAATCGCCTGCCGAATAAGTTCCCTCTATTTCCGCCGACACCGAGTTGAGTTTGCCGCGTGAGAGTACGATATGGCAATCCAACTCATCCGCAGAGACGGGTTCAAAACTTATATCCACATACTTGACCGGTGCCAACTGATTGAGTCGGGCGTATGCCCGCTCCACCCGATGCTCATTGAACATATCCCCCGGCTGGATGGGGCAACTGTGTATCAGCACATTATGGCGCAATAGGGGCTTCCCCACCCAAGTAAATTCATAGCCGTCCTGCACGGCACGCTGCAAAGTATCGCCCTCCGGTACATGCTGTTCATCGTAGTCCATGTGAAAGTACACATGGGCTATCCGATACTTGCGGAACAGACGGTCTTTCTCTTCGCGCGAGAGGTCGTTGATATAGTCTTGCAGACAGATTGTGGCATCAATGAGGTGCTTTCCGACCGTGCTGTCCGCCACATATTGCAACATCTCTTTATCGAAATAGAAATAGCCCTTTCGTCGCATCGCTGCAGCAATGCGCTGCCGTTCCTCGTCCATAGTTTCCGTGTTGAACTGCATGCCTGCCGACACCAAGGCATTGCGCGAATCGTTGGCAATCTCTTGCAGGTCTTTCTGCTCAAAGCGCACCGAGTAGCGGCGCAGGAAATAGGGTGCACCTGCCGTGATATGGTAGGTTAAATCCAATTTGCGGTCTTTCAGTTTCATGGTGGTATCCACCGTGGCAAGGAAATAGCCGCGATTCTGCATCGCCTTTTGCAACTGCACGCAACTGAGGTCGGTCAGTTGCGGCGAGAATACCACCGGCGGTTCACCCATCTTGTGGGCGTTGCGGGCGAAGAAGGCTCTTGCCTTGGTCAGCGTGTCTGCCGGAGCTGTATTGTAGATATCCAACTGCAGTTTCCAAAAGCCCAATATCTCGGTGTTTTGCTTTTGTTGCAGGTAGTCGGTGAGGTCGGATGCCGGTATTTTCTTGTTATCCACCTTGACGCGTGTCCGGTTTAGCAGATACGCGTCGCGAGGGACGAACTTGGTGGTGTTGCAGGCGGAAAGCCCCAACACTGTAACGAGTCCTATACAGAATATGGAGAATGTTCTATTTCGCACGACACCGATACACTCATTAAGCCGTGCAAAATTACACAAATTCCGGCAAACAAACAACAGTAGCATAAAATCCCCATATATTCGCGAGTTAAGGGGACAATCTCGCACACATATCCATACCATATCCATAGCATATCCATAGCACATCCATAGCATTCCCTTAGCACCTATAACTCTTATAAGGGGTTTAGAGGGCTTTTGCAGGGCGAAACGCCTGCTTATTTACGATTTGCGAATTTATGTACGATTGGGATGGATTTATCCATTTACCTTGTAGGACACCCCCTGGGGGACGACGCGGCTCGCGTCGTCAAAATCCCCCCTGAATGGGAACAAAGTGGGTCATTAAAAGTTATGGGCTGCGCGGTGGCGCAGCCCATAACCCTATTCAATCCGTATTCCCCTCCTCTGAGGGCGCTTACGATGTCATGGGAGTCCTCTCCTCCTCTGGAGTGCTATCGCTGTCAGGGGGAGTCGGGATGCCCCTACTCTACCTTTACGCCGGTGAGGGTGTAGGTCTTGTCATTGCGGAGGATGAGTACCTGTCCGTTGCGGAAGAGTTTGCGCGGGGCGATAGCGTTATCGGCAGAGGTATTGTTGATAGCAGTGAGCGATACGAACTGCGCTGTGAGGGTTAGGTCTTCATCAACAATAAGCGTGCGGGGATTGTCGGTGTTGCCGTCGCTCCATTGCACAAACCGATACCCCTCATTGGCAGTTGCTTCGATGACTGCTGTGTTATCGGTACAGGTCGCTTCTTGGATAATGCGGATAGAGCCCATTGCTTCATCTTGCGCAGTAATCGTCAGGATATAAAAAAGTGTCTCGATATAGTTGGTGAAACTGCTCCAATTGGCAGCCGCTTGATAGGCGTCCTTTGTGCCACAGGGTATGTAAATCTTGTCCAAGGATGTTTTCTTTAAGGTATTAGCATGTATCGTTGGCGGGGTTTCTGCCAAGATAGTAATAGCAGTTAGACTGGTGCAATCTCTGAAAGCCCAGTCTCCTATCCTCGTTACGCTGTTCGGAATCGTCATAGTGGTAAGACTTTTGCAACTCCTAAAAGCAGTAACTCCAATACTGGTTACACTATGAGAAATCGTGATAGAGGTTAGACCTGTGCAACCATCGAAAGTACTATTCCCAATACGCGTTACATTGTTGCCAATGATAGCAGAAGCAAGACTCGTGCAACCGGAGCAAGCACTATTCCCAAGACTTGTTACGCTATTGGGTATGGCAATAGAAGCAAGACTCGTGCAACCGGAGAAAGCGCTATTCCCAATACTTGTTACACTGTTCGGGATAGTGATAACTGAAAGATTGGCACAATTAGAAAAAGTCTCTTCTCCAATGCTCGTTATACTATTTGGAAGAGTAATAGAAGCAAGACCCGTGCAAAACGAGAATGTATTATTTCCAATACTTGTGACACTCTCGGAGATAGTAACAGCGATAAGGGCGGAGCAAAAATAGAAAGCATAATTCCCAATACTCGTTACGCTGTTGGGGATAGTAATAGCGGTAAGACCCGTGCAACCATAGAAAGCAGAGTTCCCGATACTTGTTACGCTGTTGGGGATAGTAATAGCGGTAAGACCCGTGCAACCATCGAAAGCAGAGTTCCCGATACTTGTTACGCTGTTGGGGATAGTAGTAGCACCCGTTGCAGCACTACTGCAAGCCAATAGTGTAGCCTTTGTTGCGTCTGCATAGACGAAATAGCCATCCACATAACCATTCACACTTCTTGCACCCCAAGGCGAACCTGTAGCAGTACCATTATACATAATATTGGGGACCTTACCGAAAGCATAACTTCCAATACTCGTTACGCTCTCGGGGATAGTTACAGAGGTAAGACCCGTGCAACCAGAGAAAGCACCAAATCCAATACTCGTTACACTGTTGGGGATGGTAATAGAGGTAAGACCTGTGCAACCAACGAAAGCATAATCTCCAATACTCGTTACGCTCTCGGGGATAGCGATAGTGGTAAGGCCTGTGCAACCCGAGAAAGCCCTCTCTCCAATACTCGTTACGCTATAAGTCGTGTTATTGTAGGTTACGGTAGCGGGGATAGTAACCGATGTGAGTCCCCTGTAGTTATCCTTTGACCAGAGATTTTGGTAGGTTACTTCGACGGTGAAAGGTTCTGTACGGCTTGTGATGTTGTAGTACAAGTCGCCGGACTGGAAATCGTACGCCCAAAGGGCAGTGGTGGCGAGGAGTGCCACCCATAATGATAATAATTTTGTTTTCATCTTGTTCTTAACATATTACATTTACACATAAATCCGTTTTATCTCAAGTATAGACATAAAATAAGCGTGGAGCGATGTTGCTTCAATTCGGACTCTCTTAGGTTCTAGACTTACCTGTATCAACCAAATATCTACGGACAACGCCCACGCGATTGGCGTGAGCATTCAGGCTTTTCTTGGTTGATAACGAATTCTACAAATTGTCTAGATTTAGAGAATCCAAGTCTTAGCGTAAATGCTTATTTATGTATGTCTTGCGTATTAATACGCGGGGTTTATTTCATAGGCGGTTAATTGCTATTTGCTTGTTGTAGTTTATAAATTTCTTTTTGGCGTTCGATCTCTTTACGCAGTTCTTCTTCGGATGGGAGATAGAGTTTATATTTAGTTGCAAATAGTTGCTCGTTACCTTTCAAGATGGAATATCGCGCAATATCCTCGTCCGTTTCGCTACAAAGCAAAATTCCTATTGTAGGATTATCTGTATCTGTCCGTTTCAACTCATCAAACATACGAACATACATATCCATTTGTCCAACATCTTGATGAGATACTTTTCCAATCTTTAAGTCTATTAGCACATAGCATTTGAGGATAACATTATACAATATAATAATCTTGAGCCGCAGTACGGATAAGTTGCTGTCTTCTCATAAAAGCAAAGCCCTTGCCAAGTTCCATAATGAAGTCCTGCAGATGAGAAATAATGGAGTTCTCCAGATCGGATTCCGAAAATCCCTCGTCTCTCTTAAATCCAAGGAACTCGGCGATAACCGGGTTCTTGATGATTTCGGTTTTGTCGGTTGATAAAGATGTTGCCTCTTGAGTTGGTAACTGCGGTTGTGATAAATGTCTCTCGAAATATTGCGTGCTAATATTTCTATCAAGGGTGCGTACACTCCACATTTGAGCCGATGCTTCGCTCAAATACCAACGAATAGCAGCGTCATCACTAACTCTAAGAGCACGAAAGATATGTGTCCATGTAAGATTTGGAAACCGCGATTTCCAAATGTCATAATCAGGAAATATGGTGTAGAACTTTCTAAATGAACGCAAGTACCTTGGCGAATAACTATCGCCATAGTCCTTGGATAATTGATTGGATAAGAAATCAATAAGTTGCGAACCATAGTCAGCACGTTTCTGTCCATGCTGTTCTTCATCAACAATTCGTTTACCTATGTGCCAATATGTGTCAATCATTGCGGCTCCCACAGCCTGATAAGCTTGCTGTTTACCTTGCTCAATGATTCGCTTGATATCATTAACGAATGTAGAGGTATTTGCTAATTCGCTACTCATCTATATACGATTATCCCATTTATGCTGCAAAATTACACAAATTCCAGCAAACAAACAACAGTAGCATAAAATCCCCATATATTGCGAGTTAAGGGGACAATCTCGCACACATATCCATACCATATCCATAGCATATCCATAGCACATCCATAGCATTCCCTTAGCACCTATAACTCTTATAAGGGGTTTAGAGGGCTTTTGCAGGGCGAAACGCCTGCTTATTTACGATTTGCGAATTTATGTACGATTGGGATGGATTTATCCATTTACCTTGTAGGACACCCCCTGGGGGACGACGCGGCTCGCGTCGTCAAAATCCCCCCTGAATGGGAACAAAGTGGGTCATTAAAAGTTATGGGCTGCGCGGTGGCGCAGCCCGTAAGCGTATATAGTCCGTATCCCCCTCCTTTGGAGCGCTGTCGCCGGTTGGGGAGGTTGGAGATCGGAGGACTTTATTGCACCTCTACCCCTGTCAGCGTGTAGGTCTTGTCGTTGCGGAGAATGAGTACTTGTCCATTGCGCAGCACCTTGCGAACGGTGGTATCTGCTGTGCCGAAGGTGTTGCCGATCGCCGTCGGTTGGGTCTGCAACTTGAAGGTAGCACTTACTGTAACCGCGCTTGCAGGCATGGTGAATGTGTTGTTCGTAACCGCAATGTCGTTGTTTGCAGCGTCTTTTACGGTAAGTACATCGAGTTCGTAGCATGTGTCGGGTGTAATAGTCAGCGTAATCGTCTCGCTTGCAACGGCTTCCGTCTTATTGGCGGCAATACTGCCGTGTTCGGGTGGGGTAATCGTTATGGCGTATTGCTCATAATCCTGTACAAGACGGACTGACCGCCCGTAGTTGCGATAGTTGATGCCCGCGTACGCTCCACCCTAGCCGAAGCACATGAGGCACGCGCAGTTCGAGCCGTACGCCGTAGCAGACCAATAGCTGCCGTAGTACTGCACAGTGCGCATATTACTCGACCCGTTGCGGGACCCCGAAGCAGGCAAGAAGACTGCACCTGCGGCTTCTAATTGTTGCCATTCGTTGAGGGTAAAGGTTTGGTATGTCGCATAGTATTCTATACCATAACTACTTGCAAAGCCGCTATTGAAGGTTACATCTGTAAGGTCAGCCCAACTGTCGGGTAACAAGATAAGACCATTGGCATACTGCGTGCCATCGCTGTTAAGGTTGATGCGGGCTACGCCTTTTAGATTGTTTGCATTGGGGCGGGTATTGAGCAGGTATGCCCACTCATCTTTTGTCAATGTGCGGTAGGTGTTGTCGTCCCCAATATTCTTGCCCCAATCCACAAAATCACCCGAATAATCGGAATCATCAGAAGAGGTGCTGATACCCCACTTTGCCGACCCCGTGCTACCGCTCCAACCGAAAAGGTCTATCTTGTCAGCGAGAGCAGTACCATCCTTCGAATAGCCGTAAGTGGCGTCATACGACTCTGTACCA
>CAVGOI010000014.1:0-48935 GCA_963630875.1 Mycobacteriaceae bacterium | reverse complement strand
AACCTCGTTCTCGGTTGCCCATAGGTTGCCACTCGGCAAGCCTAAATCGATAAATTTCTGTTCCATTGTTTAGATAGATTGTTTTGTTTGTTTATGTTTTAGTTAAATCCAGTATATTCCGTTTTGTTTTCTTTCCTCGGGCGTCATCTGCAGTGCCTCGTAGGTGGTGTAGCGGCGTTCGTAGCGGGTCAACCCTATGCGTTCGGCGTCTGCTTGGTAGAGCCACACCCAACGCCCGTCTACCTTGGCTGTGACTATCGGCTCGTGTGGTCGGAGGCTCTCCTCTATGCGGGTGAACTCGGCGTTGTCGATGATATGCACCTGTCGGTCGAGTTGCAGGAACTCCGCCACGCGGAACTCTCGGTATGGGCAGTTGCGGAGCATGTAGTCCACGGCGTAGCGGGTGCGTTGTGCGCTCCATCCGAGAGCCGCCACTTGGTCGGCAAGCACTGTCCAGAAGGTGACGCTCTGCCCGTTTGGGGCTTTGTAGGCGGTGTTCATGGCGGGGAAGTTGACCGCAAGGCGCAGGATGTTCGCTTTTATCTCGGCAGGCGTGGCGGGCGGGTACTGTCGGAACACCGAGAGCGGGTGGCTATTGCCCTCGGCGGGCAGTTCCCGTAGCGAGCCCGAGTTCGATGGAGCGGGCAATGTCGTTGAGGTCGTTGAGGCGTTGGTTGGCTGCACCTTGCTTTGGCGCAGCACTTGGGCGATTGTTTGCATTGCTGTTTTGGTATTTTAGTTTGTTGATGTATTTCGGCAGCCAGTTCTGGAAGTGGCGCAGGGTCTCAATTCGCTCCCCCTGCTCGCACCGCTCCCGCACCCGAAAGTCGTTGTCGTAGAACTGGTCGAGCAGGTGGGCGAGGTCGAGGTGGGCAAAGCCGTTCTGCGTGAGCAGGCGTGCCACCCATTCTGTCAGTCCGCCATCGGCTATCCATTTTGCCAATCTCTCGCGTGCGGGCGCACACGCGTTGTTGGAGGATGATAGTATTATATTATTATTTATATTGACCCCGTAAGTTTTTATGGGGGTAGGGGTGTCATTTTTTATAGGGGGTAAATTTTTTACCCCGTAAGTTTTTATGGGGGTGCAGGTGTAGATGGTAGGCTTTCCGATTCGTGTCGTTTCCGTGATAAATCCCTCCTGCACGAGATGTTGTAGTATCTTTCGTATGGTGATATCAGTCTTGCCTATCCATTGCGCAATATAGGCGACGGGTTGGTCGAATCCGTCCTTGTAGCCGTAGATGAGGGCATAGACGAGTGCCTCGTCGGAGGTCAGCCCAAGGTGGTTGACTATCCAGCCGTGCAGGACGATGTAGTGGGTATCTTGGATGGTGGGTTTCATTGTTAGAACGGGGTGGTGCGGTTTAGGGCGATTTGCAGCCCTTTTCGGGCGGCGGTGGTAGTCTTGCCTGTCTGGGCGGCAATCTCTCGGCAGAACGCGTCTGTGTCGCTGTTGCGGGCAGACAGGTGGATAAGTACTATCTGTACTACCTGACTGAGGTCGTTGGCGGCGAGGAACTCCCGCAGGTGTTCGAGCGAGAAATGGCTGCTCAGGGTGCGCTGCATGACCGCTTCGGGTACGATTCCTGCCTCTACATTGGCACGGAGCAGCGGCAGCGAGTAGTTGCATTCTATCATCAGGTGGTTGAGGTTCGGCACACGATAGCGCAGGTAGTAGGTATCGGTGGCGAAGAGCAGGCGTCCCATGTCGGGGTGGTCGATGAGGTAAGCGAACGGCTCGGCAGCGTCGTGCTGTGCGGGTATCGGGCGCACGCTGAAGCCCCCGAGGTGTACTGTGCGCAGCGGTTCGAGGGTGTGCAGGTTCTTGGCTTGCAGGGCTTGGGCAGTGCCGCACGAGGTGTAGACGGGCATGAGGGCGGCGTAGTCCCGCACATACTTGGCGTGGTCGCCGTGTTCGTGCGTTACGAGGCAGCCTGCCACCCCGCTTGTGTGCCAGCCGAGGGCGGCAAGGCAGTCCTGCCGTGGCACGCCGCACTCGAGAACAAGTGCTTCCGTGCCGTCGGTCAGGACATACCCGTTGCCCGTTGAGCCGCTATTGAGGATTGTCAGTTGCATGCTTAGAGAGTATCGAAGACGCTGGGCATTTCGGTTTGTACGGCTGCTTTCGGTGCTTCCGCAGGCTTGGGCGCAGGTGCAGTCGGTGCTGCCTCTTCGGGCAGGTCTTCGCTGTTGGCGTGGGCTTGCACCTGCTGTTCTGCCACCTCCTCGTAGGGGGTGTCCACCACTTTGCGTTGCTCGTCGGCGGTGTACATCGCTCCCAGTTGCGTGGGGAACGCCTCACGCAGAGCGTGTACGAGGGCGACCTTGCGTATCATTGTGCATTTGATAGCGTTCCAAGTGCTACGCCCCTTGTCGTAGTCCCGCAGGTTGCAGAATGCCTTGATCGGGAAGTCTCTGTCTTTGCGATAGACCTCTGCCCATCCGCCGAGCAGCACATCGCCGTCCCGCATGAACTCGCCCTCTTCGTAGACCACATCCGTCCCGCGCTTCAGTATCAGTCCTGCTCGGAAGCCTCGGTATTGCTCGCAGCCCTCGGCGCGTTTCATAAACGCCTCTTTGCTGACGATTATCGAGGCGGCGTCCTCTCCCCCTTGGTTGTTCCGAAACTTGACGAGGTAGGCTTCGTTGAGGAACGGGTTGAGTTGTTGGTACTTGCAGATGGAGATGAACTGCAGAATCTCTTGGTCTGTCACGCTGGCGTTGCCTTTGGTGAGGTAGTTGCGCACGATGTTGGCGTTGAGTTTGATTTCCTGTCCGAGGGTGTTGTACACGACCTCGAGTTTGGCTACTGGGCTGACTACAGCCGTTTCGTTTTTCTTTTCCATTGTGTGAATGAATTTGTTGTTAATTAGTTGATTATTAGCGTGTTCCGTAACGCGCAGCAAAGTACGCACTATTATTCGGAACACGCAAGTCTTGTCGCATAATTAGTGGACGGTCAGTCGGGCGTTCTTGACCACCTCGAGGGTGATGCACTGTCCGTTGGTCGGCAGCAGGTTGGTCACAGCCTCGGCGTTGTCCACGAAGAGGGGGGTGCTTATCTCGTAGGCTTGGGCAAAGGCGTTCACGATGTCAATGCCTGCATTCACCTGTGTGGCTCGGTTCTGCTGCTCGTAGGGTACGCCGTCGATGAGGGCGGTGCATATCTCCCGTTCGCCGTCGTTGGTGATATTCGGCTCGTACATCTTCCACCGCACCATTTTGAATAGGCTCGATACGCCGTTCTCCACCGCCGTTATCTTGGCTTTTCGGTAGGCTTGTATCTGCTGTTCCACGCCCTCTGCTTGGGCGATGAGGTCTGCCAGTTCCCGCTGCCGCTCTTCGAGGTGGGTGCGTTCTTGGGCGATACGCTCGTTGGTGTCGCGTGCGGCAAGGCGTCGCAGCAGGATTTCCTGTTGAGTGGTGAGGTCGGCAATGTCGGCTTTGTACTGTGCTATCGCCGCTTGGGTGCTGCTGTTGTCCTCTTGGGGTTGCGTAGCGGCTACGGCTGCCGTGGCTTCCTGCAGTTGGGCGAGCAGGGCTTGGTAGGGCTTATCTTCGGCGAGTATCGCTTCGGGCAAGCGCAGGTTTGCGAGTACCTGTTCGGCTGCAGCGTGGTTCTGCTGCAGGCTTTCGAGGCGTGCTTGGTCGGCAGCGTCCTTTCGGGCGTCCTCTGCATCGGTTGCGGCGTAGGTGTCTATGCGCTGCTTGCAGGCTTCTGCTTCGGCTTGTATGGCTTGCAGGCTTGCAGTCTTGGCTTCGTTCCATACCTGCTCGGCTTTGGCGCGTGCCTCGGCGATACGCTCAGGTGGCAGGGGTTGCCCGCAGGTCGGGCAGGTGGTGGCGGTAGGTTGCGCGGCGGTGTACACCTCTGCGTTCTTGGCTTTCCATTGCTCGCGCAGGTCGGCGATACGGCTCTTCTGCTCGTTGATGAGGGCGAGCCAGCGTTGCGATGCCTGTCGGTGTATCTCGAGGCGGCGGGCAATGCTGTCGGTCTCGGCGGCTATGTTCTGCAGTTCCTGCTCCGCCGTGCTGCGTTGTTGGCGGTAGGCGTTTTGGGCAGCCATTTGTCGGTCGCTTACCTGTTGCGTCAGGCGGGCGATAGTCTGGCGTTGTGCCGCTGCCTGCTGCAGGGTTGCCTCATTGACCGTAGCGGTCTGCAGCGCGTCTATCTCGCCTTGTGCGTGGGCGATAGAGGTCTTTACTACCTGCAGTTGGTTCTCTATCTCCGCCCAGTCGTCCTCCACCCGCAGGCGGTCTTGTGCGTCGAGGGCAGCGGGTATGCCGTCCAGTTCCTGCTTGGCGAGCGTCTTCTGCCGTTTGGTGGTTGCCTGCAGTTCGTCTATGTTCAGCCCACGCTGGCGTGCAGCGGCTACGGCGGGATAGGGGGCTGCGAGGGTGTCCTCGTCTATGGCGGGGGCTATCTGTTGCAGCGCAGCGCGGCAGGTCTTCTGTTCCATGGCGGGGATGATGCCTACCGCCGAGAGCAAGAACCAGCGGTCGAGCGGCAGTATCTCTTCCAGTTTGGCGTTGTATTGGGTCTTCGATAGCGGCACATCGTTGATGGCGTACTCGCTCTTTGTGCCTTTGCAAATCATCTCGGCAGCCCCACGGGGTTTCACCCAGTCCTCTTTGAGGGTGCGTTCAACGATGAGCGGGCAGGTGTCCAGCGTCAGGTAGAGGCGTACGCTCGTGGTGAGTTTGTGTCGTACCTCGTTCTGCTCGTCGAGGGGCTGCACTTTGGGCGTGTTGCCCTGTTGGTTCTTGTCGAACAAGCACCAGAGGTAGGCGTCGAAGATAGTCGATTTACCTGTGGCGTTGTCGCCGCTGATGGTGGTGTGGTCGGCGTTGAAGCCGTACGCGGCTTCGCTGACCCCTTTGAAGTTCCGCAGTTCCATGCGGTTGAGTTGGATTGTTTTCATCGTGTGAATGTTAAATGTTTGATAAGTTTTGTGTGCTTTTTCGTAGCGTGTTTTGCCTTAGGAACTCCTTAGGAACTCTTTAGGAACTCCTTAGGATGACCTTGGCTCGGCTTTTTACTTTTTTTGCAATCGTAGATGCGCTTGTAGAGGTTGGCGTGGGTGCGTTTGAAGCGTTCCACCTCGGTGCGTTCTATGCGTACTTGCCCGCCGTATTCGTAACTCTCCAGTTCGCCGCGGCGGCGCATATTGTCAATAGTACCCTCCGTGAATCCGAGTGCTTCGGCGGCTTCTCGTTTCGTGTAGGGGCGTTCTGCGCTTGCGCGGGCTGCCAGTTCGGCTTGTAGGATTCCGCTGCGTACGCCCTCCATAAAGGTGTCCTCTCGGTCGTGGTGCAGGAACTCGAGCAGGGCTTGACTGTCTACGAGCAGCATGGTGGGCTGTCCTGCGGGTAGGTGGTTGTTCGGTGTCATAGGTTGTCCGTTTTTTGAGGTTGTATGGGTTGTGTTATCTTGTCTACCGTAGCGGCGAACCGCTTGTCGGCAGCCTTGAGGTTCTTGCAGTGTTCGAGGAATAGGTTGATGGCGTCCAGTTCTCCCTCGGTGAGTTGCAGAAAGTCGTTTTTCTTGAGAGCCCGATTGAGCAGCACCCGCTTGGAGCGGCAGCAGCCCGTGAATGGGTCTTTTTTGCCTTTCGGCAGGTTGGCGCGTAGTGTGCGCAGGTGTTCCATTGTTGTCATATTCAGTCAATTTGTAAATTTGTAAATGGGTTATTCTTCGACACCCCCTCCTTTGGAGGGGCTTGGAGAGGTCTGAGTCTTCCGTTGGACATTCTCTATCCGCTTTTCTTGCTTGCCAATCTCCCAGCGGCGGTAGAGCCAGAGGGCGGTTGCCCAAGTGGTTGCCCAAGTCAGCAGTTGCAGGAGCAGGCAGACTATCCAGTTGGTGTCTTCGGTCGGCTCGCCCGAGAGGGCGATAAGTCCCACGCACATCAGCGTGCCGACAATCGTTTGTCGCGCGTAGTAGCGCAGGCGGTAGGTTCGGAGTGGTTTCATATTACTTTTGCTTTTTAGGGGTTTGTCGTCTGATGGTGTATTCCCAGAAGTACCACTTGCCCATGGGGTGCGGGTCGGCGATTCGGAGCGTGTCGCAACTCGTGCTAAGGAAGTTGAAACCTCGTCGGAGGGCATTCCGTTGTATTTCGAGCAGTGCCTCTTGGGCGGCTGCGAGTGTTTGGAACTGCTGCATACACCCCTTGTCGGTTTTTATGCCACTGTCGTCGATTTCGAGATGGATATAAACTTTCATATTTTTATTATTTTGTTGTTGTTCTTATTTGCCTATTCGGTGCTTTTGTATTACCTTTGCCGCGTTTTTAGTGTTGTTGCGGTGTTGTCCTGCCGGTTGTTAGTCCGTTGCTTTTTTGTTTTCGGTGCAAAGGTACAACTCTTTTGGCGAACCACCAAATAATTTGGCGAAAAAATGCCAAAATAGTTGATTTTTCTCCAAATATGCCGACTTTCGGCTTTTATCGAACTCTAAATACCACTATTATGGAACAGAAAACAAGACTCGAAGACCTGTATGAGATTGCCCGTCAGCACGACCTCGTGCGCAGTAAGGGCGAGTTTGCCACTTTGATAGGGATGGATAGTGCTTCCCTATCGCACGCTCTGAAAGATGACGGCAAGGTGAGTACTGCCAATGCGGTCACCCGTGCCGAGCACGCTTTGATGAAAGCGGGCGTTCCTTTGTTTGCTGCCTCCGCCATCGGAGATAGTTCTATGCATAATATCAACGGAAGCCGGAATCAGAATGGTGTATCATCGAGAACCATTGATAGTCTCATCGCTGAAATGGCGGCGCAGCGCGAGGCGAATAATCATGCTTTGGAGCAGAAAGACGCCCAAATAGACCGCTTGTTATCCCTGATTGAAAAACTGAAATAATGCCTTATGGAAGAGAATAAAGACTACGGACTGATTTATGTCCTTTCGAATGAGTATATGCCCAATCTCATCAAAATTGGGAAGACCTCTCGGCATGATTTGAAGAAGCGTATGACTGAACTATACTCTACGGGTGTCCCTGCTCCCTTTGAGTGTCTGTTTGCCTACGAGGTAGAGCAGGAGCGTTTGGCTTCGGTTGAGTCCACTCTGCATGTCGCTTTCGATGATTATCGTGTTCCGTCTGGACGGGAGTTCTTTTCGGTAGAGCCGAGTAAGGTAAAGGCTGTTCTCCAAGGGATAGGTATGTTTCACCCTGTCGATGCCACGCAGGAGGTGCAGCAGAAAATAGACGAGGTGGTGGCTGCCGATGAGAAGAAACACAAGAATCCGAATATGGACTTTTTCGCCATGGGTCTGCACGAGGGGCAGGTGTTGGTGTATAAGAACGACCCTACTGTTACTTGTTCCGTGAAGACAAACCGATTGGTGTCCTATCAGGGCAAGGTGTATTCTCTATCGGGGTTGACGCACCAACTGCTCGGGTCGAAGTATGCAGTACAGCCCTCACCGCTGTGGCTGACCGAGGACGGCACATCGCTCTATTCCTTATATGTAAAGCACCTCGCTGCTGACCAAGCCGCTGCTCATGTTGCGGTGGCGTCTGCCGCTGCTTCGGTGTCTGCTGATTTTACGAACCATTAAACCGATACGACTATGCGTAGTGAACAACGAGCCGAAATAGACCGCCGTTTCCTGAAAGCCTACCGCCTGCTCTATGCCGACGAGAAGGTGCAGATGAAGAAGGAGTTTTGTGCCAAGACGGGGCTTATCCCGCAGAACTTTTCCATGTTGGAGCGGGGCGATTTGTCCTGCACGGTGGACAATATATATAACCTCGCCACGCAGTTTGGGGTGTCGCTCGAGTGGATATTCTTTGGTAAGGGCGAGTTCTACAAGGAGGGCGGCAATGGCGACGGTGCAGTATAGGTTGTCCTCTCGTGCTGCCAACGGCAGGGCGGAGGTCTTGGTGCGTTTCTACGATGGCGAGAGTTTCTCCCAGCGTGCCAAGACGCATGTCTTCTGTCCTGTGGTGATGTGGAGTGTGCAGGAGGGGCTGCCTGCTATTCCCAAGCGTGCCAATGTCGATACCATAGAGGCGACCGATTCACGCCAAAAGTTGGAGGTGATACGCGACCATGTCTATGAGCGTTGGCAGCAAGACCGCTTCGATATGTACGAGGGGTGGTTGCAGGAGGTGGTGGATGAGAGCCTCACCATTAAGAAAAAGACCCCGCACAAGACGCTGCGTGAGGTCTATGAGGAGTATCGCTTGGCACGGGGTATTGATGATTCCACTTGCCGCCAGTACGAGGTGCTGCTTGGGGCGTTGGAGCGGTTCGATTCCAAGCGTGTGTGGTATGCCGATAAGGTGTCGTTGCAGGATATAGACGATTTCTGTGCGTTCTTTCGTTCGGAGCGTCGCGGGCGCAAGACGGTGCAACGCTCGCAGAACACCCTGACGGGCAAACTCAAACGCTGGCGGGCTTTGCAGAACTTTGCCGTCCTGCGCGGCTATGCTCCATTCTCTCCCTTTTCGCAGTATACGATTCCGTCTGAGGTGTATGGCTCGCCCGTGTTCCTGACGACGGAGGAGCGGGACAGACTCTATGCGTTCGACGGCTTGTCGCCTACGCTTCGGGTGCAGCGTGATATATTTGTCTTTCAGTGCCATGTCGGCTGTCGTGTGTCGGATTTAGTGAGCCTTACCAAGGAGAATGTCACGCCCGATGGCTTCCTGCAGTATATTCCGCAGAAGCAACGCCGCCGTGTGCCGTTGACTGTGCGTTTGCCGTTGTCGCAGGTGGCGCAGGAGATAGTGCAGCGTTATGGGGAGAGCGAGGACGACCGCTTGCTGCCGTTCGTGCATCCGAACAATTACAACGATGCCATTCACGAGTGCCTGCGGCTTGCGGGTCTTGACCGCATCGTCATCACGCCCGACAAACACACGATGAAACCGACCTCCAAGCCGTTGTGGGAGGTGGCGACCTCGCATACGGCTCGCAAGACTTTTATTGAGGCGATGTTTCGTGAGACCAAGTCGGAGCGTATTACCTCTGCGTTCACGGGTCATGCCGATGGTTCTCGTGCGTTCAGCCGCTACACGGAGGTGGACGATGATATGAAGCGTTCCATTCTATCCCGCCTCGACAACGCCCGCAAATAGTCTATACCGCATACTCTGAACGGGATATGCGATTTTGACGGGATTTTGACGGGCTTTTTGTATTTATCTGTAATAATGTATGATAGGGCAGGAGTGTGTGGTGTGGTGTTATGTCCGATAGCAGCGGTGTTTCTCTCTTATGAGGTGCCAAGACTATATGTGGTTACACTCTCCCAGCGGGGTCACAACTTAGCAGAGAACTGCCGAACATCCAACCGTTGTTCGGCAGTCTCTCTTTTCGGGCAGGTCGCCAAATAGTACGATTTTTAAGATTGTCCCCTCGACACCCTATCCCGACAGGGTCGGGCAAAACAGCAAGGGATACGCAAGGGATAAGCAAGGGACAGGCTACCCTTACGCAACCGATAAAAAGTGTCGTTTTTTAAGATTCGCACCGTACGCCCCGAAAACGACTCAGGGCTTGCCAACTCCTCGGGTTACAGGTACTTTTTTGCGGCGGCCGCAAGGGCAGAACACGGGGTGTGGTGTACAATGTACGCAAGAAAAATTCATTCCTCTTGCAGAACCCAAATAAAAGCAGTACATTTGCAGCGAGTTTCACAGCACAACGGTTCAGCGAGCAGTATAACAGATACAAACGCACCCACCCAACGCAAAGCCAATATGTACATAGCCATTTCCGGAAATATCGGTGCAGGGAAGACCACATTAACCAAGATGCTGGCGCGTTACTACGGTTGGGAGCCGCGTTTCGAGTCGGTTACTTTCAACCCCTATCTCGAAGATTATTACGCAGACATCAAGCGGTGGTCGTTCTGTTTGGAGACATATTTTCTCAAGGAACGCTTTCGGGATATGTTGTCTATCGGTCGGTCATCGCACACGATTGTGCAGGACCGCAGTATTTTTGAGGGCGTGTATGTGTTTGTGACCAACAACTACCGGCGGGGTGATTTGTCCGAGCGCGACTACAACACCTATATGGAGTTGTTCGGGCATATGCAGCGGTTGATGAAGTTGCCCGACCTGATGATCTACCTTCGCAAGTCCGTGCCGGCGCTCATCGCACAGATACAGAAGCGCGGTCGGGAATACGAAAAGACCATGCAGATAGACTATCTGCGCGACCTCAACGAGCGTTACGAGGACTTTATCTACCACCAATACGAGGGGCGGGTGCTGACCATTGAGAGTGACGGTATGGACTTTGAGAACAATCCCGATGATTTCCGCATGATTGTGAATAAGATTGATGCCCAATTATTCGGTCTGTTCAGTGAGGATATGTGGAAATCCCCCCACCAATAATACCCCCGCATAAATAAGAAAATCAACCCCCAATCGTACATAAATATCCCAATCGTAAATTCGTAAATCGTACATACCTTTATGCATATAGCAGTTGCAGGAAACATCGGCAGTGGTAAGACAACCCTGACCAATATGCTTGCCAAGCACTACGGCTGGCAGCCTCGTTTCGAGAGTGTGGACTTCAACCCCTATCTCGAAGATTTCTATGCGGACATGAGCCGCTGGTCGTTTAACTTGCAGATATACTTCTTGAACAAACGCTTCAAGGATGTGGTGGACATCGCGAACTCCGATGCGTATATCATTCAAGACCGCACGATTTACGAGGACGCTCGTATCTTTGCGCCCAACTTGCATCGGCAGGGGTTTATGTCGGACCGCGACTTCGACAACTATCGGGATTTGTTCGATTTGATGATGTCTTTGGTCAAGATGCCGGACCTTATGATTTATATCCGCTCCACCATTCCCAACCTCGTGTCGCAGATTCAGAAACGCGGTCGGGCATACGAGGCGAGTATGCGTATCGACTACCTGCAGGGGCTTAACGAGTTGTATGAAAACTGGATAGCCGAGTACAAGGGCAGATTGGTGATTATTGACGGTGACCATGTCAAGTTTGCCGACAACGCGGAGGACTTCCGGTCTGTGACAGACCGTATCGATGCCGAACTGTTCGGTTTGTTCCCCTTCGAGGGCAACGATGATGTGGGCAAGGAAATTAAATAGCCTTGATACAGAAGTTCCTCGACTATATTGCCATTGAGAAACGCTACTCGCCACGGACAGTCGGCGAGTACAAAGGGGATTTGTGTGCGTGGTGTACTTATATAAAATGCACTCCGGATACTTTCGACCCCAAGTCGGCAAAGGAAGAGGATGTGAAGGACTGGATGATGGCTATGTTGGAGAGGGGCTTGTCGCCGCGCAGCGTACGGCGGCGGTTGTCGGCGGTAAAGAGTCTGTACAAGTTCCTGTTGCAGGTGGGGGCAGTGGAGGTGGACATCACCCGTCGTATCATTCTACCAAAGACCAGCAAGCCGCTACCTATCTTTTTCCGTGAGAGTGAGATGGAGAACTTCAAGCATCTCCATAGCCTGCAGTTCGACCCCGATGAGGAAGACTCCGAGAAACGCTTGGTGGCGATACGCGATTACCTCATCATCGAGATGCTCTACCAAACAGGCATGCGCCGTGCCGAGATGGTCGGTTTGTCGGATAGCGATGTCGATGTGCCGGGGGAGCAGATACGCGTTTTCGGAAAACGCCGCAAGGAGCGTATCGTACCCATTGGCGACGGTTTGGCGGATGTGATTCAATGCTATCGTGCCGCCCGCGGGGAGGTCTTGGCGGAGGATGGCGTACACGGCATGTTTTTTGTGCAGAAGCATCGAAACGGCGAATGGGGGGCAATGACGGCGGCAACGCTCTATACAGTGGTACGCGCGTGCATGGGGGAGGTCTCCACGCTCAAGAAGCACTCGCCGCATGTGCTCCGCCACACTTTTGCCACCGCCATGCTCAACAACGGTGCCGACATACGAACCATTCAGAGCCTGCTGGGGCATGCCAATTTGGCGGCAACGCAGGTCTATACGCATACCACATTTGAGCAGATACAGAAAGCCTACAACGCGGCACATCCGCGTAGTCATAAACAAACATCATTAAAATAAGGAGGATTCCATGAAACTAAACACCCAAGCCGTGAATTTCGAGATGGCGGAACGCCTCGAAAAGCACATTGACAAGAAGACGCGTCGTTACGAAAAGTTGCTGCCGCCGGCTGCCGAGTTATTGATTCGCATGACGGTAGTGAAGCCGGAAACCAACCTCAACAAAGAGGTAAATATCCGTATTATGGGGTTAGGTCAAGAGATGTTTGCCCAAAAGACCTGCGATACTTTTGAGCAGGCGGTTGATGATTGCCTCGAAGCCTTGGATAAGCAACTGGAAAAACTCAAAGACCGATAGCCGCCTCCGACATACCTTCCTTCCCTAACCTCCTACGGTATTACGGTGTTGCTTTCTCGGATATTTGCATATCCGATCCGATGGAGTAGTTGTACCTTTGCGCTACTCGTATCGGTCGGCACCCCCGCCTATGCACAAGACTACAGCACGCCCTTCTATTACGAGCGCACATTTTCCCGCGCAGCCACTGTGCTTTTTCCACCCGAAAAAACGAAAAAAACGCACAAAAATGCCAATGGGGTGTAGGAGTATCAAATCTTTTTCGTAATTTTGCAGCCGTATTTGCTCAAGTGCGATGCTGTGGTTGCCTTAAATCCGTATAGACTTACCGCATTTCCGGCACGGCGGGGCTGTAGGAAAGATGCTCGAGTGGTTGAAGAGGCACGCCTGGAAAGCGTGTAAACCCCAAAAGGGTTTCCGGGGTTCGAATCCCCGTCTTTCCGCAGAATAAGAGAGATAAAATAATAACTCAACAAATAAAACGACTATCGTATGAAAAAAGTTTTCGCAACACTCACGGTGTTCGCAATGATCGCTTTCGGCGGCGTTGCTGCTATGGCACAAGATGCAAACGAAGCTGCTACGCCTGTAGCAGAGGAACAAGTAACGGAGGCACCCGCTGCGGCGGAAGCTCCTGCGGTTGAGGCAGTAGATGCTGCTACGCAGGAAGAGGGCGGCATTGTAGCTCTCCACAAGTACATGAAGATTAAGTTCATCGAAGGTGGTGCCGGTTTCATGGCGGCTACCTTGTTGTGCTTGGTATTCGGTTTGGCGCTCTGCATCGAGCGTATCATTTACCTCAGCCTCAGTAAGACGAACACCAAGGCTCTGCTTGCCAAAGTAGAAGCCGCACTCAACGAGGGCGGTATCGAAGCGGCTATGGATGTATGCCGCAACACGCGTGGTCCTGTTGCAAGCATTTTCTATCAGGGTCTCAGTCGTTATGACGAAGGCGTTGATGTAGTCGAGAAGACGGTTTCCTCATACGGAGGCGTTCAACTCGGTCTGTTGGAAAAGAACCTCTCTTGGATTTCGTTGTTCATCTCCATTGCTCCGTCTTTGGGATTCTTGGGTACCATTATCGGTATGATCGAGGCGTTCGATAAGATTCAGCAGGTAGGTGATATCTCGGCTACGGTTGTGGCCGGTGGTATCAAGGTTGCCTTGTTGACAACGCTGCTTGGTTTGGTTATCGCTATCATTCTTCAATTGTTCTACAACTACATCCTTAGCCTTGTTGAGGGTCTTGTTAATGAGATGGAAGACAGTTCCATCAGCCTGCTTGACCTTGTGGTAGAGTACGATGCAAAGCAGAAGAAGTAATCAACCTGCCTGTATCGAACGATATTGTTTAACTTGCAAAAACAGGATTAGTTATGAAGAACTATAAGTTAATTCCAAAAGTTACCCTTTGGGTGCTGATGGCAATTGGCATTGTCGCTACGATAATGTTCTTTGCCGGTGGTTCGGAGGGGACGCTGGATGTAGTGGGTGACGCACTCAATATTCCGCGCTTTACGGATTTGCTGTTGGGCTGGAACTATGTGCTTCTCATTCTCGCCTGCCTTATTACCTTGGTCTTTGTTATCACCGATGTGGTTGAGTTGGGTAAGGTTAACAAGCGGAAAGGTATCTATGTGTTGATTGGTATCGTCCTTGCTATCGGGGTATGCATTGGTTGCTGGTTCTTGGGCAGTCCCGAGAAGATAGAGATTCTCGGCTACGAGGGTACCGACAATGTAGGCACGATGGCGCAACTCACCGATGCCATGATGTACCTCACCTATATATTGGTGTTGGCCACGGTCGGCACATTGGTATGGGGTGTAATTTATACGAAGACTAAAAAGTAATTCACGGCTATGGCATCAAAGAAAGTTCCGCAGATTAACGCCAGTTCCATGGCGGATATCTCCTTCTTGTTGCTTACCTTCTTCCTGGTAACCACCTCTATGGATGTGAACCAGGGTTTGGCCCGCCGTTTGCCGCCTCCCGTCCCTGCCGACCAAAAGGTGGAGGACACCGATATCAACAAGCGCAACTTGTTTGTGGTTAAAATTAACTGGGAGAACAAACTGCTGGTGCAGGGGCAACAGATTAGTGTCCGTGAACTGCGTGCTAAGGCCAAAGAGTTTATCTCTAACCCCAACGATGATCCCCACATGCCCAAACTCGTAGAGAACGATTTCGGGGCTCCTATCGGGACGATACTTTATACTCGCGACCATGTCATCTCGGTGCAGAACGATGCCGAGACCGAGTATCAGGCATATCTTGAGGTGCAGAACGAACTCGTAGCGGCATACAATGAGTTGCGTGACGAGTGCGCGCACAAGTATTTCCACAAGGCGTACGCCGAGCTGGACGAGGACCAGCAGAAGCAGATTCAAAAGGTCTATCCCCAAAAAATATCGGAGGCAGAGCCTAAAAACTATGGAGGAGACAAATAATGGCTAAAATTCGTAGAAATGAAAAGCGTGAGATGCCTGCGTTGAACACATCTTCGCTACCGGATATCGTCTTCATGTTGTTATTCTTCTTCATGTCGGTTACTTCGTTCAAGGAGGTGAACTACAAGGTGCAGATACGCAACCCGCAAGCCACCGAATTGACCAAGTTGGAGAAGAAATACTTGGTGCGTTACATCTATGTAGGTACGCCTACTGCGGAGTTCCGCAAGCAGTACGGTGCAGAAACGCGTATCCAGTTGGATGACGCTTTCGCCGAGAAGAACGAGATAGGGGATTATATCATCAACGAGCGTTCTTCCATGAAGGAGTCCGACCAGGGTCTTATGACGGTTTGCATCAAGGCGGACAAGGAGACCAAGATGGGTATCATTGCCGACATCAAGCAAGAACTCCGTCGTGCTTATGCCCTCAAGATAACCTACGCTGCTACCCAACGCACGAGTTATTAGGCGATAGACTATAAACGCAGATTCCATACGGTGCGTACTATCCTGTTCAACGGGGTATGCGTATCCGGTATCCGAAAGAAAAGGGAGTGCTGTCAAGGCAGTCCCTTTTCTACTAACTTTGTCGCGGGTCTTTCGCAGGTCGGCATCACTCGCCTCGTAAAACCCCACTCCTAAATCCTAATTATTTTCAGCGGTGGATAAGCAGATGATAAGCGGTGCTTGTTGGTATATTTCCTCTATTTTTGATTCCATTTGGAATGTTATTCTGACTTGCACATCTCAAAAAAGTAGTGTAACTTTGCGCCCGATTTATGGACAGAATACGCAATTTTTGCATCATAGCGCACATTGACCACGGCAAATCCACCTTGGCAGACCGTATGTTGGAACTCACCCAGACAGTCGATAAGCGTGTCATGGAGAATCAGGTGTTGGACGATATGGACCTCGAGAAAGAACGGGGTATCACCATCAAAAGCCACGCCATCCAAATGCAATACAAGGGCTATACGCTGAACTTGATTGACACGCCGGGGCATGTGGATTTCTCCTACGAGGTGAGTCGCTCCATCGCTGCCTGCGAGGGTGCATTGCTTGTTGTGGACGCCTCGCAAGGTGTTCAGGCTCAGACCATTAGCAATTTGTACATGGCGTTGGAGCATGACCTCGAGATTATCCCCGTGATGAATAAGTGCGACATGGAATCGGCGATGCCCGATATGGTGGAGGACGAGATTATCGACCTGCTCGGCTGCAAACGCGAGGATATTTTGCGCTGTTCTGCCAAGACGGGTGAGGGCGTGCCTGCTATTTTGGACGCCATCGTGGAGCGCGTTCCTGCCCCAAAGGGCGACCCCGATGCGCCCCTGCAGTGCCTGGTATTCGACTCTGTTTTCAACTCATTCCGCGGTATCATTGCCTATTTCAAGGTGGTAAACGGTACCATGCGCACCGGCGATCGCGTGCGTTTTTTCAATACCGGCAAGGAGTACGATGCCGACGAAATCGGCGTGCTGAAAATGGACATGCAGCCCACCGGAAGCATTTCGGCGGGCAATGTGGGGTATATCATTTCGGGGATAAAAAGTTCGGTGGAGGTGAAAGTGGGCGACACCATCACCCATGTGGCACGCCCTTGCAACCAAGCGATTGACGGTTTCGAAGAAGCCAAGCCGATGGTGTTTGCGGGCGTGTATCCCATTGAGGCGGAGGACTACGAAGACCTGCGTGCCTCGTTGGAGAAACTGCAACTCAACGATGCCGCGCTTACCTTCACGCCCGAGTCTTCGGTGGCATTGGGCTTTGGTTTCCGCTGCGGGTTCTTGGGGCTGCTGCACATGGAGATTGTGCAGGAGCGTTTAGACCGTGAGTTCGACATGGATGTTATCACCACCGTGCCCAATGTGAGTTACAATGTCTATACCAAGGACGGTAGCCGAATCGAGGTACATAACCCCGCCGGTATGCCCGATTTGACGGTGATAGACCACATCGAGGAACCATATATCCGCGCCTCTATTATCACAACGGGCAATTTCATCGGACCCATTATGACGCTCTGCCTCGGCAAACGCGGCGAATTAGTGAAACAGGAGTATATTTCGGGCAACCGCATGGAACTGCTGTTCGATATGCCGTTGGGCGAAATCGTGATTGACTTCTACGACAAGTTGAAGAGTATCTCCAAGGGCTATGCGTCCTTTGACTGGCACCCCAACGGCTTTCGCCCTTCCAACTTGGTAAAGTTGGATATCCTGCTCAACGGCGAGCAGGTGGACGCCCTCTCCACGCTCACCCACCGCGACAACGCTTTGGATTTCGGGCGCCGCATGTGCGAGAAACTGAAAGAACTGCTGCCGCGTCAACAGTTCGACATTGCCATCCAAGCCGCGATAGGAGCGAAGATTATCGCCCGCGAGACCGTGAAGCAGGTACGCAAAGATGTCCTTGCCAAGTGCTATGGTGGCGATGTGAGCCGCAAGCGCAAACTGCTTGAGAAACAGAAGCGTGGCAAGAAACGCATGAAGCAAATCGGCAATGTCGAAGTCCCACAAAAAGCCTTCCTCGCCGTGCTGAAATTGGATTAGTTGCCCCGCGCACAAACAGACCATCCATACTATAATCTCATCATAAACCTAAAACAAAAACGAAATGGAACAAATTGTTCACAGCGCATGGAGCATGATACCCTTCGGGTTGATGCTGCTCATGATTGCAATCGGTCCGCTGATTGCGGAGAAATTCTGGGAGAGTAATGTCCATAAACTCTTGATGTCGCTCATCTTGGGTGTGCCGACCGCTGTATGCCTCATCATCGGTGGCATGGCGGATGAATTGGAGCATCAACTCTTCTTTGACTACATTCCTTTTATTGTGTTGCTTTTGGCGTTGTTTGTCATCACGGGTGGTATCCACCTTACCGGCGACATCAAAGCCAAGCCGTGGGTGAATACCCTCTTCCTCGCCACAGGCTGGATTCTGTCCAGCATAATGGGGACGACGGGTGCCGCCATGCTGCTCATCCGCCCCGTCATCACCACCAACCAACAGCGCAAGCATGTGGTGCATACCATTCTGTTTTTCATTGCGTTGGTAGCGAACTGCGGCGGCTTGCTTACGCCGCTGGGCGACCCTCCCCTGTTCATGTTGTTCTTGCGGGGGGCTAAGTTTACATGGTTCTTGCAGTTGCTGCCCGAGTGGTTCTTCACGGGGGCTATCCTGTTGCTTATCTATTTCTGCATGGACTCCTACTACTACAAGCAGGAGCATTGGACCGCCCTGTCCGCCGATGCACGCGAAAAAGTAAAGTTGTCGTTGCACGGCAAAATTAACCTGTTCTACCTCTTGGGTGTGATACTCAGTGTGGCGTTTATCAACGAGGGGACTATCCCCGCTATGGGGGAGACGGATGCTCCCTTGTGGATGAGATACCTGCGCGAGATAGTGTTGTTGTCGCTTGCCG
This sequence comes from Mycobacteriaceae bacterium, assembly GCA_963630875.1. GTDB lineage: Bacteria > Bacteroidota > Bacteroidia > Bacteroidales > Paludibacteraceae > Colicola. The sequence continues at coordinate 30,710 of CAVGOI010000014.1, read as the reverse complement.
GCTTGAGTCTCTACACCACGCCGAAGAAGGTGCGCTACGAAGAGAATAGGTATAGTTGGTCACCGATTATTGAGGTGGCAGTCCTCTTCTTGGGCATTTTCACCACCATGACACCTGCCCTTGCTTTCCTCAAAGCCAACGCGGGTAATCTCGGGCTGACAGAGACTTGGCACTTCTACTACGCCACGGGTGCCCTCTCTTCGTTCTTGGACAACACGCCGACGGCGGTTGCTTTCCACGGTGTCGCTACCGGTCTGCCGGAAGCAATGGCTGCGGCAGAGGCTGGTGTGGTAACGGGTATATTCAACGGCGTGCCGTATGTGGCGGGTGTGCCGGAGATACTGTTGAAAGCCATCTCGTTGGGTGCTGTTATGTTTGGTGCGATGACCTATATCGGCAACGGACCCAACTTTATGGTCAAGGCCATTGCTGAGGAGAACAACATCAAGATGCCGTCCTTCTTCGGCTATATGTACAAGTTCTCGCTCATCATTCTGTTGCCTGTTTATATTTTGGTACAACTGATATTCCTCTAAAAATATGAACCTGTTTGAGCAAATCAGCGAAGACATCAAGAAAGCGATGCTCGCGCAAGACAAGGTAGCGTTGGATGCGCTACGCGGTATCAAGAAAGAGTTCTTGGAAGCCAAGACTGCCAAGGGCGGTGATGGTGAACTGCACGACGACAAAGCCCTGCAAATCTTGCAGAAGATGGTCAAGCAGCGCAAGGAGTCGGCGCAGATGTACACCGAGGCGCATCGTCCTGAGTTAGCGGACGAAGAGATGGCGCAGTGCGCTATCATCGAGAAGTACCTGCCGGCAATGATGTCGGCGGACGAGTTACGCGCCGCTTTGGAGCAGATAGTGGCTCAAGTGGGTGCTACAGGACCGCAGGATATGGGGAAGGTTATGGGCGTGGCAACCAAGCAGTTAGCAGGTCGTGCTGAAGGCAAAACCATCAGTGCAACGGTACGCGAATTACTGACCCACTGACCAAGTAAGGAATCTTCGTCTGCGGGGCTGTCTAATGGTTAGACAGCCCCGCTTTTTTTGAGGCTGCACGACTATTAGGGGACGACGCGGCTCGCGTCGTCAAAGCAAAAGCGCAAGCCCTCCTTGGTCCTCACGCCTGCCCCGCCTGCGGTCGGTTTGGCACAAACAGTCTAACGATGCTATGCCGAGTCCACCACGCATAGCGGTTTTCTAGCGCGGGATAGTATCCCGCCTGTATGAGAGCAAGGCTCATCTCTCCATTCATGGCAACTGGATTAAGGGGACTTCTATCAATCGCACAAAAGTGTTTACCGTCCCATATTGGTTAAACTTATTATTAAACGGGGATTTTACAGAAGTCCCCCTGAATCGTACATTCCCGCTGTTCTTCCGCTGTTAACTACGGTAGATACACGGTAGATATACGGTAGATATACGGTTTATTTAGCGACTCCGATCGTACCTATACAACGGGTTACAAATTACAAATTAAAAATTACCGCCCCCCCCCAACGAACGGTTGTAATTACGAACCGGGGAATTTATAGCAGTCCCCTTAACCATAACAACGATAAAAAGCCCCGATTAGTCAGAACCCGCGTCAAGTAACTCACTAACTATCCACTCTCAACTGCACTAAACACTCAACAGGGCGAAGCCCGCTCAACACTAAACCAAACCTCAACTGAACTAAACGCTCAACTCTCAACTAAAATTTGCACACCTGCAAATTTTATTGTACTTTTGCGGCGAATAACAACAAAAAACAAACAGCCTATGATATAACCCTCGCACCGATAAGCGGTGCAATGACATATTAGTTAGCGTTGTAGCCAAACTTGACATTTTGAAACTTCGACACTTTTGAAATGTAAATACGAATCAAGCAAAAGCAGATGACGCTCACGCCAACCGCGTGGGCTTTTGCGTAGTTAAATTTGATTCGTATAGGTAGTCGAAGACCTCAAAATGTCAAATGAAGCGAACGAAAGTTCACGCTTATTTTATGTATGTATGCGAGCAACAACTTAAAAACAAATCTATATGGATATGGATAAATTCACAGAACTGCTTCACCAAGTCCGAGTGTATGTAAACGAGGACAAGCAACGCCACGCCGAGGCGTTACGGCGTGGCGAGTGCTACAACATATTCAATGTGTTGGGCGTGGACAATCAGGAACTGTCCCACTCAGCGTTCATTGCCGCACTGCTCAATCCCCGAGGCAGCCATGGCATGCAGGATGCTTTTCTCAAAGCCTTTATCGACACCATCGCACACGGCAGCACCAAACCCGAACTGGACACCGCACACGCCCAAGTCTATACGGAGTACAATATCGGCAATATCACCGAGACTACGGGCGGACGAATCGACATCCTAATTACCGACCATAGCGATACCGACAGCGGCAAACAATGCGGACACGCCATTATCATTGAGAACAAAATTTGGGCAGCCGACCAGCCCAACCAGTTGCTGCGCTACCACAACTTTGCACACGAAGTATATGACAAATTCACATTGCTCTACCTCACCCTCAATGGCGACGAACCAAGCGACCAATCAAAAGTCGGATTGAATGCCCAAGACGGAGGTTATCAGTGTATATCTTATCGCAGCGACATCATCGACTGGTTACAGCAATGTGCACGACTGACATTCGACAAACCGCGCGTGCGTGAAACCATTAACCAATATATTGACCTTATACAACAACTCACAAATCAAAATACAATGGAACAGACCAAAGAACAACTTCAACTCCTTACGGAGAATTTCGAGCAGGCAACGGCTATCGAACAGAGCATGCCTAATGTACGGAAACATATCTTCCAAGACATCTTTCGCAAGCAAGTGGAGGAGCAACTTGAGAAAGAGGATGCCCCGAAAGTAACCATTGCGGATTGCACATCCGATGGTTACTCGTCCTACACAATCAGTTTCCGCCCCGACGGTTGGACGCAAGACAACCTGTTCCGTTTTACAACAGAAGGCGGCAAAATGTACTATGGCGTCCGTCGCGCCGTGGTGCAAGAAGGTATGCACGATGAGAAGATAGATACCACAGGCTACCACCGCAACCCGTGGTGGATAGTCTGGAAATGGATGCCCGAAGAGTACCAAAATTGGAGTAAGGATTCAAAAATCTTTATGCGAATCCTGTCTGCGGACAAAGATGTAAATGCAGGTACAGATACAGTAGCCTCCACTATGGTAAAATGTATTCAAGAGACATTGCAATTCATTGCAAACAACCACATCGAACTCAAATAACCACGTAAACCAACAATACAATGAAAAAGAATATCTTATTGACGCTTATTGCGTTGATGTGTGCTATATACGCACAAGCGTATGACTTTAAGTCTGGCGACTTGTACTACAACATTACGAGTTATGCAGAGCCGTACACCGTTGAAGTAACCTATCAAAAATGGTGGTCTTCGGATAACTACAAACTCACATCAGTTATTATCCCTGCAACCGTAACCTATAATGGTAAGACTTATAGCGTAACGAGTATTGGAAATGAAGCTTTCAGTTGGTGCACGCGTCTTACCTCTGTTACTATTGGCAACAGCGTAACGAGTATTGGAAAGAATGCTTTCTTCAGTTGCACGGGTCTTACCTCTGTTATTATCGGGAACAGCGTAACTAGTATTGGAAGCAGTGCTTTCAATGGTTGCACGGGTTTTACCTCTATCACTATCCCCAACAGCGTAACGAGTATTGGATATGGTGCTTTCAAGGGGTGCACGGGGCTTACATCTATTACTATTGGCAACAGCGTAACGAGTATTGGAAGCAGTGCTTTCAATGGTTGCACAGGTCTTACCTCTATCACTATTCCCAACAGCGTGACAAGTATTGGCAGTTGGGCTTTCTATGGTTGCACGGGTTTTACCTCTATCACTATCCCCAACAGCGTAACGAGTATTGGATATGGTGCTTTCAAGGGGTGCACGGGGCTTACATCTATTACTATTGGCAACAGCGTAACGAGTATTGGAAGCAGTGCTTTCAATGGTTGCACGGGTTTTACCTCTATCACTATCCCCAACAGCGTAACGAGTATTGGATATAGTGCTTTCAATGGTTGCACGGGTCTTACCTCTGCTACTATTGGCAACAATGTACCGAGTATTGGATATAGTGCTTTCTATGGTTGCACGGGTCTTACCTCTGTTACTATCGGCAACAGCGTAACAAGTATTGAAAGTCGGGCTTTCTCGGGTTGTACGGGTCTTACTGCTATATCAGTTTCTGCAGGATCGCCTCCTGGGATACAAAGTGATACTTTTGAGGATGTTCCTACCAATATCTCTATTTATGTACCTTGTAATGCTGTGAAAGCCTATCAAACGGCTACTTATTGGAGTAAGTTCACAAACTATATAGAGAGGTTCTATCCAATAACAGTTACTACACAAGACAATGCAAAAGGTTCTGTCCGTGTCATCAAGGAGGCGACTTCTTGTACAGACAACACGGCTATTTTTGAGGCAACTGCCAACGAACACTACTATTTCGATTGTTGGAACGATGGCAATACCGACAATCCGCGCACGGTATCAGTAGAGGGAGGTGTTACCTATACGGCTATGTTTGGGGAGAATATATATACCATTTCTGCTACTGCTACGAATGGTCGGGTAGAGGGTGCGGGATATTTGGTAGAGGATGAGGGTACGGGATATTATAGTTACGGTACAACTGCTACTTTGACGGCTGTAGCCGACGAGCATTACCACTTTACCCAATGGAGCGATGGTAATACCGATAACCCACGCATAGTATTAGTTACTGGTAACGCTGCTTATACGGCAGAATTTGCAATAGACCAACACAATATTGGGGCAACAGCCCAAAATGGTCGCGTAGAAGGTGCCGGTACATACGACTATGGCACGACTATCACCCTCACAGCTACTGCCGATGAACATTACCACTTTGAGCGTTGGAGCGATGGTAATACAACTAACCCACGGAAGGTAACAGTCGAAGGCGACGCAACCTATACGGCTGTATTTGCACCGAATCAATATACCATTTCTGCCACTGCTACTAATGGTCGGGTAGAGGGCGCAGGCAAATATGATTATGGTACAACTGCAACTCTGACGGCTATAGCCAACGAGCATTACCACTTTACCCAATGGAGCGATGGCAATACGGACAATCCGCGTACGGTAGCAGTAGAAGACAATGCCACCTACACCGCAGAGTTCAAGCCAAATCCATACACTATCACCGTTTCCGCAGGCGGACATGGTAATGTGAGCGGCGGAGGCACGTATGATTACGGTACCACTGCCACCCTGACAGCCACTGCCGATGAGCACTACCATTTCACCCAATGGAGTGACGGCAATACGGACAACCCGCGTACGGTATCGGTAATAGGCGATGCTACTTATACTGCCGAATTTGCTATTGACCAACATACTATTACCGCCACTTGCGACCCGCAGCAGGGTACGGTAACAGGTGCAGGCACATACAACTACGGCACGCAGGTTACATTGACTGCTGTTGCCAACAAGGGCTATGAGTTCGCGCAGTGGAGCAATGGCTTGACCTATAACCCCTATCGCTTCACGGTGGTAAGCGACTTGACCCTCGAAGCCGAGTTTATTCCCGCCACAGCAATAGACAATGTCTCAGCCGATACCACCACTCCACAAAAGGTGCTTATCAACGGACAAGTCTATATCCTCCGCAATGGCAAGACTTACACCACAACCGGTGTCGAAGTAAAATAACGATCCTTGACCTCCCCTCACTCCATCCCAAGGAAGAGGGTTACGGACTGCATACAATTACGGGCTGCGCGGCTGCGCAGCCCGTAATTGTATGGGCAATGTTAATGCAGGGGATTTGTGCCCAACCAACTGCCGTCCCAAAAAGTAGTACAAATTGACGGCAATTTACTTGGGCATGATATGTTTGGGTTGCCCCACGCGGAGCGGGTGGGGTTGGTAAAGGGTGCAATGGACAGAGTATTAGGTATTTGGCTTGTTGATAATGGTGTGGATAAGTCGTGGAGAAAGGTGTAGATAAATTTTTTGTGGGGAATAGTGGGGATATGTGGAATATATTCTATAACTTTGCAGCGGATTTGAATATATTTTGCAGCGGATTTGAATACATTCGTAGGACATATTGAAGCGCGATTGGACGAGAAGGGGCGGGTATTTATACCGGCTGCGTATCGTAAGGTGTTGGGGGAAATGCAGTCCCGCCGAGTGGTTATGCGGCGCGATACGGACAATGCCTGCCTTATGTTCTATCCGGAGCAGGTGTGGAACGAAAAGGTTGCGCAACTCCGTTGTGCCCTGAACGAATGGGTTGCAGAAGACCAAATGATACTCATGCAGTTCATGTCGGAAGCCGAAGTGTTAGACCCCGACAACCAAGGGCGTGTGCTGCTGCAAAAGAAGCACTTGGAAATGATGGGTGCTCAACAGGATGTCGTATTTGTGGGCATGTTAGACCGCTTTGCCCTGTGGGAGCCTGCTGTGTTCGCCGCCAAACAGATGCCACCGCATGACCTCGCGGAACGCATACGCCAAAAGATACAAATCCGGTCGTAAGGAGATGGATAGCGTGTACCACATACCCGCCATGCGGAACGAAACCCTCGACGGACTGAATATCCGCTCCGACGGTGTTTATGTCGATGCGACCTTCGGCGGCGGAGGACACTCATGCGCTATCCTGGAGCGGCTTGGCGATACGGGACGACTGCTCTCTTTTGACCAAGACATGGACGCATACCGCCACGCACAGGAAAGCATGCCTTTGACTACCGACAAGCGATGGCAGTTTGTGCATGGCAACTTCCGATACCTGCGGAACTTTTTGGATTACTACGGGGTTACCGCCATAGACGGTATCCTTGCTGATTTGGGTGTGAGTTTCCATCATTTCGATGAGGCGGAGCGAGGCTTTTCCTTTCGTTTCGCGGGTCCATTGGATATGCGTATGAACCGCGAAGGCGGTAAGACCGCCGCCGATGTGGTAAACACCTATACGGAGGAAGACCTCTGCCGCGTGCTGCGGATATACGGCGAGTTGGGCAATGCCCGACCAATTGCCCGCCAAATCGTACAGCAACGCGCCCGCACCCCCCTCACCCGGACAGAGGAGTTGGTCGGTTGCGCCTTGAAACAGGAAAGCGTGCGCGTGCAGGACGGTGTGGTGGAGGTACCCGCATGGGCGAAAAAAGATTTGGCACGCCTGTTCCAAGCCCTGCGCATCGAAGTGAACGACGAAATGGGTGCCTTGCGGGAACTGTTGGAAAGCGCGTGCGACCTGTTGCGCACAGGCGGGCGAATCGCTGTGCTGACTTACCATTCGATAGAAGACCGGATAGTGAAGAACTTTCTACGGGCGGGGAATGTGGACGGCGTTGTTGTGAAAGACTTCTACGGCAATATACAGACCCCCTTCCGCCTGATTGAGAAGGGGCGGACGGCAAGCCCCGAAGAAGTGGCGCAAAACCCGCGCGCAAGAAGCGCAAAACTACGGGTGGGGGAGAAAATCCGCCCTGCAACTACAACCGACAAGCAATAAACAACCCTTATGACCCAATCCAAGATACGCACCCTGCTGAACGGGGACTTTCTCAAACACAATGCGCTGCGCAAACAGTACAAAGTCATTCTGCTCAGTGTGCTGTTGGGATTTGTTTACATCTACGCCGGTTACAATTCGGAACAACAACTGCGTGCGTTGAGCAAGGTGCAAAAAGAACTGCAGGATGTGCAGTTCGAGCAACTGACCGTGAATGCGGAACTCGCCCGCATAACCCGCCCGTCGGCGATAGCCCGCCAACTGAAAGCACAGGGAAGTCCCGTGAAAGAAAGCGACAAGCCTGCCGTGCATATACAATAATCCTGCGGTATGAATGATAGTTTGCGTCATACGATATTGCGTTTCAGCGTGGTGTTCTTTGCGATAGCCGTGCTGTTTATGGTCGTATTGGTGCAGGTGGTGCGGCTGCAGTATGTGGAACGCGAACAATGGGAGCAGATAGCCGAAAAGACACAGGTTGCCAACAACCGTCCTATCCGTGCGGAACGGGGTAATATCTACGATGCGGAAGGGCGCCTGTTGGCAAGCAGTATCCCGAAATACCAGTTGTGGATGGATCCGCGTACAGAGGCGTTGCATTTGGACGACGGCAAGTTGTTCTGGCAGAATGTGGACTCCATTGCTATCGGATTGAGCCGCATACTCGGCGACAAACCGCCCGCCGCCTACAAGCAAAAGATGGTGAAAGGCTTCCAGGAACAAGAGAGAAACATTCGTCTGTATGACAGCACCATTTCGTATATCCAAAAGAAGGAAATACAAAAGTTGCCGTTGGTGAAACGGGGCGTTTACAAAAGCGGATTCATCTACGAGGAACAACACAAGCGCGTGAAGCCCTTCGGCAGTTTGGGCAGTCGCACCATCGGTAGTATCTACGGCTCGGACGGACGCGGAACCGCCGGCATTGAGAAACGGTTTGAAGACTATCTGTGCGGCACGGACGGCGTGAGTATGCGGCAGAAGGTCGGCAGGCAATGGGTGAATGTACCGGTGCAAGAGGCAGTCGCCGGCTGTGATGTGTACACCACCTTGGATGCCAATCTCTTGGATATCTGCGAAACGGCACTGCGCCAACGCTTGGATATTACGCAAGCCGAGTGGGGCTGTGTGATACTTATGGAGGTCGCCTCCGGCGAGATAAAAGCCATCTGTAACTTAGACCGCGGGAAGGACGGGCAATACTATGAGCGGGAGAACCACGCCGTTGTGCGTGTGGAACCCGGTTCTACCTTTAAGACCATCGCACTCATGGCGGCATTGGACGACCACAAAATCGCACTCAATGACACCGTGGAGGTGTATAGAAAAGGATGGCGATACTACAACGCGCTGCACAGCGACGCCCACCCCCGCGATACCGTTTATACCGTCCGCAACGCCCTCGCCGCAAGCAGCAATATCGCTCTGGCAAAAATTATCACCGAGGGGTACAACGGGAGCGCACGCAAATTCGTACGCAAGTTGGAGCGTATGGGATTGTCGGACAGCATCGACTATATCATTCCAGGTGCCCACCAAGCCCGTATCGACATACCCAACGACACCGTTACCATTTCGCGTATGTCGTACGGCTACTCGGTGGAGATGAGCCCGATGCACACTTTGCTGTTCTATAACGGCATTGCGAACAAGGGTAAGATGATATCGCCCGTGTTGGTCAGAGAGATTCGCAAAGACGGTAAGACGATAAAGACCTACAAAACGCAAACCATTGAGAGCAGTCTGTGCAGTTCGTCCGCGCTGCGCGATATCCAAGCCTGCTTGCATGATGTGGTGTGGGATAACCAGTTGGGAACGGCCTCTACCAACCGTTGGAAACAACAGAAAGCCCAAAGCGACCTCGTGCATATCGCCGGTAAGACGGGTACGGCACAGTTGTTTGAGGATGGCCGATACCACCGCAACCGGCACCGTATGTCCTTTGTAGGTTATTTTCCGGAGGAAGACCCGCTATACACATGCATCTGCGTTATCCATAGACCAACGAACACAGGGCGTTACGATGCAGGCTTGGACTGCGGCACTGTGGTACGGCAGATTGCCGAGAAGACTATGGTCTATACGGCGGAATATGTGGTAGAGGACGGAGAATTGGTATTGCGAAGTAAGGAGTAACTCCCCCGACCCCCTCAAGGAGGGGGTAACAAGAACAGAACGAATTAAAAAGGACGGATTATTAAACGATGATTCTATGAAACTGAGCGAGTTGTTACGGGATGTGGAGGTGCTGCAAATCGCGGGCAGCACGGACAGAGAGGTGCAGGGTATCCAATTCGACTCCCGCCGCGTGGGAAAAGGCGATGTGTTTGTCGCCCAACTCGGTACGACGGTGGATGGACACAGTTTCATCGCACAATGTATCCACCAAGGTGCAGTAGCCATCGTCTTGGAAGACAAAAAGTATTTCGGACTCCCCCGACCACCACAAAGAGGGGGTAACGGGGACTCTCCCGACCCCCTCAAAGAGGGGGACACAAAGCAGGCTCCGGATGTTACTTATATCTTGGTACGCAGTAGCGATGAGGCGTTGGGGAGAATGGCACACCATTGGTACGGGGAGCCGAGCAGACACCTGCAGTTAGTGGGGGTTACCGGCACGAATGGCAAGACCACCACCGCTACCCTGCTCTACCGACTGACCCAAGCCATGGGACATAAAGCGGGGCTACTCTCCACCGTTGTGAATTATGTGGACGAGGAAGAAGTGGCGGCTACGCATACCACGCCCGATGCGCTGGAACTCAATGCACTGCTAAACCGCATGGTGGCTGTCGGCTGCGAATACGCCTTTATGGAAGTCAGCAGCCACGCCATCGCACAGGAGCGCATAGCCGGTTTGCAGTTCGCCGGAGCATTATTCACCAACCTTACACGCGATCACTTGGACTACCACAAGACCTTCGACAACTACCGCGACACCAAGAAAAGGCTGTTCGACGGATTGGGGAAAGAGGCGTTTGCCGTTACGAACATTGATGACAAGAACGGGCTGGTGATGACGCAAAACTGCAAGGGACGGGTGCTGACCTATTCCACCCGTGCCATGGCGAACTTCCGCGCAAAGATACTCGAGGAAGGCTTTGACGGTATGCTGCTGCGCATACAGAGTACGCAAGGTGCCGTGAACACCGAGGTGTTTGTGCCGTTGGTGGGGCGTTTCAATGTGAGCAACCTACTGCTGATATACGGTGCGGCGGTGGCACTCGGTTTTGAACCGATGGAGGTGCTTCGCATACTCAGCAGCCTGCACCCCGTGAACGGACGCTTCGAGACCCTGCATGCACCACAAGGGTGGACTGCCATTGTGGACTATGCCCACACGCCCGATGCCGTAGAGAATGTACTCAATACCATCAACGAAATCGTAGCAGCCGCGGACAGCAAGCGGTCGGAACCCGCACAGGTGATTACCGTGGTCGGCTGCGGCGGCAACCGCGATACAGGAAAGCGTCCGATGATGGCGCGAATCGCCTACGACAAGAGTACGCAACTTATCCTGACCTCCGACAATCCGCGCGATGAGGAACCCGCTGCTATTCTGCACGATATGGCAGCAGGACTGACCACAGACGAACTGCGCCATACGCTCATTATCGAAGACCGCGTCTCCGCCATCAAAACCGCCTGCACACTCGCACGCAAAGGCGATGTGATACTCGTGGCGGGCAAAGGACACGAGAATTATCAGATTATCAAGGGGGTAAAACACCCCTTCGATGACCATACGGTTATAAAACAGTGTTTTATCGTGAAGTAACGGGGATTGGTTAATAAAAAGCAGAATATCGCCTATTTGAGGGTTTTGTAGAGGTAGCGTATCCCTTGCTCATCCCTTGCGTATCCCTTGCTGTTTAACACGGGTGGGAAACGAGGCGGTTCGAACGAAGACATTTAGTAATTTTAACAAAAGAGTATGCTATACGAGTTATTCAGCCAATGGAGTACGGTGCCCGGTGCCCGATTGATGACCTATATTTCGTTCCGCGCCATTGTAGCGGGCGTGTTGGCACTGTGTATCAGCATTTGGATGGGCAATTGGTTTATCAATCTGTTGCGGCGCAAGCACATATCCGAAACGCAACGCGACGAGAAGACCGATCCGTTCAATGTCGCCAAGAAAGGCGTTCCCACCATGGGCGGCGTGGTTATCATTGCGGCGGTGGTGGTTCCCTGTCTGCTGATGGGGAAACTGACCAATGTGTATATGTTGCTGATGCTGCTGACCACCGTACTGCTCGGTACACTCGGCTTCGCGGACGACTATATCAAGACCTTCCGCCACAACAAGGACGGCCTCAACGGCTGGGTCAAGATTGCCGGACAGATAACACTCGGGCTGATTGTGGGACTGACGCTTCGCTACAGCCCCGACGCCGTGATGAACGAGGTGGTGGACACGCGGATAGAGAACAATATCGAGGTGGTGGACAAGTCGCCTGCCGTGAAGTCCACACGCACCACTATCCCCTTTGTCAAGGCGCACAACTGCAACTACGCGGATATGTTCGCGTGGCTCGGCGAGAGCAACAAATACAAAGCGGGCTGGATATTCTTTGTACTGCTGACCGTTCTCGTGGTGGCAGCGGTGAGCAACGGTGCCAATCTTAACGACGGGATGGACGGTATGTGCGCGGGGAACTCGGCAATTATAGGGGCTGTACTTATCGTGCTGGCATATATCAGCGGCAATGTGGTGTTTGCGGACTATTTCGATGTGATGTATATCCCGGGCAGCGAGGAGTTGGTGGTGTTCTTGGCCGCGTTTGTGGGTGCGTTGGTCGGTTTTCTCTGGTGGAACGGGTTCCCTGCGCAGATATTCATGGGCGATACGGGCAGCCTGACAATCGGCGGCATCATCGGCGTGTGCGCCGTGATTATCCACAAGGAGTTGCTGCTGCCTATCCTGTGCGGTGTGTTCCTCGTGGAGAGCGTGAGCGTGATACTGCAAACGCAGGTATATAAGTTTGCCAAACGGCGCGGGAAACATATACGGGTATGGAAACGCGCCCCCCTACATGACCATTTCCGCACCTCGATGGAGCAAGTGCTGCGCAATGACCCCACTTGCTCGGTGTACTTCAAGGGAAACGGGAAATTGCAGCACGAGACCAAGATAGTACTCCGGTTCTGTATTGTAACACTGCTGTTGGCGGCATTGACGATATTGACATTGAAGATACGATAGACCCCCTCCGACTCCCCCTTCAAGGGGGAGGGAGCAAAAATAGACCCATTAGACCAATAAGCCCAATTAGACTAATTGGACTAATGCAAACAATAGACAACAAATGTACAACAAACAATAAAATTACCCTCTCTGCATCCCCCTCCTATGGCGGGGTCCCCGCAAGCCCACATGGGCGAAGCGGGGTGCTCTTGAAGGAGGGGTTAGGGGAGGTCTTCTCAATATGAAACGAATAGTCATTTTAGGGGCGGGCGAGTCGGGAACGGGCGCGGCGATATTGGCACAGGCAAAGGGCTTTGAGGTGTTTGTCAGCGACAAGGGAGAGATAAAGCCTGCCTACCGTGCATTGCTTGACCAACACGGTATCGCGTGGGAAGACGGGCAGCACAGCGAGGACAAGATACTTGACGCTGACGAGGTTATCAAATCGCCCGGCATACCCGCTACCGCGCCCCTGGTGCAGCAGTTGACGGCACAGGGTACCCCCGTCCTCTCCGAGATAGAGTTTGCGGCACGCTATACCCGCGCCAAGATGATTTGCATCACCGGCTCCAACGGCAAGACCACCACCACATCACTGCTGTTCGATATGCTTCGCCGTGCGGGCTTGGACGTGGGTCTGGCGGGAAATATCGGCAACTCGCTGGCATTGCAGGTGGCGCAAGAAGACCATGCGTACTATGTGATTGAGTTGTCCTCGTTTCAATTGGACAATATGTACGACTTCAAAGCGGACATCGCCATCCTGCTCAATATCACACCCGACCACCTCGACCGCTACAACTACGAGTTTCAGAACTATGTGAATGCCAAATTCCGCATCACACGCAACCAGACTGCCCGCGACGCCTTTATCTATTGGAGCGAAGACCCCGTGATTGACCGCGAGATAGCGAAGATTCGTCCGCAGGCAACACTCTATCCGTTTGGCGGCAACAGCCAGAACATGGCGTACACCGACGGCAGCCACCTCGTAGTGGCGTCACCCGTCGCGGTGGAGCCTCTCCGAGTGCCTTTGGAGGGACTCAGTCTGCAAGGCAAACACAACCAACTCAACGCTATGGCGGCAGGCTTGGCAGCGCAGATTCTGCATATCAAAAATGCGGTGATTCGCGAGAGCCTGCAGCAGTTTGCGGGCGTGGCACACCGACTGCAATATGTAGCCACCGTAGGGGGGGTACGCTATATCAACGACTCGAAAGCCACCAATGTAAACTCCTGCTGGTACGCCCTCGAGAGCATGACCACGCCCATAGTGCTGATACTCGGCGGCAAAGACAAAGGCAACGACTATTCGGAGATAGACGACTTGGTGCTGCACAAGTGCAAGACGCTCATATTCATGGGCTTGCACAATGAGAAACTGCGCGAACATTTCGGTGCTTTGGGCTATGTCCCCGCCTCCGAAGCAGGCACGGATACCGAGCGCATCTATGTGGACACCGACAACCTCCACGATGCGGTGCTAAATGCCTATCGCTTTGCCCGTGAGGGCGATACGGTACTCCTGTCGCCCTGTTGCGCCAGTTTCGACTTGTTCGCTAACTACGAAGACCGCGGCGACCGGTTCATGGCTGCGGTGCGTGCCTTGTAAAACGACGATACTATGAAATGGGAAGACTATAAAGCAGCCCTGCGCAACCAGAAAGGTTATATTGATAAGACCTATTGGATTATCTATGCCTCTTTGGTGGTTGTGGCGGTCATTGCGCTGTTCTCTGCGAGCAGCACCTTGGTGAAGGACGACAATGTATTGGGTCCCGTGACAGAGCAGTTCCTGTACCTGTTGCTGGGCGCGGTATTGGCGTTTGGTGTGCAGTTTATCCCCAGCAGAGGCATACGCGCCTTGGGCTATTTGGGGCTGCTCGTTTCCATTATCCTGCTGCTGCTGACTTTTACCAGTTATGGCGTGGAAATCAACGGTGCCAAGCGATGGGTGCGGATAGCCGGCGTGGTTTTTCAACCTTCGGAGTTCGTGAAACTGAACCTTGTTATTGTGGTGAGCGATTTGCTGAGCCGCATACAAACCCCGCAAGACCAAAAGAAATACTTCTTTATCGTGTTGGGGCTGACGGGTGTGCTGTGTGCTACCATTATGGTGACGAATATGTCCACGGCGGTGTTGATAGGGATTGTGGTGTTTATCATGTTCTTTCTTGCCAAGGTGTCTATCAAATACTGGGGGACAGCATTGGCTGTGGCGGCTGCTATCTTAGTGGCAGGGTATTTCGTGGTGGAGTATCAGTATATTCAGAAAGGCAAAACCCTTTCCAAACCCTTTGACCGTATGATAACGCAAGCCGGTCGTGTGGATGACTTGATTGCCGAGTGGAAGGCACCGTCCGATGCATTCCAACTGACGGACGACAACTACCAACGCACCATTGCAAAGGTGGCAGTGGCACGCGGCGGCAAGACCCCTATGGGCGTATTCCCGGGCAATAGTCAGGAGCGCAATTTCCTGCCGCAGGCCTTTGCGGATTATATCTTTGCCATTATCTTGGAGGAGTCCGGCTTGGTGGGGGCGATTGTCTTAATTGTGCTGTATCTGGCGATTCTGTTCCGCGCCTGTAATATCAGTAGCCGTTATGCCGACTACTCGGCGATGCTTATGGTGATGGGCTTGGCACTGATGATTACCTGTCAGGCACTGATAAGTATGATGGTGGCGGTGGGCATAGGTCCCGTAACGGGGCAGCCGTTGCCGTTGATTAGCCGAGGCGGGACAAGTGCGCTGGTCACGAGCCTGTATTTCGGCATTATCATGAGTGTGGCGCGTGAGCAGAACGAACTGCACGCTCTCGGACAAGCCACTGCCGACTACAGCCGTCAGGATGTCCCCGACATCCGATTGGACTGACCCAATTCTTCATTCTTCATTCCTAATTCCTAATTCTTCAATCCCTACCATGCGTTACTTGATTAGCGGAGGCGGC
This sequence comes from Mycobacteriaceae bacterium, assembly GCA_963630875.1. Lineage (GTDB taxonomy): Bacteria > Bacteroidota > Bacteroidia > Bacteroidales > Paludibacteraceae > Colicola. The sequence goes on along the minus strand of CAVGOI010000014.1, from coordinate 14,996 downwards.
ACAGGAGGTCATATCTTCCCCGCCATTAGTATTGCCAACGCCCTGCGCGAGTTAGACCCAACAAGTGAGATACTCTTTGTGGGAGCCTTAGGGCGTATGGAGATGGAGCGTGTCCCGCAAGCGGGATACAAGATAGTCGGACTGCCGGTGCGCGGCTTTGACCGCAAGCATATCTGGCGGAATGTGCGTGTGCTGGCAGACCTGATACGCAGTATGCTGCAAGCCCGAAAGATCGTGCGCACTTTCCGTCCCGATGTGGGGGTTGGCGTTGGAGGGTATGCCAGTGGTGCCGCTATGAAAGTGGCGGCGCGTATGGGTGTGCCGATTCTTTTGCAGGAGCAGAACGGCTTTGCTGGCGTTACCAACAAACTCCTGCGCAATGATGCCCGCAAGATATGCGTATCGTATGAGGGAATGGAACGCTTTTTCCCGAAGGACAAAATCATTCTCACTGGTAATCCCGTACGGCAAGATCTGACCACAGGGACACGCGAAGCGGCAGTGGGGTATTTCTCCGATGAGTTCGGTGTACGCCTTGACCCGCATAAAAAGACACTGCTCATCATCGGTGGCAGTTTGGGAGCCAAGACCATCAACGAAGCCATCACGGTAGGCTTACCGACTCTTGTGGCAGCAGACATACAGGTTATCTGGCAGACGGGAAAGGTGTACTACGACAGCGTCTGCAAAGCGGTGGGTACTTTGCCCGAAGAGGGTGTGGTCATTACGCCGTTTCTCGGGAAGATGGCGTTGGCGTATGCTATGGCCGACTTAGTCATTTCGCGTGCAGGCGCATCGTCTATCTCGGAACTGTGTCTGTTGGGCAAGCCTTCCATATTGGTGCCGTCGCCCAATGTGGCAGAAGACCACCAGACGCACAATGCTATGGCTTTGGTGCAACGCCAAGCAGCGGTGTTGGTACGCGACGCGGAGGCAAAGGAGGCTTTGGTTAGCACCGCCCTTGACCTGATACGGGACGAAGCGCATTTGAAAGCACTCCATACGAATATCCTCCGTTTGGCATTGCCCGACTCGGCTCATCGCATTGCCGAGGAGGTCATCTCCCTCGCCCAAGAAAGAAATACAGAGGAGGGTTGGGAGATTTTGTAAGGGGGAGGAGAGTCCTTAACAAAATTTAATAGAGATAGGAGAATAGCCTTGTAGAACTCCTCTAAAGCCTTTCTAAAAACCCTCTAAAACCCTTATAAGAGTTATATGTGGTAAGGTAATGCTATGGATGTGCTATGGATATGGTATGGATATCCGTGCGAGATTGTCCCCTCAAAAACAGCTATCAATCAAGTATAGGTCATATTTTGGCAAAATCACAATAAATATATACAATTATCTTATTTCACTAAATTTTGCAAACATACTCCCATTGTACAGCAGTGTAAATCGTAAAATTATGTACGATGGGAATACGACCGATTAGGGTTGCGTTGTAGAGAGAACGGTTATTTTTGTGCCAATCCGTGGTAATACGGCGCAGGCGTCCGTTCCACCATGATATATTTGTGTGCGATTTGCACCATTCCGAAAAATGTTGTATTTTTGTGCGCGAAAAAAGATGCCAAAGTGCGACCAACAAACCGGTATGGAATTAACTGAAATCGACACAAATATGATGAAGAACAATTATTGCGTCATTATGGCGGGCGGAATAGGAAGCCGCTTTTGGCCATTCAGCCGCAACGCCAAGCCCAAGCAGTTCTTGGACTTCTTCGGCACAGGCAGAAGTCTGTTGCAAATGACCGTTGATCGTTTCCGTCCGTTGGTACCTATCGAGAATATGCTGATAGTTACCAATGTACGCTATTTGGACTTGGTGCTGCAGCAGATACCCGATATGAAACCCGAACAAGTACTCTGCGAGCCGGCACGCCGCAACACGGCCCCCTGTATCGCCTACGCCGTGGCACACATCAAGTCAATGGTGCGTCAGCGTGCAGGGGTGGACGCGACAGTGGCATGGGACGATGACCGCCTGAATGCCAACATCGTTGTTGCCCCCAGCGACCACCTCATCCTGCAAGAGGAGAAATTCCGCGACACCATTGCACGCGGCTTCGACTTTATCCTACACAACGACGCGCTACTGACCTTGGGTATGAAGCCCACGCGTCCCGAAACAGGCTACGGCTATATCCAAGCCGAAAACACAACGCCCATCGTTGAAGGCAATATCTGCAAGGTACGCGCTTTTACCGAAAAGCCTGAATTGGAGTTGGCGAAAGTGTTCGTGGAGAGCGGCGATTTTCTGTGGAATTCGGGGATATTCATCTGGAACCTCCGCGCTATCCGCCACGCTTTCCACCAACACCTGCCCGATATGGTGGATAAGTTCTTAGAGGGCGAGGCACAAATGGGAACGGACAAGGAGGAGGCTTTCATTCAGGAGATGTTCCCCACCTGTCCCAATGTGTCTATCGACTACGGCGTGATGGAGAAAGCCGACAATGTGTATGTGATGCCCAGCGATTTCGGGTGGAGCGACTTGGGTACTTGGGGTTCGCTCTACGACCTGAGCCGCAAAGACGAAAACGCCAATGTTACCCTCCATTGCGATGCGACCTATTACGACAGCATGGGCAATGTCGTAACCCTGCCGCATGGGCATTTGGCGGTGATACAGGGCTTGGAAAACACCATCGTTGCGGAATCCGACGGCGTACTGCTGATATGCAAACGCGATGCCGAACAGCAGATACGGCAACTGTGTATGGACGCGGAAGTAAAATACGAAGGCAAATATAATTAGCAATGGGGTATCTCAATTTCGATAAGACGCTGCTCATCAACTTGGAGAGAAGTCTAAGCAAAGAGATGATACGCACCAACCGTGCGGGCGCGTACAGTTCGACCACCTTGGTCAACTGCAATACGCGCAAATACCACGGGCAGTTGGTGCTACCGCTGCAAGACCCGCTGCCAGAGGGGAACTATGTGCTGTTGGGCAGTTTGGACGAAACCGTGATTCAGCACGGGGCGGAGTTCAATCTGGGCATCCACAAGTACGGAGAGAATATCTACGCTCCCAACGGGCATAAGTATATCCGCGAGTTCGACTGCGAAGTCATCAGCAAGACCACCTATCGGGTGGGCGGCGTTATCCTAACCAAAGAACGGCTGCTCGTCAGTTTTGAGCCGCGCGTGCTAATCCGCTATACCTTGGTGGAAGCCCATTCGCCCACCCTGCTGCGGTTCCGCCCGTTTTTGGCGTTCCGCAATGTGAACGAACTCACCGTTGAAAATCCGCAAGCCCATACCGATGCGCGGGAGGTGCAGAACGGACGCGCGTACCGGATGTATGACACCTTTCCCGAATTGGTGCTGCAATGCTCCAAGCGCGTAACCTATACCCACAACCCGCAGTGGTACAAGGGCATCGAATACCCCAAGGAGAAAGAACGCGGCTTCGCTTACAAAGAAGACCAATGGGTCCCCGGCTGGATCGAGTTGCCCATCAAGCGCGGCGAGAGTGTGATTGTGTCGGCAGGTATCAGCGAGATTAAAACCAATACCCTCAAGAGCCTGTGGACCAAAGAGTTGGCACGACGCACGCCCCGCAACGACATGTTCGGTTGCCTGAAGAACTCGGCGGCGCAATTCTACAAGCGGGAAGGCGACAAGTGCTACCTGTTGGCGGGCTACCCGTGGTTCAAGGCGTCGGCACGCGAAGAGTTCTTGTCTATGACCGCCTGCACAATGGGCATCAACCGCCCCGAGTATTGGGACGCTATCGTCAACAAGACGGCAGTGGACGAGGTGCGGGCGTTTATGGAGGGCAAGCCCTGCAAGTTGGTCGGTATGGACGAACCCGATGTGCTGCTGTGGTTCGTGAAAGCCATACAAGACTATGCCGCCTGCACTTCCATGGACGAGGCAACGCGTCTCTACGGCAATTTGGTGGTGGACATCGTGAATTATATCCGTAAACAACAGCACCCGCGTTTGTTCCTGCACAAGAACGGGCTTGTATGGGTGGACGGCAAGCAGACGCCTGCCACATGGATGAATGCCGTGGAGGACGGGCATCCCATCACTCCGCGCACGGGCTATGTGGTGGAACATAATGCACTGTGGTATAACGCCTTGCACTTTACAGCAGACATCTTGCGACAGCAAGGTCGCGAGCAGATGGCAGACCTGATGGAATACCAAGCCGAAATCGTCAAGGACAGTTTCGTGCGCGTCTTCTGGAACGGCTGTTACTTGGACGATTATGTGGACGGTGATGTTCACAACAAAGAGGTGCGTCCCTCGCAGATAATCGCCGTCTCTCTACCCTATTCGCCGTTGGATAGACACGCACAGAAAGCCGTGGTGGATATTTGCACCAAAGAACTCTACACGCCCAAAGGCCTGCGCACCCTTTCCCCAAAGAGCGGCGACTACCGACCCGTCTATATCGGCGGACAGTTGGAACGCGACCGCAATTTCCACAACGGACCGGTGTGGCCGTGTACCATAGCCGAGTATGCAAAAGCCTATCTACGCGTGTATCAGCATTCGGGTGAGAGTTTCATCCGACGGCTGTTGGTGGGATATGAGGCGGAGATGAGCGAACTCTGTATCGGCACACTCAACGAGTTGTACGATGGCAACCCGCCCTACAAGGGACATGGCGGCATGAGTTATGCACCGAGTGTAGCGGCTGTCATCGTTGTATGTAATACATTGAAGGACTTGGAGTGATATGAAAGCGTTAATGTTTGGATGGGAGTTCCCACCCCACATCTTGGGCGGATTAGGTACTGCCAGTTACGGGCTTACACGCGGTATGGCGGAGCAGGGCGATATGCAAATTACCTTTGTTATCCCCAAGATATGGGGAGACGAAGACCAATCGTTCCTGAAAATAATCGGGGCGTGCAACATTCCTATTGTGTGGAAAGACAACGACTACGACTATGTCCGCCACCGTATGGAAGGCAAGATGTCGCCGGAAGAGTATTACCACTATCGCGACGGGATACGCTATGATTTCCGCCGTATCGGAACGGACGACTTGGGGTGCGTGAACTTCTCGGGCAGATACCCCGACAACCTCTTGGAGGAAATCGGCAACTACGAAGCCGTGGCAAGCGTCTTGGCAAACTCGTTGGAATTTGATGTCATCCACAGCCACGATTGGCTGACCTATCCTGCCGGCGTATTCGCCAAGCATATCTCCAACAAACCCTTGGTCATTCATGTGCATGCCACCGATTTTGACCGCAGCCGAGGCAATGTAAACCCCACAGTGTACGCCATCGAGAAGCGAGGGATGGACGAGGCAGACCATATCATCTGCGTGAGCAATCTCACCCGCAACACCGTTATCGAGAAGTACCACCAAGACCCCGCAAAGGTCAGCACCGTACACAACGCCGTGGAGCCCTTGCCCGATGCGGACAGTTTCCACAAACCATCCCGTCCGGATAAAATCGTAACTTTCCTGGGGCGTATCACCATGCAGAAAGGACCGGAGTATTTTGTGGAAGCCGCCGCTCGTGTGCTGCAAAAAACGCGGCATGTGCGTTTTGTGATGGCAGGCAGCGGGGATATGATGGAGAAGATGATAGACCTCGTCGCCCAACGCGGCATTGCGGACAGGTTCCACTTCACGGGCTTCCTGCGCGGGCGACAAGTGCAGGAGATGTTGGCGGAGAGCGATGTGTATGTGATGCCCAGTGTGAGCGAGCCATTTGGTATCTCCCCCTTGGAGGCCATGCAGGTGGGAACGCCGACCATTATCAGCAAACAATCGGGCTGTGCTGAGATACTGACCCATGCCATCAAGATCGATTATTGGGATATTGATGCCATGGCAGACGCCATCTACGCCATTGTGCAATACCCGATGATGTATCAGTCGCTGCACCGCGAAGGGCAGGCGGAAGTGAATACCATACGCTGGTACGATGCGGGGCTTAAAGTACGGAAAATTTATGAACAAGTAATACAAATACACGGATAGAAAGGAGACAGAATGATGAAAAATATATGTTTCTGCTTTCAAATGCACACTCCCTATCGGCTGAAACGCTATCGTTTCTTCGAGATAGGACAAGACCACTACTACTACGATGATTTGCAAACGGAGGAGAGTGTCGCCTACCTCGTACACAACTCGTATTTACCCTTGTGCAGAACCTTGTCGGAGATGGTGCGCCTGTCCAAAGGCAAGTTCCATTGTGCCTTGTCGGTATCGGGGACGATGTTGGCAATGTTCGAGCAGTTTGCTCCCGAGATGATTGACACCCTCAAGGAGTTGGCAGCCTCCGGGTGTGTGGAGTTTGTCGCCACGCCGTACGCCTACTCGTTGTCGGAGGTTTACAACGAGAACGAGGCTGTTGAGCAGTTGGAGATGCAGCAAGGTGTGGTGAAAGAGTTGTTCGGGCAGCAGTCCGCCGTGGTGTTCGGCACGGAGTTGCTCTATTCGGACGAGATAGCGGATCTGTTGTCGCGGCAAGGCTATAAGGCGGTGATGACGGAAGGGGCGAAACATATCTTGAGTTGGAAGAGTCCCAACTATTTGTATCAGAGTGCGGCAGCCCCCAAACTGAAAGTACTGCTGCGCAATGCCGCCCTCAGCGATGAATTGGCATTCCATTTCTCGGACACCTCATGGACGAACTATCCCATCGATGCCGAGAAATACACCGCCCGTCTTGCTGCGCTACCGGAGGAAGAACAGGTGATCAACATCTGGGCAGGAGCCGAGACTTTCGGACTGCGCCAACCCGCTGTAACCGGCATATTCGACTTCTTGAAAGCCTTGCCCTACTACGCTTTGGAGCAAGGTATCGGCTTTATGACCCCCGCGGAAGTGGTTAAAAAGATGACTGCCACCGACTCGGTGGTCGTGCCCTATCCGCTGACATGGGCAGGCGAAGCCAAAGATTTGAGCACCTACAACGGCAACGACCTGCAACAGGAGGCTTTGCATAAACTTTATGCCGTGGCAGAGCGGGTACATCTGTGCCAGGACAAACAACTCAAGCACGATTGGCTGATGTTGCAAGATGTCAATTATCTGCACTTTATGAACCATATCGACCAAGGCGGCTCGCCGTTTGAGTCGGCATACGATGCCTTCATCAACTATATGAATGTGCTGGCGGATTTCTTGCAGCGGGTAGAGGAGCAATACCCGACTACGATAGAAAACGAGGAGTTGAACGAGTTGCTGAAAACCATCAACAATCAGGAGAAAGAGATTGCCTCCCTTGAGAAACAACTCAAACTACTGCGGAAAAAGGACGAGAGGAAGCGTAGAACTTGAAACAACGATACGCAAATAACACGGTGCGGCGAGTAGTCCTGTTCGCGGGAGTGGTCATCTGTCTGTGTGTGGGAGTGTCTGCCAAAGATACGGCAGTGCCGACCGTCATTCGCGCATGGCAGTTGGACGCTTGGACGGGTATTGCCGATACCTTGGAGCGAGTGGATTCCTCCTTTATGAATATGCCCATGCGCAATGTGCTGAATGATTATTCAATTTCCACGCAGGGCAACTCCAACTTGATTTCCCCTACGCAGTCGCGCTTGTTCTTTCAACGGAAAAGACGCGCTGATTTCGTCTTTGCCGATGCTTATTCGCCCTATATCATTGCCCCGAGTGATGTGAAATTCTACCACACCACCACACCCTATTCCACCATAGGCTACCACAAAGGCTTTGTCACGAATTTGGACGAGAACGACCTGCGTTTCTCGTTTACGGGCAATATCAACCGCAGGACGAATTTAGGTATGACGATAGACTACTTGAACTCCTACGGACGCTTTTCCTCGCAGGAAGGCAAGACGGTCTTTGGCTCTGTCTTCGGCAGTTACAACGGCGACCACTACTCCCTGCAAGCCGCATTCACATGGAATACGCTCCGCAATTTCGAGAACGGCGGCTTGAGCAATCCTTCCGATTTGCAGGGGACGCTTAATCCCGAAGATATGCCGGTAACCATGCAGGGGATGTCCGGATTCCGGTATCTGTCCGGCTACCTGAACCACTATTACAGCATTTGTGTGGAGCGGGAGCGGACAGTGCATTACCGAGAACGCGATGAAAACGGCAAGTGGGAGAAAAAAGACTCGGTTACGGTAGAATATGTGCCGGTTACCACTTTCCGCCATATCTTTGAGGTCGCAGATGCCACCAAACGGTATGTTGAGCAAAACGCTTCGCAGGGTTTTTATACCAATACCTACCGAAATGCGGCAACCACACGCGATACGGCAGCTTGCCTGACGATAAAAAACACACTGACCGTAACCTTTGAAGAGGAGTTTAACACCCTGTTGAAATTCGGTGCCATGGTATATGCCGCCAACGAATGCCAACGGCATGTGTCTGCCATCGGGCAACAGGAGCGGATACTCGGTTTTGAGCAGACTGCCAACAATGCGTGGAATGCTGTCATAGCGACCCCGATTCACCAAATGCCGGACACCCTGTTCGGCGAGCAATGGACGAACAACACCTATGTGGGCGGCGCATTGTACAAGCATCGCGGAAAGCACATTCACTACGGGTTTGACGGGAATGTATGCCTGTTGGGCTATAAAATAGGGGAGTTTCAAGTAAACGGGCATTTGGATGCCGGATTCCGTTTGGGCAAGGATTCGATGACGGTTACCGCCAAAGCCTATATTCGCAATGAGACACCGGATTTCTATTTGCAATATTATCGCAGCAACCACTATGCGTGGACGAACAGTTTTCAGAAAACCTTCCGTTTTTATGTGGGCGGCGAGGTGGCATATCCCACGAAATGGGTAACCACCAAAGTCGGCGTGGATTTTGAGAACCTGACCCGCTATATTTATTGGAGTCAAAGCGGTTTGCCGCAGCAGCAGGACGGAAACACACAGGTGTTGGCTGCCAATCTGCAACTGAATATAACGACCCCCTGGGTGAATCTCGACAATACACTTGTCTATCAGCACGCCACTTCCTCCGTCGTTCCACTGCCGGCTCTGACGATGTACAACAACCTGTATTACCACGGTACTTGGTTCCGGGCAATGGATGCGCAGATAGGGGTGGACTTGCGCTACTTCACCCGCTACTATGCCCCCTTGCTAAACCCCGCCTTAGGGCAATTCTGCCTGCAGGACACGGAGAAAGTGGGGAATTATCCCGTGATGAGCGTGTATGCCAATTTCTATGTACGCTCCATACACCTGAAGTTCTTTGCCCAATACAGGCATTTCAACGCCTCATTTATGAACAAACAATACTACGAAATGCCCGGTTATCCGATGGCTCCGGACATCTTCCGCGCCGGATTGGCATGGCATTTCTACCGATAAGAAGATGATACAACAGACGCAACACTTACATACGATTCTGACTTATGCGCAGCAAGAAGCCCATCGATTGGGGAATACGGAGGTATTGCCCGACCACTTTGTCTTGGCGATTTTGCGGCAGAAAGAAAGCAAGGCCTACCAACTGCTGATGCAGGCAGGGGTGGACGAGCATACTTTGAAGGGGGCCATTGATAACCGTTTACGCCAGACCATCACCGTACCGGTTCGGGGATTATCCCATTCGGGAGAGCGTATTTTACGCTTGGCGGCGAAGGAAGCGTCCTCCTCGCAGGCGGAGGTGTGCGGTAGCAGTCATTTGCTGTTGGCTATCCTGCACGAGCGTCTTAACTTTCCCGCAAAGTTCATCGAGCAGTCTTTTGGGGTGGATTACGAGTGTATCGAACGCCTCCTGCGCAAGCCCCAACTTTCTTCCGACAATCCGGCAAGTACGGCGGCACCTGACCGGCAGTCCCCGTGGCTTGCGTGGTTAGACACATCTGCCGAACCATCCGAAAACAAGCAAGCCGAAACGCCGGTATTGGATAAATATAGCCGCGACTTGACGGCACAAGCGCAGCGTGGAGAATTAGACCCCGTCATCGGGCGCGAACAAGAGATAGAGCGCATAACGCAGATATTGTCCCGCCGCAAAAAGAACAACCCTGTCCTTATCGGCGAGCCGGGCACGGGCAAGTCGGCTATTGTGGAGGGGTTGGCATTGAAAATAGTTGCCGACGGCATACCTGCGCTTCAAGGCAAACGCATTCTCGCCTTGGATATGGCAGCCCTTGTGGCGGGAACGACCTATCGCGGGCAATTCGAAGAACGCGTGAAGAGTATATTGCAGGAGTTGCAGCAACGGCACAATATCATTCTCTTTGTGGACGAAATCCATACGATTATCGGTGCGGGCAATGAACGCGGCAATATGGACGCGGCGAATATGCTGAAGCCTGCCTTGGCGCGTGGCGAGGTGCAGTGTATCGGTGCGACCACATTCAAGGAGTACCATGCTTCCATTGAGAAAGACGGAGCCTTGGAACGGCGTTTCCAGCAGGTGATTGTGCCGCCCATGACGGCGGGTGAAACGCTCTCTATTCTGCAGCATCTGCAAAGTACCTACGCCGCTTACCACCATGTAACCTACACGGAGGAAGCATTGCAAGCCTGCGTGCAACTGACCGACCGGTATATCTCCGACCGTGTCTTTCCCGATAAAGCCATTGACGCTTTGGATGAGACGGGGGCATACCGACGCGCCCATGCCGCCACGCACAAAGTCCCTGTTGTCACGGAATACGATGTGGCTTATATTGTCAGCCAAATGGCCAATGTCCCCGTACAGAAGGTCGCAACGACCGAGAAAGAACGGCTGCGGAATATGGAGGCGGCACTCAACCGGCAGATCATTGGGCAACCCGATGCCGTGAAAGCCGTCGTCAAGGCAATACAACGCGCACGCATGGGGTTGCGCGACCCGCAACGCCCCATCGGCAGTTTCTTCTTCTTGGGACCGACAGGGGTGGGAAAGACCTATCTTGCGCAGTGTTTGGCGGAGGAGTTGTTCGGGAGTTCGGACGCGCTTATCCGGTTGGATATGTCGGAGTACAGCGAGCAGCACACCGTCAGCCTGTTGGTGGGGGCACCTCCCGGCTATGTGGCGTATGAGGAGGGCGGCAAACTGACAGAAGCCGTCCGCCGGAAACCCTATTCCATCGTATTGTTCGATGAGATTGAGAAAGCGCATCCGGATATTTTCAATCTCCTGCTGCAAGTGTTGGATGAGGGACGGCTGAGCGACCGGCAAGGGCGCAGGGTGGATTTTCGGAATACGATACTCATCCTGACCGGCAATGTCGGCACGCGCCAACTCAATGATTTTGGCAGCGGCGTAGGATTTGAGGCTTCCGAGGGCAGAGAGGCGGCTTCGCGCAGGACGCTCTTGCAGGCACTCCGACGCACATTCCCCATAGAATTTGTGAACCGCTTGGACGATATCGTGGTTTTCCGCTCCCTCCATGAAGAAGATTTGGCACGGATATTGGCAGTAGAATTAAAACCGTTGCGCGAACGCTTGGCGTCTTTGGGCTACCAGTTGCGTATATCTCCCGCCACGCGCCGACAATTGTTAGAGACAGCCCGAGACAAACGGTATGGTGCGCGTCCGCTCAAACGGGCGATTCAAGAACAGATTGAAGACCCGATAACCGATATACTGTTGTCGGAAAAGGGTAAGCAAACAAACAATAACAAACACACTTTAATTAACCTGTAGGCTTATGGCAAAAGAAATTACAGATGCTACTTTTCAGGCATTGCTATCCGATGGGAAACCTCTTGTGGTGGACTTTTGGGCTCCCTGGTGCGGTCCCTGCAAGATGATGTTGCCCATTGTAGATGAGTTGGCGGAGGAGTACGAGGGTCGCATTATTGTAGGCAAACTCAATGTGGACGAAAATGATGCCACCTGTGCTATGTACGGTATCATGAATATACCTACCCTATTGTTTTTCAAGAACGGGGAGTTGGTAAACCGTCATGTCGGAGCCGTCCGCAAGGCAGAGTTACAAAAACTTTTTGACGCGCTGCTATAGCTCACTCGGTAAGAAAATTGCGACAAAAACGATTTTAATTTGCAAGGTATTGCCTATTTGTAGTACCTTTGCATCCAAATTGCCCTTGTAGGCTCCTTGTTGTGTGTCTATAGAGGTGCTTTGTGTCGGCGGGCAGGTTCGGTAGCTCAGTTGGATAGAGCAACAGCCTTCTAAGCTGTGGGTCTCGGGTTCGAATCCCGACCGAATCACATAGATAAAACTCAAACTATGCGTCAATTAAAGATTACAAAATCGATTACCAACCGTGAGTCGGCTTCCTTGGACAAGTACCTCCAAGAGATTGGCAGGGAGAATCTAATTTCCGTGGACAGAGAGGTGGAGTTGGCAGGTCGTATCCGTAACGGGGACCGTGCGGCTTTGGAGGAACTCACACGCGCCAATCTCCGGTTTGTGGTGTCCGTTGCCAAGCAATATCAGAATCAGGGTTTGAGCCTTCCTGACCTGATAGATGAGGGCAATTTAGGGCTCATCAAAGCCGCCGAGAAGTTCGACGAGACACGAGGTTTCAAGTTCATCTCCTACGCCGTATGGTGGATTCGCCAATCAATTCTGCAGGCTTTGGCGGAGCAGTCGCGTATTGTCCGTCTGCCGCTCAACCAAGTGGGTTCGCTCAACAAAATCAACAAGGCGTACCAGCGTTTCGAGCAGGAGCACGAGCGCAAGCCGAGTGCGGAGGAGTTGGCGGAGATATTGGATATCCCTGTGGACAAGATTGCCGACACGCTCAAGATGTCGGGTCGTCAAGTCAGTGTGGATGCGCCTTTTGTGGAGGGCGAAGACAACTGCCTGATTGATGTCATGATCAACGAGGACTCGCCCAATGCCGACCACACGCTCATCAACGAGTCGTTATCGCGTGAGATAGACCGTGCATTGTCTTCCCTTACCGAGCGTGAGTCGAAAATCATCCGTCAGTTCTTCGGTATCGGCACTCCCGAGAAGACTTTGGAGGAAATCGGTGTTGAGCAGGGTCTTACGCGCGAGCGTGTCCGTCAAATTAAGGAAAAGGCCATTCGGAAACTCAAGACCAGTTCGCGCAGCAATGTCTTGCGCACCTATTTGGGATAGCCTATTGGGTTATTTATTGGTAACCTGTTGATTATGAGAGCCTCGTTTCGGCTCTCATAATTTTATACGCACCAGCAGATGTACATCGGTACGGGTCGGTTTCTTGGACTTGTCGGCAGCCCATCGGGCATGATAAATCGTTTCGCTGAGGCGTAAATACACCGACACTATGTCGTTTATGCGGTAGCGTGCATTGGCATACAGTCGCCCGCCCACGCCGTACACATAGGGGAATGCCGCAGCGTACAGCACATCGTTTTCGTAGGCATAAATGCGGTTGTACCATAGGCGGGCGTCAAAAGCCTGCGCCCGGAATTGCAGCACAATCGGCACACGGCGCACACGGTATTCCACATCCTGATACACCGAAGCGCCGTATCCCAAGCCGATATTTGGCAGCAGCGCATAGTCATTGCCCTTGTAGGAGTCTGCCAACACATAGTTCATATCCGCCTGCGTGCGGAAAGTCCATTGGGACAGCGTGTACACAAACCGGTAGCGGAAAGCGTAGGTCTCTCGGTTGGTTTGGCGCCGGACGCGTATTTTCCAACTCATCGCATACGCCTGCCGCGGTTGGAAATCGGCTTGCAGCAGTCCGTCGTATCCGTTTTGGAAGCCGTCGATGTAGGTTGTGAACCGCCAGTGACGCAACCTCCGCACCTCCATGCCCAAATAGAAACCGTTCTCATCGTTCACTTTGGTTTTCTCGGAAAAGGAATGGGCGTATAGGTTGTTGTAATCGGCTGAATAGTAGCGATATAGTGCCAGCAACTCCAACCCGCTCACGGGTGTTAGACGCAAGCCGCCTATCCCGCCGATACCCCATTTCTCCCCTTGCGTTGTGGCTATTTCGCCCCATATATCGAGGCGTCCCATGTTGTAGCGGGCGTTAAGTCCCACAACCATTTGGGGCGGGGAGGACGCGTCGGAATATAGATTCTCAAGGGCGGTGATGCCCACTTTCAGTTGTTTCCAACGCGCGGTAATATCGGCGCCCACCACATGGTGCCACACGCTGTCTTTTTCGCGTTGCAGGGAGTAGAACGCCGATATATCCGCCCACCGCACGCGTGCGGTGGCACCTACGCCGTGAAAGGTGTGAAAACTCGGGTCAATGGCAGTGCTTTTCCGAATGCCCTCTTGGCTGTTCATGGGTGTGATAGAACTGCTTTTGCCGAAATTCAGCGGGCTCCCGACCACCAATCCCTGCCCGAAAGAGGCTTGAAAATCACCGACAACCATACTCTTCAGCCACCCCATGTCGCGCAGTTGGATATAGCCTCCGTATTGCATATTCCGCCACCCCGAGCCGGTCGGACGCCCGATGGTCAGTCCGGCTTGCACGCGGTTTTGGTAGTTGAAGCGGTAGCGGAATTTGGCATAGAAAGGGTCGTTGGTGTAGTCTTCGCAGTTGCGGGCATCGGTGCGCAGGGTCAGTTCGTGGCGGGCATAACGGAACACCTCACGAAAGTACAACTTTTCTTGTCGGGCAGCCTCTCCCACTACCACAAAGGGCAGCAGATTGCGGATATCGTAGTCTTGCAGTTCGGGGATGAGTTGGAGTTCGTAGAGGGATTGGAAGGGGTGTTTGTATTGGTAGAGCAGGATGGCGTCAATCTGTTCGGCGGTCAGGAAATGCAGGCGGTTCAGTTCTTCTTCGGTGGTTTGATTGAGGTTAATGGGTTGAAGGGCAATCTCGGTCAGGTCTTCCTGCACCTCCTCCCACGGGATGTTATCGTACTCGGCAAGTTGGTTGTAGATATCCTCCAATACATTATCCATATTGGCAGCAGATCGTTGCGCAAAACAACCCGTTGCCAAGCATAGTCCTATCAAACACTTCCCTATCCGGCTCCGTCCTATGAGTAGTTTCTGTCGCAGCATCCGTTTGCCAAAGTGATTAGGGTATATTGGTGTACTGTCCAATAACAAATGCAATTTATTGTGCAAAGTTAGGAAAAATATTTGAAGAAGCACTCGTAAGGTGTAGAGAAGTTCAATTTTTCTCTGGGT
>CAVGOI010000013.1:0-49912 GCA_963630875.1 Mycobacteriaceae bacterium | reverse complement strand
TGTGATTCTTATGTAATTCTTATGTGATTCTTATGTGATTCTTATGTGATTCCCGCATCTCCTTCGAATCACTCCCGCACCACTCCCGCCCCAAACCCACACAAAAACAACACAAGAAACACCCCAAAAGCCCCCCTGCCCCCAACAACAATAATTAAACATTAATAATTAAACATTAAAAATTAAAAATCCCCTCCCTCCCGCGCGGCACGCTCCCCCGATTCCCCTGTTTTGGGGATTGCGGGAATGGCACAATCTCTGTAATTTTGCAGCGTTTTTTGAATCAATGGCAATCCATAAATAAATGCAATATGAACAAAATTACGCTTTTATCCGGCGCAGTCCTGCTCACAGGGAGCATGCTGGCAGCCAGCCTTGACACCATTCAGGTAAACGATGTGTACTACGAACTGAACAACGACACGCAGACGGCTTCGGTCATTCGCAAAGACAACAAGTTTGTCTATACGCAGGAGCAGATCCTTATCCCTGTAACGGTAACCAACAAGGGGAATACCTACGATGTGACGGCAGTCGGGAAGGGGGCGTTCAGCAAATCCACCTGCCTCACGATTGAGTTCGCCGAGGGCAGCAAAGTAGTGGAAATCGGCATGCAGGCCTTTCAAGGGGCATTCGGTATCAAGGAGTTAGCCTTGCCCGAGGGGGTGAAACACCTGCCTCTGACCGCGATACAGAGTGTCGGCGCCAACGCAGGTATGGTGCTTCACAAACTTACCTTGCCCTCCACGCTCGACAGTCTGGATGTTATGTCGCTGCAAGTAGCCGCCATCGATACCATCATCTGCAACGCCGTTATGCCGCCACATTGTGCTTTGGCGACCGGTAAGGCCAATGTGCCGTCGCTGCCGTTCACCTCCAACAACGCCGAGGTGCAGACACCGAAAGCCGCCAAAATCATCGTGCCGTCAGGCAGCGAGAAGTACTACAGGGCGGAAGCAGGTTGGGACTACTTTGACTGCTTTGCCGCCGCGGAAACCGACACCCTGCGTGCAGGCGACCTCTACTATGCTATCAAAGCGGACAGTGCTTCCATCATCGCAGACCTGACGGACAATATGTACGGCACGCTGACAAGCGTGGAGATTCCTGCTACCATCGCCCGAACAACCTGCACCATCACCGACGGGAAATCCGCCATCACCCGCACCGACCTCCCTGTCGTTGCCTTGGGGCGGAAAGCCTTCTACAACAACAAGACCATCGCTTCCGTAACCTTCGCCGCATCGAGCCATATCGAAGAAATAGCCGTGCAGGCTATGCAGAACATGGAAGGTATGACGGGTACTTTGGAGTTGCCCGAGGGGCTGAAACACATCGCCACATCGGGCATTCACAGCGGATTGAAGGGCGGCCAGATGCCAGTAAAGAAACTGATATTGCCCGCCACATTGGACAGTATCGATGTGATTTCCGTCATCCTCAACGAGTTGGAAACATTGGAGTTTCGCGGCGCAAAGGCGCCGAAATGCCAAGTGCGCGTTACCGCTACCCAAACGCAAATACCTTGGATAATTGGTGCCACGAATGAGTATCCTACCCCCAAGGATGTTGAAATCATCCTGCCGGAGGGAGCCTACGATGCCTACAAGGCGCAAGCCGGTATCGGGGACTACTTCGATTACTTCACCACGCCTTCAACCTCTGTGGACGAAGTGGCAGATGCAACCACACCGTCCGTTCAGCGCGGCATCTACAATGTGATGGGCATGTACCTCGGCACCGATGCAAGCAGCCTGCCGACCGGCTTGTACATCATCAACGGCAAAAAAGTAATACGCCGCTAATCCGCATCCCTCGCACCGCCGTTCCGGTGGTTTCGCACAAAGCCCGCCCGACAAAACCTGTCGGGGGGCTTTTTTGCGGCAGCGGTCTGTGGGGAGGCACGCGAAAAATAATGTGCCCCTATCGGGTCTGGCACGGTTATTGTGGCATAAGCGGCAGTGGAAATAACGGCAGCCATATTGCGTCCCGAGACCAAAGCAGTGGTGCTCGATTTGGACGGCACGCTCTACGACAAGCGCGGCTTGGGGCTGCGCATGGTGCTCGGTGATTTGCTCGAATCGCCGCTCTTGTGGAAAGACAGGAAAGTGCGCCGGCAGATGCGGGGGCAGTGGTTCGGCTCGCAAGCAGCCTTCGAGGAGGTCTTTTTCGCCAATATGGTACGCCACCGCCTGTGCACCACCCACTTCGTACGATGGTGGTATGCCACCATATATATGCCCCTCATGGTTTCCTGCCTTCGGCATTACCGTCCCTATGCATGGGTGCGTCCCTTCCTTGCCGCTTGCAGGCAACAGCATATCGCCGTTGTTCTGCTCTCCGATTATGCGTGCGCGGAAGAGAAACTGCAAGCCTTGGGATTAGAAACGAACCTGTTTGACGCGGTCTTTGCATCGCCCGTCTTGGGCGGATTGAAGCCCGCCCGCCAACTCTTGGATACGATATTGGAGTATGTCCATGTCACGCCGGAGCAGTGTATCGTCATCGGGGATCGCGAGGACACCGACGGAGAGATGGCACGCCGTGTGGGTGCCGTCTTCCATTGCATCCGCTAACCCCTCCCCTTTATCCTCCCATTGTCCTCCCATCCCCTCCCAACCTTTTCCCCACTGGCAATACAGCGTCTTGACATCTTTTTTTGCAGAAAACATTTGGTACTCTCGCAGAAAAGCACTACCTTTGCACGCCAATTTCGCAAATGCGCCTGTGCGCGTCTTGATGAACGGGTATGAGAATGGACGAGTTGTCGGCACATAGTGTTTGTTTGGAGACCTTGGAGGTCGGCGAGCATCGTTTCGAATTCTCGTTGGGCGATGCTTACTTCCGTTCCATAGAAAAGACGGAACTCTTGGGGGGAAATGTGCTGGTGAACGCGGTGCTGCAACTGCGTGAAAAGGATTTCGACTTG
Source organism: Mycobacteriaceae bacterium (assembly GCA_963630875.1). Classification (GTDB taxonomy): domain Bacteria; phylum Bacteroidota; class Bacteroidia; order Bacteroidales; family Paludibacteraceae; genus Colicola. The sequence continues at coordinate 46,983 of CAVGOI010000013.1, read as the reverse complement.
CACCTCCGTGTGAACGGTACCGTGCAGGTAACCTGCGACCGATGCTTGGACCCGATGGATGAAACCGTTTTCGCTGAGGAAAGCGAATGGGACTGGGACGGGGAGGTAAAGACTTTGGACTTGGCGTGGTTGGCATACGAATTGATTATTGTAAATCTTCCGATAGTGCATCGTCACCAAAACGGTGGTTGCAACCCTCACATGGCTGCGCTTCTCCAAGATCACCTGTGTGCAGTGTCGGAGGAGGAGACAACATAACGCGAAGGGGCTTGCCCTCACCGGTCGTTCTGCGTGGCAGGTGAAAACAAGCGCTCGAAGTGAAACATTTAACAATAAAAGTATAAAAACAATATGGCACATCCTAAACGAAGACAATCGCACACTCGGCAAGCCAAGCGTCGTACCCATGATGTAGCAAAGATGCCCGCATTGGCTCTTTGCCCCAACTGTGGCGCACACTACATTTACCACACGGTATGCCCTTCCTGCGGCTACTATCGTGGTAAACTGGCGATTGAGAAAGCAGCAGAAGCCTAATCGCTTTCTACGGATAGCGTGAAAGGTCGCGTTATCCGGCGGATATCTCATATAGGCTCTGAGTACGCTTGGAGTCTATATGATGATATAACAACCGAGACCCTCTCAATGGAAACTCGAAAGGAACTCTAATTTATTCTAATTCCATCAAACGATGTTTGAACAAGACCATGAAGCCCCGCGTCAGGGTGATTACCGCCAAGATGAGAATCTCCGCACGAAAAATGACGCCACCTCCAACGGACAATTCCGTTCCGAAAGACCTCGTTTCAACCCGAACGCTTCTCCCCGTGAGGGAAGGATGCGCCAACGCTTTACGCGCCCCGTCGGACATGCCGAGAAGGTAGAGCCGCGTTCCTACACGGCAGACGGCGAGCATCGCCCGTCCTATCGCCCCAATGGCGGCACCCCGCGTCCGAAGCCGCACTATAACTCCGGAGTCTATTCACAGCGCAAGCGCCAAGAGTATATCAAGAATTACGAAGACCCGACCAAACCGATCCGCCTGAATAAGTACTTGGCAAACGCAGGCATCTGCTCCCGTCGGGAGGCGGACGACTTTATCCAGGCAGGCGTTATATCGGTGAATGGTCAGATTGTGGACAATCTGGGGGCAAAGGTCTTGCCTACCGACAAGGTTATGTTCCACGACCAGCCTGTACGCCGTGAACGAAAGGTGTATATCCTGCTCAACAAGCCCAAAAATACGGTAACAACCACCGATGACCCGCAAGAGCGGCATACGGTGTTGGACATCGTACGCAATGCCTGTGCGGAGCGTATCTACCCGGTAGGGCGTCTCGACCGTAACACGACGGGGGTGTTGCTCTTGACCAACGATGGCGACTTGGCAGCCAAACTCACCCACCCGAAATTCGGCAAGAAGAAGATATACGCCGTTACTTTGGACCGCGATTTGGACGAAGCCGATGAGGCAGTACTGCGCAGCGGCATTGATATCGACGGCGAGAAAGTGGTTCCCGATGCTTTGGAGTTCCCCAAAGAAGACCGCAGGCATTTGGGTATCGAGATACACTCGGGGCAGAACCGCGTTATTCGCCGTATGTTTGAAAAAGTGGGCTACAAAGTAACCCAACTTGACCGTGTATCGTTTGCGGGGCTGACCAAAAAGAATGTAGGACGCGGCAAATACCGGTTCCTTACCGCAAAAGAGGTATCGATGTTGCAAATGGGAGCCTTTGAATAAGCGTATGAAAAAGTTCGTTATCCTGTTCCCGTTCCTGATGGGAGCCTTGGGTGTAATGGCAGAGACCCTACCTGCCAACGACCCGCGTATTGTCTATATCGGTCGGACGGCAGTGCAAGGGCAGAATGTGTTGTTTGACTGGACGGCAACAATGGTTCGCGTTGCCTATTCGGGAAAGACACTTACGATGAAGGTGTCGGATACGAAACGCAATTATTATAATGTGTGGGTCGATTGCCCGACCGACGAAGCACCGACCCGCGTCATTGCCACACAAGGGAACGACACAACCATCACGCTGGTGGAAGCGTCCGACCCTGTAAACAAAACGCGGCGTGGCAGACACGAGGTCATACTCCAAAAGCGCACGGAGGGCGAGCAGGGGACAACCACGGTACACGCTTTCACGGCGGACAAGTTCTATGCGGCAACACCGCTGCGCGAGCGTCAGTTGGAGTTCATCGGTGATAGTTACACGTGCGGTTACGGCTCCGAGAACAGTATAAAGACCGACCCCTTTACGCCGGAAACGGAGAATGCGTCCAAGACTTATGCCGCTATCGTATCCCGCTATTTCGACGCCGATTATTTCTCGGTTGCCCATTCGGGGATGGGGATAGCCCGTAACTATAATTCAAAGTACCCCGACTGGCTGATGCCCGACCGCTACTTGCAGACCTTCGACACCGATTCAACGGCTGCCACGCGCTGGCAGGTTACCAACTCCGACTTTCGTCCTGCCCTGACGGTAATCTACTTGGGAGCAAACGACTTCTCGGTCGCAATGCAACCCAAATATGAACGCTTCCGCGACCATTACTACCAACTGTTGCGGGAGATAAAAGACAATTACGGGGAGCAACATCCTATTCTCTGCGTTACACCCAAAACGCACGAGTACTTATTCACCTATGTACGGGATTTGGTGAACAACTGCGGCATGCAGCAGGTATATTACTTGGGCTATTGCCCCGCCTTGCACAATAACGACTCGGAGTTAGGTGCCTCGGCGCACCCCAATTACGAAGGGCATCGCAAGATAGCCTATGCCCTTATCCCCTACATCGCAACGCTGACCGGTTGGGACTTGCAGGATAACTCTGTCAAGTAACTTTCACCTCCCCGCAACACCCCTTACTCGTTAAGGAGTATCGCCGTATGGCAGGCAATGACACCTGCCGTTTCGGTGCGTAGGCGTGAGTTCCCAAGGCTTACGGGGCGAAACCCCTCGGCAAGGGCTTGTTGTACCTCTTGCTCCGAGAAATCTCCCTCGGGGCCTATCAGTACCAACATGTCGTGCCCCCGCACTATCAAGTCTTTGAGCAACCGCTTGTCCTCTTTGTAGCAATGGGCGATAAACTTATCGGTTTCGGTATGTCGTGTCGCGGCATATTCGTGCATGAAGTCTTGATAATCCGTCAGTTCGTGTAGTATGGGCAAGTACGGCGTTAGCGACTGCTTGGCTGCCGAAAGGATAATCTTCTCGAGTCGGTCGGTACGCAGTTGCTTGCGTTCGGAGAAACGGCAGAGTAGGGGTGTAATCTCGTCAATACCTATTTCGGTACACTTCTCCACCATCCATTCGAGCCGTTCAATGTTCTTGGTCGGTGCAATGGCAATGTGGAGATGAAAGGGGTGCGATGGCTGTTGCTCCTCCCTGCTTACCACCTCAAACTCACAGTGCTTCGGATGCGGGTTGGTAATGCGTGCCTCGTAGGTAGTCCCACGCCCGTCTGTCAGCAGAATGCTATCGCCCCGCGTATAGCGAAGCACCCGTATGCAATGCCCAGATTCCTCTTCCGAAAGGCACTTACTCGTCTCTATGTCCGGCGTATAAAATAGATACATATTCGCTTACTACGGAGGGTCTATGAATAGCAATTGTCCCAAACTACAGTTCGCTCTCTTTCAGGCGTTCGGCGTTCTCGGCCACTTGTAGGGCGTCTATTACCCCTTGTATATCTCCGTCCATAAAGGCAGCAAGGTTATACACCGTGTAGCCGATACGGTGGTCGGTAATACGCCCTTGCGGGTAGTTGTAGGTGCGTATCTTCGCCGAACGGTCGCCTGTGGAAACCATTGTTTTGCGTCGTGCGGCAATGTCATCGATGTACTTTTGGTGTTCTTTGTCGTATATCTGTGTGCGCAGGCGCGACAATGCCCGCTCTTTGTTCTTCGGCTGGTCGCGTGTCTCGGTACACTCAATCAGTATCTCCTGCACCTCGCCCGTGTTCGGGTTCTTCCAGTTGTATCGCAGGCGCACGCCCGACTCCACCTTGTTCACATTCTGTCCGCCGGCACCGCCCGAACGGAAAGTCTCCCATTTTATCTCTCCCTCGTTGATATGTACCTCAAACTCATCGGCTTCAGGCAGTACCGCCACCGTTGCCGCCGAGGTATGCACTCGCCCTTGCGTTTCTGTGGCAGGAACCCGCTGCACACGGTGCACGCCCGATTCATATTTCAGCGTACCGTACACATTTTGCCCCGTTACATTGAAAATGATTTCCTTGTATCCGCCCACAGCACCTTCCGAGAACGACGACACCGTATATTTGAATCCGTGTATCTCAAAATACTTGGTGTACATGCGGAAAAGGTCACCCGCAAATAGTGCCGCCTCGTCGCCGCCCGTACCGCCACGAATCTCCATCACCACATTCTTCCCGTCCTCGGGGTCTTGCGGCAGCAGCATAAGTTTCACTTCTTCTTCCAGTGCAGGTATCTGCGGCTCTAATTCGTCTATCTCCGCCCGTGCCATTTCCCTTAGTTCAGGGTCTGACTCGTTGTGGAACAGGTTCTTTGCTTCCTCCAAGTTTGTGCGTGCTTTCTTATATTTCTCCGCCGACGACAGCACCCGCTCCAAGTCGTGGTACTCTCGATTCAGCCGCACATAGCGTGCTTGGTCGGCTATCACGGCAGGGTCGGTAATCAGCAGGCTCACCTCGTGGAACTTCGCTTCCAGTCCTTCTATCTTTTCCAATATATCCATGGTGTTGTCAATACGGTTTTTTGCCAATCCGTGCAACGGGCTACCTCGTTGTACGGATTGTGAAAATTACAAGGAAACACCTAATAACGAATAAGTTAGCCCGTTGCGTCGAATGACTACATGATTTCCCTGTAGTATCTTCTCTACTTTCTCGGTCGCAACTTGCGGCGTAGAAATTCCTGTGGAGTATATGGGTTGCACCAAGCGTACGGCAAAGCCGCCGCAGGGCATTTCCATATATTGGGGATAGAGTTGCTCTACATCAAAATAGAGGGCATAGCAATAGTAGGCGTCCGCGGGTGTAGAGTACCAATAATAACCTGCATACTGTGTGTCGTACATATCTATGTCATAACGGTAACCTGCGGCGGGCAAGAACACCGCACCATGGGCTTCCATCGCCGCCCATTGTTCTTGCGTATAGATATTGTGTGTGTAGTTATCTCTCTTCTCGTTGGCAAAGTATTTCCCCGCATTGTCCCAAACCAAACCTTTTCGAACACTCGGTGTAAAAGTGCAACCCGCAGGCAATGTCCATGTATCGGGCAGAAGAATCAAACCATACACGCCGTCCACTGTGCCGAGAGCAAAGAGGCTGTCCGCATGGGCACGCCCATAGAGAACATAGCCCATCTCGCTTTTCGTCAGCGCACGCCATAAGTCGGCTTGATTGCCCCCGTTGCTGATAGAATTGGCGCCCCAATCGGTGTAGGTGCTATAGTCATCGTATTCGCCAACGGTGGTAGGATGGGTGCCAGTGCCCCAGCCGAACACATCAATATAGCCTTCGTAGTCGGCACTTGTGTTTTGGTTGTCAAGTCCAATCGTGTCCGTTTGCGCTTCGGCAAAACGCCAAGTATGGGTACTGGCTTGATATTGCAGGTTACCCTGCGCGAAATACACTTGTTCGCCTGCTGCAACAGAGAACTTACCGGCAATAGCCCCTGCGGGAACAGTTGCCGTAGCGGCAAGGGCAGTCCCTACGGCTGCTACCACAAAAAGAAATCTTTTTTTCATACCTAGTTATTTAGACAAATACATTGTTATTCTGCTTGCAACTCCTCTTGCTCTTGCCAGTAGGCGTCGGAGGGCATTTGCCCTTCGGAAGCCATTTTGAGGTTCTGCATAAAGCGCTCCACGCGCCAATCGATGGTTTCGCTATAGACCTTGCGGGATATGAAGATGCGGAAAAACCACCCAAACTTGATGTGAATATCAATGGACATGTGGGTGGTGCTGTCGCTTGTCGGCAAGATATGGAAATTGCCCCACGCCTGTTTCAGGATAGCCCCCGAATAGTAGATATCCACACGGATATCCCGTCGGTTGCCCGCCATGGTGTCCGTAACGATACTCTCAATGACGGCATCCTTGAATTGCGGCTTCCCGTTTACTAAAATGTCGAAAAGCAAGCGGCTGTAGTGCGTTTCGGGGTTGTATTCCGCCTCTTTCCACACAAGGAACAGGGCGTTTTTCTTGTCATCCGTTTGTTCGCCGGTACCCGCAAACGCCCATGGCGAGAGCAGTTTCGGGTCGGTCTGCAGTTGGTGTATTAGGGTGTCGATTACACGGTTGCACGAGTCGGCGGGTGCATTGACCTCCACAGGGCTCTCCGTATGGAAAGTGCTCTGCGAATAGGTCGTGAGCATCGCCAGAAATACCATTAAGAGTTTCATTGTCAGACTATTACCTTCTGTTTTTACGATTTAGCGTTCAGCAGTTTCTCCATATTTTGTTCGCGGTGCACCAATTGCACCTCCACGCCAAACTTGGTGTTGATATGTTCTGCCATTTTCTCGGCGGCATAGACCGACCGGTGTTGCCCGCCCGTGCAGCCGAAAGACACCATGAGGTTTTGGAAGCCGCGGTCGATGTAGCGTTTCACCGAAAAGTCCACCAACTGGTAGGCTTGCTCCAGGAAAGGTGTGATTTCGCCGTCCTCTTCCAAAAAGCGAATGACGGGTTCGTCCATTCCGGTAAAGAAATTGAACCGCTCGTACTTGCCGGGGTTGTTCACGGCGCGGCAGTCGAACACAAATCCGCCGCCGTTTCCCGAACTGTCGGCAGGTATTCCGCGTTTGTAGGAGAAACTATACACCTTTACCACAAGGGGTTTGCGCACGCCCACCTCCTTGAATTGCTTCATCTCGGTCATATTTTGCAGCACCTCGATGAGGTAGGGGTAGTCATCGCTGGCATATTTGAGCAGTTCGCGCAGGTTCTCGATGGCGAAAGGTATGGACTGCAGGAAGTGGGGTTTCTTTTCAAAGTAGCCGCGGAAGCCGTATGCCCCAAGCACTTGCATGGTGCGGAAAAGGACAAAGTGCTTCAGTGTGTCGTAAAAGGCATCGCGGTCAACGGGCATGTACTGCTCCAGCGCATCCAAATAGACCTCTATCAGTTCCTCTCGCAGGTCGGGGTGGAAGTTGGCTTTCGCTTGCCATAGAAAGGACGCCACATCATAAAAGATAGGTCCGCGCCGCCCGCCTTGAAAGTCGATGAAATAGGGTACTTCCTGCCCGTCTGCTTCCGTGTAAATCATCACATTGCGGGACTGGAAATCCCTGTACATAAAGGCGTTCATACGGTTTTGGAGCAGGATGTAGGCAAGTCGCTCGAACTCGTTTTCGAGTTTGTCTTCCTGAAAATCAAGTCCTGTGGCTTTCAGGAAGCAGTACTTGAAATAGTTCAAATCCCAAAGTATGGAGCGCAGGTTGAATTCGGGTTGCGGGTAGCATTGGTTGAAGTCGAAGTCCTCGGCTCCCACCACTTGGAATTTTGCCAACGCCCGCATGGTGGCACGCAACATATCTTTCTCTTTGGCGCTGAAAACACCGGTCTTGCGTCCTTCGGCAATGTAGTTGAACAGCAGGGTATCGCCCAAGTCTTGTTGCACATAGTTCATCTCGTCGTCGCTCACCGTCAGCACTTTGGGCACATTCAGCCCCTTGCTCAGGAAATGTTGCGCCATATAGAGGAAGGCGTGATTTTCGTCATGTGATGTCCCTTGTACGCCGATGAGGGAGGCGGTATTGTCCTCGCTGGCGATACGGTAGTACTTTCGGTTGCTGCCGGAGGCGGTCAGGGCGGTCTGCTCGCCGGCTTTCTTGCCGGTGGCTTCAAAGAACAATTGACTCAAAGACTTTGCCATAGATTAGAATGTCGTGTGCGTTAAAAGCAAATAACCTGCAAAGTTACGCCTTTTCTCGCATATACGCAAATCCGAACAAATTATCACTAAGGATGCTGCCACCCATAGGGGACGACGCACCTCGCGTCGTCAAAACCGGGGACGCGGGCGCCTCGCCTGCGGCGTATTGAATAAAACATTAATTCCCACGAATTATCCATTAATTCATTCCTAATTCCTCATTGAATAAAATTCCTACGCTGAAAGTTTATAGTTTTGCACAGCCTACTCTCTACTAACAACTCTCCACTGCACTCAACACTTAACGCTCAACACTCAACTTCTTTCAACTATCAACTATCAACTAAAAATTCCTAATTGCCTAAAATTCCTAATTCTGTGGAGTTGGATGCAGTTGTCTCGGGGGCGGGGTACGCAAAATTTGTCGCGGGAGGCAAAAAGATTTGCAGGGGTCAAAAATAAGGTGTATCTTTGCACACAAATTGCGGCACTTGACCCAAATAGGCAATATAAACTACTAAATATCAATCGTATGAAATTCAACAAAGTATTTTCAGCCCTTGCGCTGATGGTTGCCGTTGCATTCACGGCATGTAACGAAAACGCCCCCATCGTCGGTCCCAACGGCGGCGGGGATGGTGATACAACCAAGACGGACACCACATCCTATGAGGTAATTACGGTAGCGCAAGCCCTTGAGATTGCCAATGCACTTGAGCCAAAGGCTTCTACCGATAAATCCTATGAACTGCGTGGTAAGGTGACAGGTGTATATACGGATGCTGAAAAATTGGTGGACTATGGCAACATCAACTTTGAATTGACCGACGCAACAGGTTTCATTGGTTGCTACTATATCAACTATCTGAACAACGAGAAATTCACCTCGGCTGACCAAATCTTGAATGTAGGCGATTCGGTGGTACTCATCAGTCCGTTGAAAAATTATGTAAAAGATGAGACCACCACGCCCGAAGCGGCAAACGGATACCTCAAAGTCATTGTAAAAGCAGGCTCCACGATTGACCCTGCTGACCTTGACGGCGACGGGACGCGCGCGAACCCCTATTCAGCAACTGATGTGATGGCTCTTGCAAATAGTAAGACAGGTAACTTCTGGGTAAAAGCCTATATTGTAGGGCAAATTGCGGGTAAGGCAATAAGTGGGGCTGAGTTTGCAGCACCTTTCACGCCGTCGGCTACTGATGTTACATACGGAACCAATTTGATTGTCGCAGCATCCGCTACGGAAACTGACTACAACAAATGTGTGCCGGTTGCTCTTCCTACAGGTGCTATTCGCAATGCTCTTAACTTACCGGAAAATCCGGATATGTTGGGCAAAGAGGTACTTATCTACGGCTCGTTGGAAAAATATTTTAGTGTTGCTGGTATCAAATCCCCTTCGTATGTGGAGGTTGGCGAGACAAAGATTGGCATTGACCCCGATGTGGAGCAAGTAGAGCCGGAAGCAAAGGTCGCAACGATTGCGGAGTTCATTGCGGCTCCTGAGTCCACAACGGATTATTACGAGCTGACGGGTACCATTGGAGGAAGTATAAACGCTACCTATGGCAATTTCGACTTGACAGACGAAACGGGGACTGTTTATGTATATGGTCTGACCAAGGCGTTCATTGCAGTCGGCAGCACAACTAACGATAAATCATACGGTTCTTTGGGACTGAAAGCGGGCGACAATATCACCCTGCGCGGTTTCCGCGGCTCCTACCAAAACAAGATAGAGGTTATGGGTGCCTATTTCGTGAAGAAGAACTAAGGTATTATCCGATACTAAAAAGACTGCCTGACAAAACTTGTTAGGCAGTCTTTTTTATGGGAGGGAAATGGAGAGGTCTTTCTTTTGCCGCAGGCAAGGACGCCCGCGTCCTCGCTCAAGCACCGCTTATCATCCGCTTATCCACCGCTAAAACATAACACTCAGCAGTAGGTCGGGACGGTCATTTGCAGGGCACTCTTCATGCAAGTAACCTTGCAGGGACCCATGATGTCCATAATAATGCCGTCCGCCTCAAACATCAAGTGCTTCTTGGTATTCAGCACCAAGTCTTGCGACACCATCGTATGGATAAACGGCAGTTCGGTCAGTTTGCCGTTAAACAGTTTCGGCAACGCCAGCACAATCTGCTTGAAAGTCGGCGTGGTTACAAACATCGTATGGAACGCACCATCGCAAGGGTCGGCATCGGGGTTCAAACGCATACCGCCACCCACATACGGACCGTTGGCGATATTCATCGTGTACATCGGACCCTCCGCCTTCGGCTCACCATCGGCGTCCAAACGCACATGCACCGACTTGTATTGCGCCAAGGCGAGGAAGAGCGCGAAGAAATAGTTAACATGATGACTGCCAATGTAATACTTCAGTTCCGCTGCCAACTTGCAGCACAACGGGTCCACACCAAAGCCGACCGAGTTGATGAAATAACGGTGATGCTCAATGCCGTTGCGCCAGTAGGTAACGCAGCCCACATCAATGGGTTGCGCCTTGCCGTTGAAGAACAAATCCAAGGAGCGTTTGAAATCTTTGTTCAGTTTCCAATAACGGGCAAAGTCGTTGCCCGTACCGCGCGGCATCAGTCCGAACTGGATTTTGGCGCGTTGCTCGGCGGGAATATCCGCCCGCATAATGCCATTGATTACCTCACTGAGCGTGCCATCTCCACCAAGAACGAGGATCTGGTCATACCCCTTCTCCACCAACTCACGCCCCAATTCGATGGCGTGCCCCGCATATTTCGTAACCCGATAGGTGAAAGGTTCGTGCCGTGCCTTTAACAATTTCCACAAATACAGGCGTTGGGCGCGAAAGGCGCGTTTGCCGGATTTGGGGTTTATTACAATTCCTAACATGTTGCTTCTCTTTGTATTAGAGGGGCAATGCCCATTGTTTCCGCTTGTCCCCGCAGGGAGTTGCGCGTTTCTCATCGGAAACGGTTGCAAAGGTAGGCAAAAAAAAGCACACTACCAAAAGTAGCGTGCTTTTTTGCACAATATATTGCCGCTCTTTACTTGAAATAAGTGGCAACTTTCTCGTTTTCTACAATCTCCTCTTGGAAGATATATGCCCCGGTCTTAGGGCTCTTCACCATCTTGATGCATTTGGAATGGTTACGACCGGCTGTACCGGTATGCAAGGTAGCGACCGCTTTCTTTGCCATAGTTCTAAGCCTTTCTTAATTACTTAATTTCCTTGTGAATAGTGTACTTCTTGAGAATCGGATTGTACTTCTTCAGTTCCAAACGCTCAGGAGTATTTTTGCGGTTCTTGGTGGTAATGTAGCGGGACATACCGGGCATACCGCTCGCCTTTTGTTCCGTGCATTCAAGGATGACTTGTACACGCGCCTCTTTGGTTTTCTTTGCCATAGTCTTTTCTCCTGTTTAGTGGTTAAAGATACCCTTTCTCGGCAGCCTGCTTCAGGGCAGCGTCTAACCCGATTTTGTTGATAGTTCGCAGACCGGCTGCACTCACATTCAGCTCAATCCATAAATCCTGTTCTACCCAGTAGAACTTTTTGCGGAACAAGTTCACATCGAACGTCCTCTTGGTGTGGCGTTTCGAGTGCGAGACATTGCATCCCCGCTCGGCTTTCTTGCCTGTAATTTGACAAATCTTTGACATTGTATTTTGTATTTAGTTTATTCAATCCATTGCCGCCACTGCTCCTCCCCCTTGCCGCCACTGCTCCTCTCCGACGCTGCCACCCCCGTTTGCCGCTCCTGCCGCCTTGTGGGGCATATTGCGCAGCCTATGCCACGCGAAAAATCGTGCAAAGTTACAACAAATGTTCTACATGACCAAATAAATGTGTTCTTTTTATGAAAAATAGTGCGTGCGCTTGGTTTTTCCGGAAAAATGTTGTACCTTTGCACCCCGAAAAAGAAACCAACGCAAAAACTCTCAACTTTCAACTATCAACTACTATCAACTATCAACTCTCAACTGCCCTCAACTATCAACACTCAACTCTCAACTCTCAACTGCCCTCAACTATCAACACTCAACTCTCAACTACCCCGGGGATGGATTTGACTGCTTGCAACCCCGTAACAAAATGCTAAAACTTGTGCCGCAAGTCCCAAACAGTCGCTTGTGGCTTATTTTATTAGGAACAATGAACTATCTTTTTACTTCGGAGAGTGTCAGTGAAGGACACCCCGACAAAGTGGCTGACCAAATCTCGGATGCCATTCTCGACAATTTTCTGGCACAGGATGCCAACGCCCATGTGGCGTGCGAAACGCTTGTAACCACCGGTCAGGTGGTCGTGGCAGGCGAGGTAACCAGCACGGGCTATGTGGATGTGCAGCATATTGTGCGTCAGACGATTGCAAACATTGGCTACACCCAAGCCGCCTACAAATTCGAGGCGGAGAGTTGTGGTATCCTAACCGCGCTTCATGAGCAGAGCCCCGACATCGCACGCGGCGTGAACGGGCAAGGTACCGAGAATGCAGGCGAACAGGGTGCCGGCGACCAAGGCATGATGTTTGGCTACGCCACCAACGAGACGGACAACTATATGCCCCTCACCCTCGACCTCGCGCATACCTTAATGTATTCCCTCGCGCGTATCCGCAAAGAGGGTAGGGAGATGCCCTACCTGCGCCCCGACGCCAAGAGCCAGGTTACGATCGAATACAACGCGCAGGGGGAACCCGTGCGCATAGATACCATTGTCCTCTCCACGCAGCACGATGAGAATATCTCCCAAGACCAAATCCGCGCGGATATACGCCGGGTGCTGTTGCCGTTGGTGGCAAAACGCGATGCCCACTATGCGGCGTTGCTGCAGGGCGATTTCAAACTGCTCGTGAATCCGACGGGGCAGTTCGTCATCGGCGGTCCTGCTGGTGATACGGGGCTTACGGGGCGCAAAATTATCGTGGACACCTACGGCGGACGCGGTGCCCACGGCGGCGGTGCTTTTTCGGGCAAAGACCCCTCGAAAGTGGACAGGTCGGCTGCCTATGCCGCACGCTGGATTGCCAAGAATATGGTGGCGGCAGGCGTGGCACGCGAGGTGCTGGTGCAGGTCAGTTATGCCATCGGCGTGGCTAAGCCCGTCAGCCTCTATGTGAACACCTACGGCACAAGTCGGGTGGCAAAAAGCGATGCCGAGATAGCGCAGGTCATCAACCGCCTGTTCGACCTTCGCCCGCAAGCCATCATCGACACACTGAAACTCAAGCAGCCCATCTACGAAGAGACTGCACGCTATGGGCATGTGGGGCGCACCAACAAGACGGTAACCAAAACTTTCATCGATAGCAACGGACACCCCTTCACCCGCGAGGTGGAACTCTTCACATGGGAGAAGTTAGACCGCGTGGAGGCTATCCGCAAGGCTTTCGGACTATAAGGATTTTCTACAAACGCAACGAATATGACGCAGAAACAGCAATCGTGGCTTGTGGCGGGGATTGTCCTGCTGGCTGTCGCACTCGACCAAGTCCTGAAAGTGTATATCAAGACGCACTTTGCACTCGGCGAAGCCCACGAAATCACCTCGTGGTTCTGGATATGCTTTGTCGAGAACAACGGCATGGCGTTTGGCATCGAATGGTTCAGCAAGGTGTGCCTGACGCTCTTCCGCATCGTGGCGGTGTGCCTGCTCGGTTGGTATATGCACCTCCTCATCCGCAAGCAGCAGGCCCGCTCGTCGTATCTTGCGATGATTGCCCTGATTACCGCCGGTGCACTCGGCAATATCATCGACTGTGTGGCGTACGGCAAGATATTCGGCTATGCGGGCTGGTTCTACGGGCGGGTCGTAGATATGCTCTATTTTCCGCTCATTACCAATAGCGCGGGCGAGTGTATCTTCTTCCGACCGGTATTCAATATCGCGGACTCGTGTATCACGGTGGCGGTTATCCTGATTATCATCTTCTTCCGCAAGGACTTGGACCAAAGCCTTAACGGACTTTCCAAGCGCAAGCCCCATGCGAATGCGTAACCGATACATATATTATATGGTCTTGTCGGGGCTGCTCGCGGTGGCGGTAGTCGGTTGTCGTCCGCGGGGGGTGTTGTCGTCCGCGAAGATGCGCGATGTGCTGTACGACTTGCATCGGGCAGACGGTACCTTGCAGGTGATGGGCTACAACTATTCGCACGATGCGGAATTGGCAGCGTGCTACCAAAGCGTGTTGGACAAACACGGCGTAACGCAAGCCGAGTTTGACTCTTCGGTGGTGTGGTACACGGATAATCCGCAGATATTCAACAAGATATACCCGCGTGTTATCAGTCGGTTAGAGGCAGACTTGGCAGCAGAAGAGGCGTTGCGCGAGGCAAATCGAAATAAGGTCTTGACGCCGCAGACCCCTGTTGCGGAGGAGGCAAAAGGGCAAGCCGCCGAGGCGTTGGAGGAAGTCCTGCGGCACACGCTCTACGGCTTGGATAATCCGTGGCAGCCATGGACGCCGCCGCAGTCCTCCGCCCCGATCCCCGCCCTGCCCTCATAGCCTGCAAAAAATGCCTGCCACTTGTGTATATGGCAAAAAAGCCGTACATTTGCAGGCGTATTCGTGGGAATGCAATAATTTGTAAAAAACGACAACGATGAACTTTATAGAACTCATTACGAAATTATTCGGCAACAAGTCGCAGAAGGATATGCGGGCTGTGGCGCCGTATGTGGAGAAAATCAAAGCCGCCTATACTGAGATAGACGCACTAAGCAACGATGAATTGCGGGCGCGCAGTGCCGCACTCATGCAGCGTATTCAAGACCGTGTGGCGGACAAAAAAGCCCGTATCCGCGAACTAAAAGCCGGCATCGAAGACCTCGAGATAGACCAACGCGAGAAGGTGTACAACGAGGTGGACAAGTTGGAAAAAGAGATTCAAGACGACTATGCCAAGACCCTGACGGAGATTTTGCCGGAGGTGTTCGCCATTGTAAAAAGCACCGCACGCCGCTTCGTGGCGGGCGATGTGGTGGTAACCGCAACGCCCCTGGACCGCGACTTTGCGGCTGACCCGCGCTTCGACTTTGTGGAGATAGACGCCGACAAAGCAGTCTATCACAACCGTTGGACGGCAGGCGGCAACGAGGTCGTGTGGGATATGGTGCACTACGATGTGCAACTCATCGGCGGCGTGGTGCTGCACGAGGGAAAGATTGCCGAAATGGCTACGGGCGAGGGTAAGACCTTGGTGGCTACGCTGCCCGTGTTCCTCAATGCCATGACCCACGAGGGAGTGCATGTGGTAACGGTGAACGACTATTTGGCGAAGCGCGACTCCGAGTGGATGGGTCCGCTCTATATGTTCCACGGCTTGACGGTGGATTGTATCGACAAGTACCGCCCCAACAGCGATGAGCGTCGCCGTGCCTACGCCTGCGACATCACTTTCGGTACGAACAACGAGTTCGGCTTCGACTACCTGCGCGACAACATGGCAACCAATCCGGCAGACCTCGTACAGCGCGGACACAACTACGCCATTGTCGATGAGGTGGACTCGGTGTTGATTGACGATGCCCGTACACCGCTCATCATCAGCGGTCCTATCCCCAAGGGCGAAGACCAGATGTACGACGAGTACAAGCACCGCGTTGAGTTGTTGGTGCGCACCCAGACTACCCTGACCACCAAACTGCTCACCGAGGCGAAAGCAAAAATGGGCAGTGCCGATGCCAAAGAGAAAGAGGCAGGCGAGTTGGCGTTGTTCCGCTCTTTCAAAGGTATGCCCAAAAGCAAGGCACTCATCAAGTACCTCAGCGAGCCGGGCGTGAAAGTGCGCTTGCAGAAGACGGAGGAGTTCTACATGCAGGACAACGAGCGCAATATGCATGTGGCAACCGATGAACTCTATTTTGTCATCGACGAGAAGAACAAGACCATCGAACTCACCGACAAAGGTATCGATACCCTCACGGGTAATACCGAAGACCCGCAGTTCTTCGTCTTGCCGGATGTGGGCAGCGAGATAGCCGAGATTGAGAAATCCGACCTCTCGGCGGAAGAGAAACAAACCAAGAAAGATGAGGTGCTGACCAACTACAGCATCAAGTCCGAGCGCGTGCATACCGTCCATCAGTTGCTCAAAGCCTACACGCTGTTCGAGAAGGATGTGGACTATATCATCGACGACAACCAAGTGAAGATAGTCGATGAGCAGACGGGGCGTGTAATGGAGGGTCGCCGTTGGTCGGACGGACTGCACCAAGCCGTGGAGGCAAAGGAGAATGTGAAAGTGGAGGGCGCGACGCAGACCTTCGCCACCATTACGCTGCAGAACTATTTCCGCATGTACAAGAAGTTGGCGGGTATGACCGGTACCGCCGAGACGGAAGCGGGCGAGTTCTGGAACATCTACAAACTCGATGTGGTGGTTATCCCCACCAACAAACCCATCGCGCGTGTGGATATGAACGACCGTATCTACCGCACCAAGCGCGAGAAATACAACGCCGTTATCGACGAGATTGTCGCTCTCGTGGACGCAGGGCGACCGGTGTTAGTGGGTACGACGAGCGTTGAGATAAGCGAGTTGTTGAGCCGTATGCTCAACCTGAGGCGTATCCCGCACAATGTCCTAAATGCCAAGTTGCACCAACGCGAGGCAGAGATTGTGGCGCAGGCAGGTCGCACGGGCGTGGTAACCATTGCCACCAATATGGCGGGGCGTGGTACGGATATCAAACTCACGCCCGAAGTGAAAGCGGCAGGCGGTTTGGCGATTATCGGCACGGAACGCCACGAGAGCCGCCGCGTGGACCGGCAGTTGCGCGGGCGTGCCGGTCGTCAAGGCGACCCGGGAAGCAGTGTGTTCTATGTCAGTCTCGAGGACGACCTAATGCGTATGTTCGGCTCCGAGCGTATCGCGGGTATCATGGACAGAATGGGCTTCCAAGAGGGCGAGATGATAGAGCACTCCATGATTTCCAACTCCATTGAGCGGGCGCAGAAGAAAGTGGAGGAGAACAACTTCGGAATCCGCAAACGCCTCATCGAGTACGATGATGTGATGAACCAGCAACGCAATGTCATCTATGCCAAACGCCATCACGCCTTGATGGGCGAGCGTATCGGTGTGGACATCACCAATATGATTTACGACACGGCGGAGGCTATTGTTGCCGATGCCCGCGATATGATGGACTACGAGGGGTTGCAGTTGGAGGTGATGCAGGTGTTCGCCATTGAGGTGCCTTTCGATGAGGATACTTTCAAGGGTACGCGCGAGAATGTGTTGGCGGAGCAGTTGGCGGAAGCGGCTATGGAGACTTTCAAGCGCCGTATGGAAACGCTGCAAAAGGTGGCGAATCCGGTAATTAAAAAGGTCTATGAAGAAAAGGGGCAGATGTACGAGAACATTCTCATCCCCATTACCGACGGCAAACGCGTTTACAACATTGCCGTCAACCTCAAGGCGGCCGCCGAAAGCGACAGCCGCGAGGTGGTGCGTGAGTTCGAGAAACGCATGGTACTCTTCGTGATAGACGATGAGTGGAAAGAGCATCTCCGTCAGTTGGACGACCTCAAGCAGAGTGTGCAGAACGCCTCCTATGAGCAGAAAGACCCGCTACTTATTTACAAGTTGGAGTCGTTCAACATCTTCAAGCAGATGTTAGACCGCTTCAACCGTCGCGCGATTGCTATCCTGTTGCGCGGACAGATACCCACCCGCGATTCGCAGGAGGTGCGTCAGGCACAGGAGCAGCGGCATGATTATTCGCGCTACCGCATGCAGAAAGATGCGGTCAGCCGTGCCGCAGCCGCCAGCGGACAAGCGGCGGCAGCCGGTCGCGATACGCGCGAAACCCAACGCCCAGAACCGCTGCGCGTAGAGAAGAAGCCGCGTCCCAACGATCCGTGCCCCTGCGGTTCGGGCAAGAAATACAAACAATGCCACGGTAAGTTAGCGGAATGATACTGGATTTCGTTACTTGGGATATAGACCCCATTCTCATTCATATCGGAAACGGCGGCATACGCTGGTACGGTTTGCTGTGGGCAATCGGCATCTATTGCTGTTACTTGGTGGAGAAGAAACTCTATGCCCACGAGAACTGCCCCAAAGAGTGGATAGACAAACTGTTTGTCTGGATGGTGGTCGGCGTAATCGTCGGAGCGCGGGTGGGGCATTGCTGGTTCTACGAGTGGCACGATGTAACGCTCCCCGGCATGGCGGGTTACTGCCACGCGATGGGTATCTCTACGGAGCCGGTGCAACTGTTCGGCTGGACGATAAACTACCGCAACCCCTATCTGGAGCATCCGTTGCGCCTGCTCAAAATTTGGGAGGGGGGACTCGCCAGCCACGGCGGAGCGATAGGCTTGTTGTTGGCGGCATGGCTGCTCAACAAGAAGGTCTTTTCCAAGGAGCCGAAATACCACACCTCTATGTTGTGGATTATGGACAGGTTGGTGGTGGGCGTTTGTATCACGGCAACGCTGATACGCTTGGGCAACCTAATGAACTCGGAGATTTACGGTGCGCAGACCACCATGCCGTGGGGTTTTGTCTTTGTGCGGGACGGACAGACCGTGCCGTGCCATCCCACGCAGATTTACGAGATGTTGTATTGTATCGTGGCGTTTGTCGTTACATGGCTGATGTATTGGCGCGGCAAGGCGTATCGGCGTGAGGGGTTGTTGCTTGGGGTGTTCTTGGAGATAGTTTTCTTCACGCGCTTCATGTTGGAGTTCATCAAGAACGACCAAGAGGCCTTTGAGGCAAATCATCTGCTCAATATGGGGCAACTGCTCTCAATTCCTTTTATTGTTTGGGGCATTTGCCTGATTGTCCGTGCCTTCCGCCGCCCGCTCACGCCGGACACCGCCGCCCAATGCCCGCGGCAGTAGTACCCATTGGGGAGGCGGGCGCTCTCGCCTGCGGCAGTTAGCGGTTAGATTGCAATTTAATGGCATTTTAACGGCAATTAATGGAGCCAAGTAAAACAGTATGAACCCCTCGTTGTGAAGCGAGTTTTTTCCGAAGATATTTGGAAGAATAAATGGGTCCCGAAAGGACGGAGGCTGTCCTAACCACAGGACAGCCTCCGTTGTAATACGCCGCAACATAGAAAAAATAACAGAAAATGAGGGCGGGGCTTGCAGGTGTCGCAAAAAAGCATTACCTTTGCAGCCGAATTGAAAAAGGGGAGCCGACAGGTTCCCCTCTTTTTAGAAAATCCGCCGACTGCCAATGCCGTGCAGAACGGTGCACTATGTGAATGATTATGGATACAACAGCACTGCGTGAACTCATCAGGCAATACTTGCAAGGCACGGGATACGAACTCATCACACTCACGGTGAGCCCCCAGAACAATGTCTTGGTGGAGGTGGATAGCCTGCAAGGCGTGGATGTGGATTTCTGCGCGGCACTCAACCGCTATTTGGTGGATCAGTTGGATGCAAAGGGCGAAAATGACTACGCCCTCGAAGTGGGCAGCGTCAGCCTGACCGACCCTTTCAAGACCCCCCTGCAGTACCAAAAGCACCTCGGGGACAATGTGGAGGTATTAGCCGCCGACGGCAAGAAATACCGCGGGCAGTTGGTGGAGGTGGAGATCGACCGGTTCAGCGTGGAGTGCGAGGTAATGGTAGCGCTCGAGGGCAAGAAACGCAAGCAGAAACAGTTACAGACGCTCACCTTCCCCTACGAGGGAGTGAAATATGCGAGGTATGAGTTGAAAGTTTAGAGTTTAGAGTTGATAGTTGAAATTTAGAAATAAAACATACAAATGGCAACAAAAAACCAAGCGTCAGTCAACCTGATTGACATCTTTTCCGAGTTCAAAGAACTCAAGAACATAGATCGCCAAACATTCATCAATGTGTTGGAGGATTCTTTCCGCAATGTCATCGCCAAGATGTACGGCTCGGATGCCAACTACGATGTGATTATCAATCCCGACAAAGGCGACCTCGAAATCTACCGCAACCGCGTAGTCATGGAGGACGACGATGTGGCAAACCCCAACACCCAAATCGGTATCACGGCGGCGCGTGAATTGGACGATGAAGCCGAGATAGGCGAGGAGGTTACCGACAAGGTGGATTTCCGCTCGTTCAGCCGCCGTATGATTCTCAACCTGCGCCAGACCCTCGCCAGCCGTATCTTGGACTTGCAGAAAGAGAATATCTACCTCCGCTATACCGACATGCTCGGACAAGTGGTTTCGGGCGAACTCTATCAGGTATGGAAGAAAGAAATGCTCCTCCTCGACGAGGATGGCAACGAACTCTATCTCCCCAAACAAAACCAAATCCCCTCGGACTACTACCGCAAGGGCGATACCGTGCGTGCCGTCGTGGTGCAGGTGGATAACAAGAACCAGACTCCGCGAATCATCCTCTCGCGTACATCGCCCCTGTTCCTGCAACGCCTGTTTGAACAGGAGGTGCCGGAGGTGCACGACGGGCTTATCTCTATCAAGAACATCGCCCGTATCCCGGGTGAGCGTGCCAAGGTGGCGGTCGAGTCTTTCGACGACCGTATCGACCCCGTGGGCGCGTGCGTGGGTATCAAGGGTGCGCGTATTCACGGTATCGTGCGCGAGTTGCGCAACGAGAATATCGATGTCATTCACTACACGAGCAATACCACCCTCTATGTGCAGCGTGCGTTGTCGCCCGCGAAGATTTCGTCGATCAATGTCATCGAGGATGAGAAACGCGTGGAGGTGTTCCTCAAGCCCGACGAGGTGTCGCTCGCTATCGGTAAGGGCGGCTTCAATATCAAGTTGGCGAGTATGTTGGTCGGCTACCAAATCGATGTATATCGCGAGGAACCCGACGATGGCAACGAGGATATCTACCTCGACGAGTTCAACGATGAAATCGACCAGTGGGTTATTGACACCCTCAAAGCCGCAGGCTTGGATACCGCCAAAGCCGTATTGGGCTTGACCAAAGAGGAGTTGCTGGAGCGCGTTGACCTCGAGGACGAAACCATCGACGAGGTACTGCGCATATTGGCAGCGGAATTTGAAAACGACTAAATAAACCGAGTTATTAACCCTATAAATTCACGAAATGGCAATCAAACTTATCAAGGCTTGTAAAGAATTGAACATCGGCATGTCCACCGCCGTGGAATTCTGTAAGAAGCAGGGTAAGGAAATCGCTACGGATCCCAATACCCGTATCGAGGATGACTTGTACCTGTTGCTTGCTAAAGAATTTAACAAGGACATGGCGCTTAAATTGGAGGCAGAGCGTCAGGCACAACTTCGCCAAGAGCGTGAAATACCGCAATCGGTAACCATCGAACCCAAGCCGGTAGAGCATATCCCGACCGAGGTGCCCAAGCCGAAGTTGGTGGGTAAGATAGACCTCGATGCCGACAAGCGCAAGGCAGAAGAGGCTGCGCGCAAGGCGCAAGCGGAAGCAGAGGCGCGTCAGCAGAAGGAAGAGGCGGAGCAGAAAGCGCATGCCGAAGCCGCTGCATTGGCAAAAGCACAGGCGGAAGCCGAAGCCCAACGCCAAGCCGGGCAGCTGAAGCCCGCGCAGCCTGCCGAGCCAGAACCCCAACCCGCCGCGCAGCCTGCCAAGGCGGAAGAGAAACCGCAAACGGAGGTCCCCAAGAAAGAGGAGCCGGAAGTCTTCACATTGGGCAAGCCCGTGCTGAAGAACGCGCCGAAAGTGGTGGGCAAGATAGACCTCAGCAGCATCAACCAAGCCACGCACCCCAAGCAGAAGACCAAAGAGGAGAAACGCAAGGAGCGTGAGGCGCGGGAGCAGCAACGCAAGGTCGGCACGCCTGCAGCAGGCGGCAAGAGCGGCGAGGGCGAGAAACGCAAACGCGAGCGCATCAAACAGAACAAGGTGGACATCAACGATGCGCGTAACCAAAAGCCCAAGAACAAACAGCAGAAAGGCAAGGGCTTCAAGCCTGAGGTGGACGACGAAGCCGTACAGCGCCAGATAAAAGAGACCATTCAACGCCTGCAGGGGCAGAAGGGCAAGACCTCGTCCAGCAAGCACAAACGCGAGCGCCGCGAGCAGGAGCGTGAGAAGATGGCGCAAGCGCATGCCAACGAGCAGGCGCAGAGCAAGGTGCTGAAACTCACAGAGTTTGTTACGGCAAACGACCTCGCCGTCATGATGAATGTACCGGTAACCAAGGTCATCGGTACCTGCATGACATTGGGTATTATGGTGAGCATCAACCAGCGTTTGGACGCGGAAACAATCAACCTCGTGGCAGAGGAGTTCGGCTATACCACCGAGTTCGTGGCAGCGCATGTGGTGGAGGAGATTAACGCCGATGAGCAGATATCCGAAGAGGATATTGTGCCTCGCTGCCCGATTGTGACGGTCATGGGCCATGTGGACCACGGTAAGACCTCGCTGCTCGACCACATCCGCAATACCAATGTCATTGCCGGTGAGGCGGGCGGTATCACACAGCACATCGGTGCCTACAATGTGAAACTGAAGAACGGTCAGCATATCACTTTCCTCGATACCCCGGGGCACGAGGCGTTTACCGCCATGCGTGCGCGTGGTGCCAAGGTGACGGATATTGCCATTATCATTGTCGCTGCCGACGATGCCGTCATGCCGCAGACTATCGAGGCCATCAACCACGCGCAGGCGGCGGGTGTGCCTATGATATTCGCTATCAACAAGGTCGATAAGCCGGGCGCTAACCCCGACAAGATTCGCGAGCAACTCTCGAACATGAATATCCTCGTCGAGGACTGGGGCGGTAAGTACCAGTGCCAAGAGATATCGGCGAAGAAGGGCGACGGTGTATTCGAACTATTGGAGAAGGTGCTGCTTGAGGCAGAGATGCTCGACTTGAAGGCGAACCCCAAACGCCGTGCCAAAGGTTCTATCATCGAGTCTTCGCTCGACAAGGGGCGTGGCTATGTAGCAACGCTGCTTGTGTCCGACGGTACGCTCCATATCGGTGATGTTGTGCTGGCAGGTACCTTCCATGGTAAAGTGAAAGCCATGTTCAACGAGCGTGGGCAGAAGATAAAAGAGGTGCTGCCGGGTGAGCCGTGTACGATACTCGGTCTGAACGGTGCCCCGCAGGCAGGCGACGAGTTCAATGTGCTGCCGACGGAGCAGGAGGCACGCGAGATTGCCAACAAGCGCGAGCAACTGCAGCGCGAGCAGTCTATCCGCACCAAGAAGCATGTGGGTCTGGAGGAGATTGGACGCCGTTTGGCTATAGGCGACTTCAAGGAACTGAATGTCATCGTCAAGGGCGATGTGGACGGTTCGGTGGAAGCACTGACCGACTCGTTGCTCAAACTCTCGACGGAGAATATACAGGTCAATGTTATTCATGGGGCAGTCGGCGCTATCTCGGACAGCGATGTATTGTTGGCTGCGGCTTCGGATGCTATCATTGTCGGCTTCAATGTGCGTCCTACCGGTACGGCTCGCAAGATGGCGGACAGCGAAGAGGTGGATATCCGTATCTACTCCATTATCTACGATGCTATCGAGGAGATAAAGGCCGCTATGGAAGGTATGCTATCACCGGAGATCAAAGAAGAGGTTACGGCTACCCTTGAGGTGCTGCAGACCTTCCATATATCGAAGGTGGGTACGATTGCCGGCTGTATTGTGCGTGAGGGTAAGGTGAAGAGAGGCAACAAGTGCCGCGTGATTCGTGACGGTATCGTGATCCAAACCAGCGAACTTTCCTCACTCAAGCACGGCAAAGACGACATCAAGGAAGCAGGTATCAATACCGAATGCGGCTTGAGCATTAAGTCCTTCAACGATATACAAGAGCACGACCTGATCGAGACATTCGAGCAGATAGAGGTCGCCAAAACCTTATAGGCGACTTCTATAAATTGCGTTGTAGTTACTAAAAGGGGGAAGTTATAGAAGTCCCCTATAATATTAACGAATTAAAAACACCATTTAACAATGAAAGATTTGAAAGGAACAAAGACGGAAGCCAACCTGTGGGAGGCTTTCGCAGGTGAGTCAAAAGCGCGTAACAAGTACACGTATTACGCCAGCAAGGCTAAAAAAGACGGTTATGAGCAGATAGCCGCGCTCTTCGAGGAGACGGCTGCGCAAGAGAAAGAACATGCCAAACTGTGGTTCAAACTCATCCACGGCATCGGCTCAACCCTCGACAACCTGCGCGACGGCGCTATGGGCGAGAACGAGGAGTGGACGGACATGTATCCCCGCATGGCGAAAGAGGCACGCGAAGAGGGCTTTGAGGAGATTGCCATCATCATGGAAGGCGTGGCTGCTGTAGAGAAAGCCCACGAAGAGCGCTACCTCAAACTGCTCAAGAACATTGAGGACAAGTTGGTTTTCAGCCGCGAGGGAGACGCTATCTGGCAGTGCCGCAACTGCGGGCATTTGTACATCGGCAAGGACGCTCCTGAGGTTTGCCCCGTTTGCAAACACCCGCAAGCCTATTTCCAGTTGCAGGAGAACAACTTCTAACCGCTTAACCGACGAGGCTATCTAACTGTTACAGTTAGTTAGCCTCTTTTATTGCACAGCCAACGACCGGAAATCCCGTGCATTTTGTCGCGGGTCTCTCGCGGGTCGCCCGAAAGCCAATACAGCAAATCGTTCACAGGTTCCTTCCCCCGACAATCAATGTTTAATTCCTGCCCCAACCATTTACATTTATTAACCCCGTCCTTTTCGTGTCAAACAGCAAGGGATAAGCAACCCTTGCGCAAGGTATATGCTACCCATACGAACCGGATACAATAATCAATTTTAACATTTGTTATGTTCTTAAACTCACTCATTGCCATTCTCACGCTGATTGCAGGTATCGGTATCTTTCTCATTGCCTGCCAGATGATGTCTTCCAACCTTGAGACTGCCAGCAGTTCGCGCCTCAAAAGCCTATTCTCCAAGATGTCCAACAGCCGCCTGCTCGGTGTGGGTATCGGAACGCTCGGCACGGCCGCCATACAGTCTTCGGGTGCCACCACCGTCATGGTGATAGGTTTCGTGAATGTCGGCATTATGTCTTTGTCGCAGGCGGCTACGGTCATTTACGGTGCCAACATCGGTACTACGGTTACGGCACTGATTGTGGCAATGGGTCTTAGCAGTGGCGGCGGTATCTCCACGACCACTATCTTCGCTGCCTTTGCGGGTATCGGTGCTTTCATCGGGCTGTTCGGCAAGAAGGACAGTGTCAAGACGTGGGGCGGTATTATCACGGGCTTCGGTATGTTGTTCGTGGGGTTGAGCATCATGGAGGGGTCTATGCGCTCCTTTGCCGAAATGGAGGAGGTACGCCATGCCATTGCAAGCGTGAACAATGCGATACTGCTCGTGTTGTTGGGAGCGGTGCTGACGGCGATTATCCAATCCTCGTCGGTGGTTACTTCGGTGGCGATTACTATGGCGGTTACGGGGCTTATCTCGCTCAATCAGGGCATTTACCTTACCATGGGGTCGAACATAGGCTCCTGTATCGTGGCGATTATCGCGGGTATGACCAGCGGCACGAATGCCAAACGCACGGCGCTCATGCACCTGTTTTTCAACTGTTTCGGTGTGATAATCTTCCTGTGTGCGGCGGGTATCATGTATTTGGTATCGTCCGGCACTTTCGGTTTCCAGAACATCTTTATGACGCTCTTCCCGGGTGCGCCGCAGTTCCAGTTGGCATTGTTTCACACATTCTTCAATGTGACGACGGTGCTGATTATCCTGCCGCTTACCGACTACTTGGTGAAGTTGGTATGCCGTATTATTCCGGACTCGCGCGACGCTGCCATGGGGCAAGCCGCACAACCGCATTTCTATTTCGTGGACGACAAGATGCTCCGTACACCGATTATCGCGGTGCATCAGGTGCAGTTGGAGATTGAGCACATGGCGGCAGTGGCGATGCACAATTACGACATTGCCATCTATACGATAGCGCACATCGACTTTCGACAGATGGACGAGTTCCGCGCCAACGAAGCGCAACTCAACTACCTGAACCGCGCCCTTATCCCTTACATTGTCAAACTCAACGCCTTGCCTATCAACGAGGAAGACCACCGGTATTTGGCGACTGCCATACGCTCTGTCGGAGACTTGGAGCGGATAGGGGACTACGCTGTGAATATCACCGAGTATGCGGAGGATTTGCAAAAGTCGGGGGAGCGGTTTACGGGGGAAACGCTCACCGAGATTGAGCAGATGCGCGAGGCGATCTTTGCCGTCTATCAGTGGGTGATGAAAGCCTATATGGAGCGGGATTTCAAGGCGTTGGACGCAGCCAATGCGCACGAGGATGTGGTCGATGAACTCACGGATACCATGGAGAAGCAGCACCTCAAGCGACTCACGGACGGGGTTTATTCGGCGAATGTCGGTTCGCAGTACCAGGAGTTGGCATCCGATTCGGAGCGTATTGCCGACCACCTTATCAATGTCGGCAAGACGATTCGCAACCTTCGCCGTCCGTAGTTTTTGGGAAAAAACATCTTTTTTTGCAGGATATATTTGCGGGTATGAAAAAATAGCCGTACCTTTGCACCCGCTTTCGTGAAAAGTGGCCAAGGTGCTATCGTCTAGTGGCCTAGGACAACGGCCTCTCACGCCGTAAACCCCGGTTCGAGTCCGGGTAGCACTACAACACCTGCTGATAATCAATAGATTACAGACAGGGCAGCCGAAAAAGCAGACGAGTGAACCCTCGTCTGTTTTTTGTGCGTGTTGGTGGGCTTGCATATCTGCGGATTTTGTACTACCTTTGTGGCGCGGAACGATGTATCAAGTGCAGACACCCAATACAAACTACCGATGTATAAGATACTTATAACCGATGACGAGGACGATATCTGCATGATATTGTCTTATAGTTTGCAGCAAGCGGGCTACGAGGTGTGTACCGCCAACTCGGCGGCGGAGGCACTACCCATGATTCGTGCGCAACAATTCTCCTTGCTGCTCTTGGATATCATGATGGACGGCATGTCCGGATGGGAGTTGGTGGAACAACTGCGCCGTGAGGGGTTGCTGACCATGCCCGTCATCTATTTGACGGCATTGGGTGACGAGGTGAGTGTGCTGCGCGGCTTTCAGACGGGAGCCGATGACTACATTGCCAAGCCCTTTCATATTCCCGAAGTGCTGGCGCGCATAGCCGCCGTACTGCGCCGGACAACAGCCGCAAAGCCCACAGACACGCCGGACTGTCTGGCATACGAGGGCGTCGTTCTGGACAAGCGTGCCAAATCGTTGAAAGTGGACGGGGTCAGCGTATCCGTCACGAGAACGGAATGGGAGTTGCTGCACTACCTCCTGCAGCATCAAGGGGTGATGCTCACGCGCAACGACTTGTTGGCTGCCGTGTGGACGGATGGGGGCGGCTGTGTATTGGAACGCACGGTGGATGTGCATATCACGCACTTGCGCAGGAAATTAAAGCAGTATGGCGACCATATTGTGACCAAATCGGGATACGGATATATGTGGACAAAATAACATTCGCAGCAGTATGACGGTCATTCAGATAGCATGGGCAATCGTTAGCGTATTGGTCATTGCCCTAATCGTAGTAGGATATCAAGCCTATGTGCGCAGGCGCGTGGGCAAAGCCCGTGAGCAGCAGCGTCTGTCGCTCACCCAAAACATATCGCATGAGTTGAAGACGCCCGTGGCGAGTATTCGCGGGGCGTTGGAGACCATACTCATGCACCCCGAGATGCCCGAAGAACAACGCCACCAATTCTTGGAGCGCGCCTACCAGCAGGCAGGACGATTGAGCAACTTGGTGGAGGATATCTCGATGATAAACAAGTTAGACCAGCAAACGGAGTTATACAACCGCTTGGAGTTGGAACTGTTTACCATTGTGAAAAATGTAGTGGAAGATGTATCCATCCGTGCCGATGAAATGGGTGCCGTTATCACCTACGATGTGCCGAAACATCTGATTATATCGGGAAACTATACGCTGCTCTATTCCATATTCCGCAATATCGTGGACAACTCGCTGACCTACGGCGGCAAGGGGACAAAGGTATCCATCGAATGCACGAACCAGGACATGGAGCATATCTATTTCTCCATCAAAGACAACGGACCCGGTGTGCCGGAAGAGAGCCTGCCGCACCTGTTCGAAAGGTTCTACCGCGTGGACACAGGGCGTAGCCGCAAGTCAGGCGGAACGGGCTTGGGACTATCCATTGTGAAGCATGCGGTGCAATATCACGGCGGCAATATCACCGTACTGAACAGACCCGAGGGGGGATTGGAGTTCCGCTTTTCCTTGTCGCGGCGTGTGGTGAGCAAAGGGTAGGGGGAGCCGCCTCGAATTTTGTGCCGAAAAAATGCAATACCCTCTTGGAAAAATCGGAAAAAAGCAGTACCTTTGCAGCGGGTTTTTGCTTTCTGGGAAAGCAGGTAAGCGGAAAAGAATCGGCAACGGATTGCGCGCGGAAATGTTGGAGGCATTCTACGAAACACACAACTATTTGGTGGAGCATGTGCATGTTCCCGCTCGGCGTGTGCTGATGGACGAAATCAATTGGAACGACCGTCTGATTGCCATCAAGGGCGGACGCGGGGTGGGGAAGACCGATTTCCTGCTCAACTATGCCAAGGAGTTGCGCACGACAGACCCCATTCGCAGTGCCCATACCCTCTATATCAACTTCAACGATTTCTATTTCACGGAACACTCGTTGGTGGAGTTTGCAGGGGAGTTCGTAAAAGCAGGCGGGCAAACCCTGCTGATTGACCAGGCCTTCAAATACCCCAACTGGTCGCGCGAGTTGGCGCAATGCTACTACAGATATCCGACCCTGCATATCATCTTCATCGCTTCCCCTGTGATGCGGCTGATAGAAGACAACTTGGATATAGGACCGATTGTGCATACCTACAACTTGCGGGGATTCAGTTTCCGCGAGTACCTGAATGTAACCTTGGGGATGAAACTGCCGGTGATTACCTTGGAAGACATCCTACAAAACCATATAGATATTGCCGCCCGGATTTGTCGGCGTGTTCACCCTTTGACTTATTTCAACGATTATTTGCACCACGGCTACTATCCGCTATTCTTGGAGCCGCATGACTTTTCGGAATCGCTGCTCAAAATGATGAATATGATATTGGAGGTGGATATCTTGCTGATAAAGCAAATAGAGGTGAGCAGTCTTCCCAAACTACGCAAACTGTTGCATATTATGCTGGAAGAGACGCCTTGCGGACTGAATATCACCACCTTGGCGGACGCCATCGAATGTTCGCGCTCCACCACGATGAACTATATCAAATATCTAAAGGACGCACGGTTGCTCAATCTCCTTTATCCGGAGAATAAACGCTATCCGCTGAAGCCGGAGAGGGTGTATATGCAGAATACGAATCTCTGTTATGCCACTTCCACACGCACGCCGGACGAGCAAAACATTGCCGAGACCTTCTTTTACACGGCGATGCACGGTAACCACAAGGTGAATGCCACGGACAGAAGCGCAATGTTTATCATCGACGGGAAATACTATATGGACGCCTGTGCCACCACACCCCGTAAGACAGGAATACGCCATTGCGCCATTGGAGATATCGAGATAGGCGAACACAAGAATGTACCGCTGTGGCTGTTCGGCTTCTTGTATTAGAAAGAGTAAGAAATGAGATAAAACAAAATATAGGTATTCTAAAATGAAAGAGAAAAAGTTTGTAACCTATGATGGCAATACTGCTGCTGCACATATCGCGTATATGTTCACAGAAGTAGCCGCTATCTATCCTATCACGCCGTCATCGCCAATGGCAGAGAATGTCGACGAATGGGCTGCTGCCGGACGCAAAAACATGTTCGGCGAGACCGTTATGGTACAAGAGATGCAATCGGAGGGTGGTGCTGCCGGTGCAGTACACGGCTCGCTGGCTGCAGGTGCGCTGACGACGACCTTTACTGCGTCACAAGGTTTGCTGTTGATGATCCCGAACATGTACAAGATTGCCGGTGAGTTGATTCCGACCGTATTCCATGTGTCGGCTCGTACACTTGCCAGCCATGTACTCTGTATCTTCGGCGACCACCAGGATGTAATGGCTTGCCGTCAGACCGGTTTCGCAATG
Source organism: Mycobacteriaceae bacterium (assembly GCA_963630875.1). GTDB lineage: Bacteria > Bacteroidota > Bacteroidia > Bacteroidales > Paludibacteraceae > Colicola. The sequence continues at coordinate 17,049 of CAVGOI010000013.1, read as the reverse complement.
CTGGCTGAGGGTAGCGTACAAGAGGTGATGGACCTCGCCGGTGTGGCTCACCTCTCTACCATCAGGAGCCGTGTTCCTTTCTTGAACTTCTTTGACGGTTTCCGTACCAGCCATGAGTATCAGAAGATTGAGGTTGTCGATATGGAAGACCTCCGTCCGCTCGTAGATATGCAGGCTCTGCAGGAGTTCCGTGAGCGTGCGCTGTCGCCTATGCGCCCCGTGATGCGTGGTATGGCAGAGAACCCCGATGTATTCTTCACACACCGTGAGAGCTGCAACACCTACTACAACGAGGTAGCCGACATCGTGAGCGACTATATGGACAAAATCTCGGAGATTACCGGTCGCAAATATCGTCCGTTCAACTACTATGGTGCTGCAGATGCAGAGAACATCATTATCTGTATGGGTTCGGCTTGCGAGACCATCCGTGAGGTGATTGACTACGAGGCTGCCAAGGGCAACAAGAAACTCGGTATGATTAATGTACACCTCTATCGTCCGTTCAGCCTGAAGTACTTGAAAGAGGCTATTCCCGCTACCACTAAGCGTATCTGCGTACTCGACCGTACCAAAGAGCCGGGTGCTAACGGCGAACCGCTGTACTTGGATGTAAAGGATGCACTCGACGAACTCGGATTGAACAATATCTTGGTAGTAGGCGGTCGCTACGGCTTGGGCTCGAACGACACGACTCCTGCACAGATGTTGGCTGTATACGAGAACCTCGCATTGCCGACACCGAAGAACCACTTCACGCTGGGTATCAACGATGATGTTACCTTCACTTCGCTCCCCGTTGGCGAGGAAATTGCTATGGGCGGCAAGGGTATGTTCCAAGCCAAATTCTATGGTTTGGGTGCTGACGGTACCGTAGGTGCAAATAAGAACTCGGTAAAGATTATCGGTGATACCACCGACAAATACTGCCAGGCATACTTCTCGTACGACTCCAAGAAATCGGGTGGTTTCACTTGCTCGCACTTGCGTTTCGGCGACGAACCGATTCACTCGACCTACTTGGTAACCACGCCGAACTTTGTGGCTTGCCATGTTCAGGCATATCTGCACATGTACGATGTTACCCGTGGTCTGCAGAAGAACGGTACATTCCTGCTCAATACCATTTGGGAGGGCGATGAACTAAAGAAGAACCTGCCTAACAAGGTAAAGAAGTACTTCGCAGACAACAATATCAAAGTTTACTATATCAACGCTACCAAGATTGCACAAGAGATTGGCTTGGGCAACCGTACGAACACCATTCTTCAATCGGCATTCTTCCGTATCACGGGCGTTATCCCTGTAGAGAAGGCTGTGGAGGAAATGAAGCACTTCATCGTGAAGTCGTATGGCAAGAAGGGTGAGGATGTCGTAAACAAGAACTACGCTGCTGTGGACCGTGGTGGTGAGTACCATCTGCTCGACATTGACCCTGCATGGTCGAACCTCGGTGCGGATGAGAAACCGAACTATGGCAACGAGCCGGAGTTTGTTACGAATATCGTTCGTCCTATCAACGGACAAGATGGCGACTTGCTGCCCGTATCGGCATTCAAGGGTATCGAGGATGGTACTTGGCCATCGGGTACGGCAAAATACGAGAAGCGTGGTGTATCGGCATTCGTGCCTGTATGGACTGCAGAGAACTGTATCGAGTGTAACAAGTGTGCTTATGTCTGCCCTCACGCTTGCTTGCGTCCGTTCGTTATGGACGAGGAGGAAGTGAAGGGTATCCATGGCGAGACCCGCGAGATGAAGGCTCCTGCTGCATTGAAGGGTATGCACTTCCGTATGCAAGTGGGCGTTATGGACTGCCTCGGCTGCGGCAACTGCGTGGATGTATGTCCGGGTAACCCCAAGACAGGTAAGGCACTGGCTATGGTTCCGCTGGAGGGACAAGAGGCAGAGGCTGCTAACTGGGAGTACTGCGTCAATAATGTCAAGAGCAAACAAGACCTCGTTGATATTCAGTCGAATGTAAAGAACTCGCAGTTCGCTACACCGCTGTTTGAGTTCTCGGGCGCTTGCTCGGGTTGCGGTGAGACTCCGTACTTGAAACTCATCAGCCAACTCTTCGGCGACCGTGAAATTGCGGCTAACGCTACGGGTTGTACCTCTATCTACTCGGGTTCTGTTCCGTCTACTCCGTACACAACCAACGAAAAGGGACACGGTCCTGCATGGTCGAACTCGTTGTTCGAGGACTTCTGCGAGTACGGTCTCGGTATGGAGATTGCACACCGCAAGATGCGTGAGCGTTTGGAGAACTTGTTTACCAAGGGCTTGGAGTGCGCTTGCTGCACCGAGGAACTGAAAGCAATGTTCAAGGAGTGGCTTGAGAACAAGAACAGCGCAGAGGTAACGAAGAAACTCTACGAGCCGATGGTGGCTGCCATGGAGGCTTGCGGTTGCGATACCTGCAAAGAGATTCTGAAATACAAAGATCATATTGTAAAACGCAGCCAGTGGATTATCGGTGGTGACGGTGCTTCGTACGATATCGGATACGGAGGATTGGATCATGTGATTGCTTCGGGCGAGGATGTTAATATCTTGGTTCTGGATACCGAGGTTTATTCGAACACCGGTGGACAGGCTTCGAAATCGACTCCTCTTGGTGCTATCGCCAAGTTCGCTGCTATGGGTAAGCGTGTACGCAAGAAAGACCTTGGTATGATTGCTACCACTTATGGTTATGTATATGTCGCACAGATCGCTATGGGTGCTGACCAAGCACAAACCCTGAAAGCTATCCGCGAGGCAGAGGCATATCCCGGTCCTTCGCTCGTTATCGCTTACGCTCCGTGTATCAACCACGGCTTGAAAGCAGGTATGGGCAAGAGCCAAGCCGAGGAGGCAAAAGCCGTTGAATGCGGTTACTGGCACTTGTGGCGTTACAATCCTGCTTTGGAGGCAGAGGGCAAGAATCCGTTCACGCTCGACTCCAAAGAGCCGCAGTGGGATAAGTTCGAAGACTACCTGAAGGGTGAGGTTCGTTTCGCCAGCGTAATGAAACAGTACCCGACAGAGGCTGCAGACTTGTTCAATGCCGCTAAGGAGAACGCACAATGGCGCTACCGTTCGTATCAGCGTATGCTCCAAACGAGTTGGGAGTCTTTTGACGAAGAAAAGAAAGACTAACGAATTGGTTAGAACACATAGAAAGAGACTGCTTACCCAAGGTGTAGGCAGTCTCTTTGGTGTCAGTCTGTGCAAGAAAGTGCACGAAAAAGCAGACCCTTCTTGCATATATTAAAAATTTCTTCTACCTTTGTCGGCAAGTAGCAAAATCCGATTTGCGGATAAGGGTATTGATATTCGTCTTGCTGACAGACGATAAAACCAGTCAGCACAATGCAAGCCCCACGCGATTGCTTTTTGATGAGGGAACACGGTGGTGGAGCGACGGCAATACCGACAATCCTCGCACAATTACGATAGAGGGCGATGCTACCTACACAGCAGAGTTTGCTATTGACCAATTTACCATTACGGCTACTTGTGATATTCAATATGGTGAAGTTACCGGAGATGGTGTCTATGATTATGGCACTCGTATTACCTTAACTGCTATCCCCAATAGCGGCTATGAGTTCAAACAGTGGAGCAATGGCTTGACCTATAACCCCTATCGCTTCACGGTAGTTAGCGACCTTACCCTCGAAGCCGAATTTATCCCCGCCACGGCAATAGACAATATCTCTGCCGACACAAACACCACCCCACAAAAAGTCTTCCGTGACGGACAAGTCTATATCCTCCGCAATGGCAAGACTTATACGCTGACGGGGGGAGAGGTGGAATAGAATCTTAGATACGAACTTCCAACTCCCAATTCCTAATTCCTAATTCCTAATTATGTAGTGCTTATCATCCGCTTATCCACCGCTAACTTGCCAATCGTTTTTGAGGGGTTGATTGGGCGAAATCTCGTGTTGTGCTAACTCTATTGTGCAAATCGAAAATAAAGTTTGCGGGATTCGAAAAGAATGCTTACCTTTGCAGCCCCTTGAGAGAAAGAAGTTCTTCGATAGGAACCGGTGAGAAATAAAGATTTTATCACAATAAAGTTATGATTTACAGTAAAGAAGTACAAGAAATGTGCGTGGTAGCCAAAGGGCCCAAACATGGTCCCGCTCCTATCCCCGAAGAGGGCAAGTGGGTGAAGGCTGCTGAAATCAAAGACATTTCCGGTCTGACACACGGTATCGGTTGGTGCGCTCCTCAACAGGGTGCCTGCAAACTGACGCTGAATGTGAAAGACGGCGTTATCGAAGAGGCTTTGGTCGAGACAATCGGCTGCTCCGGTATGACCCACTCTGCGGCTATGGCTGCCGAGATCCTTCCGGGCAAGACCATTCTCGAAGCCCTCAATACCGACCTCGTATGCGACGCTATCAACACCGCTATGCGTGAGTTGTTCCTCCAGATCGTTTACGGTCGTACACAGTCTGCTTTCTCTGAGGGCGGTTTGGCTATTGGCGCAGGTCTTGAGGACCTCGGCAAGGGTCTTGTATCGCAGTGCGGTACCCTCTTCTCGACCAAGGTGAAGGGCGTTCGCTACCTCCAACTGACCGAGGGCTACATCACCAAAGAGTTCCTCGACGAGGACAACGAGGTATGCGGCTACGAGTATGTACACATGGGCAAGTTCATGGACGCTGTCAAGAAGGGCGTTCCTGCCGAAGAAGCACTTAAGCAAGTAACCGGCACCTATGGTCGCACCACCAAAGAACAAGGCGCAGTTAAATCTATTGACCCAAGAAAGGAGTAATGCTATGATTCGTCCAGTTCAATTTGAATCACAAGACCGCCGCGAGAAACAGATCCTCGCCGCGCTGAATGCCAATGGTATCGCTTCGATCGAGGAGGCTAACCAAATATGTGAACAATATGGTCTTGACCCGTATCTCACTTGCGAGGAGACGCAGCGTATCTGCTTTGAGAACGCAAAGTGGGCGTATGTGGTAGGTAGTGCCATCGCGCTGAAAAAGGGCTGCAAGAATGCTGCTGACGCTGCTGAGGCTATCGGTATCGGTCTGCAGGCTTTCTGTATTCCCGGCTCTGTGGCTGACGACCGCAAGGTAGGTCTCGGTCACGGTAACTTGGCTGCCCGTCTGCTCCGCGAGGAGACCCAGTGCTTTGCTTTCTTGGCAGGACACGAGTCGTTCGCTGCTGCCGAGGGTGCTATCAAGATTGCCGAGATGGCCAACAAGGTGCGCAAGAACCCGCTCCGTATCATCCTAAACGGTTTGGGCAAAGACGCTGCGCAGATTATCAGCCGTATCAATGGCTTTACCTATGTACAGACGCAGTTTGACTACTACACGAGCGAACTGAAAGAGGTGCGTCGCAAGGCGTATTCCAATGGCCCTCGTGCAAAGGTGAACTGCTATGGCGCAGACGATGTACGCGAGGGCGTGGCTATCATGTGGCACGAGAATGTCGATGTATCCATTACGGGTAACTCGACCAACCCGACGCGTTTCCAGCACCCTGTAGCAGGTACCTATAAGAAAGAGCGCGTGCTTGCCGGCAAGCCGTACTTCTCGGTCGCTTCCGGCGGTGGTACGGGTCGTACTTTGCACCCCGATAACATGGCAGCCGGTCCTGCTTCGTACGGTATGACCGATACGATGGGTCGTATGCACTCGGATGCACAGTTCGCCGGTTCATCGTCTGTTCCCGCACATGTGGAGATGATGGGCTTCCTCGGCATCGGTAACAACCCGATGGTAGGTTGCACCGTAGCCTGCGCGGTGAATGTAGCTCTTGCTTTAAGTAAGTAAAGCAAGAGAGGGTCGAGGCTCCGTTAGGAGGCTCAACCCGTCTACAAGGACACCGTAGCCTGCGCGGTGAATGTAGCTCTTGCTTTAAGTAAGTAAAGCAAGAGAGGGTCGAGGCTCCGTTAGGAGGCTCAACCCGTCTACAAGGACACCGTAGCCTGCGCGGTGAATGTAGCTCTTGCTTTAAGTAAGTAAAGCAAGAGAGGGTCGAGGCTCCGTTAGGAGGCTCAACCCGTCTACAAGGACACCGTAGCCTGCGCGGTGAATGTAGCTCTTGCTTTAAGTAAGTAAGTAAGTTGTACTTGCCTACTAAAAACAGTCCCTACCTATACGGGTGGGGATTGTTTTTATTCGGTGATTTGGCGGGTGGGGTGGAAATGACCGACCCGCGAGAGACCCGCGATAAATCTGCGATGATTTTCCGTACAGACTACTTGTCCCAATAAATATACAATTGACGGCTGACTTGCTCGGCAGCGGGCTCTACCACAAAAGAAGGGGTCTGCTTGTCCCACGCCTGCCGCTCACCGTTTGTGGTGTCCTGCACAAACTGCTGCACGCGCTCTGCCCACAACAACCATTGGCGCGTCTCATTGCATTGCTCATCAGCGTTGGTGCGGACAAAATCCGCATAGCGTGTATGCCGTCCCACCTCGTTGTTGTGGGTGTCCATAAAATGGTCGCAAGGTGCATTCGGGTGGGCATTTTCCCAATACACATCCATCACCGCCCATGCCATGACCTCGTGGGTGTAAGTACGCAGCAACACATTGACATACAAATGCTTAAAGGCATCGCCGGGCTTGCCGCTGTGTGTCTCTTCGCCATAGTAGTAGCGTGCCACTTTCTCCGCGCGGGCTTTGCTCTGCACCACCCGATAAAACAAAGTCGGTCCGCGCCAAAGCAACAGCGAGAGCAGCAGATTTTCCTCCTCAAACGCCGTGATGTGCAGCGTGTCAAAGGCTTGCCGGTCTGCCATTGGGGCTTGCGTTGCCAAGCGGTTGAGCGTCTCCCAATCGCTCTGTTCGTGGGGCGTGAACTCCAAAAAAGCGGACTCATCGCTGCTCATAGTATCCCGCACACTTTCGCTGCCCGAGGAGGAACCGAGGTCGGAAGTATCATCCCACAGCGGCAGTTCCGCCTGTATGGCATTCCCGATAGCGGGGTGTTCTGCCTGCTGCCAGAGCATTGCCGTGCAGATGCGCAGTATCTTGTCCGTATAGCCTGCGTAGGCTTGCTCGGGGTAGAGTTCCATCAATCGCTGCTCCACATATTTCGCCCTGTCAATGGAGTCTTGGCGCACAACGGCGGCATAGTCGGTATGGTACTTGGCGGTTGTGGAGTCGTGGATGGCTTCCCACTCCCTGCCCAAAGTGTACAGCACCTCTGCGGGAAAAGAGGGCAAACGGGTCGTATCTGCTACCGGTGCGGGTGGGGTGGCGGTCGGTTGCGTGGTCTTGCAGCCGATAAGCCCCGCTGCAATCCAACCGAGTGCAAGAAGCGAGAGTGCTATATGTTTCATTTTCAGCATAATACGATTGTAAATTGGGCGAAGAGGGATATGGTTATGCTCCAAAGAACGAGAAATTCACACTCCCGTACACGCGTTGCTCCAAGAAATGCGGATGGGCGTGAAAATCATTGTTTTTTGAGTGTTCCAATACAAACAGCCCGCCGTCTTTCAGCAATCCTTGTGCGAAAACGAGGTCGGGTAGGGTAGGTAGTGCAGGAAGCGCATAGGGCGGGTCGGCATAGATAAAATCATACTGCAATCGGCAAGCACCGACAAACCGGAACACATCCCCCCTGACCACATGCAGGTTGCTGATTCCTAATTGTTTGCAAGTGCTGATAATAAAGTTCTGCTGGGTGTGCGCCAATTCCACTGCCGTCACCTCGCGGGCGCCGCGCGACACAAATTCCAATCCAATTCCGCCTGTCCCTGCGAACAAATCCAGCACATCCGCTCCTTCAAAGGCAATGCGGTTTTGCAGCAGATTAAACAGACTTTCTTTGGCAAAGTCGGTCGTGGGGCGTGCCGTGATATTTTTAGGGGGCATCAATCGACGCCCCCTAAACTGACCGGATATGATTCTCATATTACCAATGTGCGTCTGTTTTATGGTTAATCAATCTATTGCGAATGATGTCTTCATCGCCGCCCTTTCATCTACCTCCTCAATTCGAGCGCAAAGGTACGACAAAAAACCGATACTCTACAATAGCCATTCGCATTTTTTTGTCGCAAAATCCTGCTGCTTGGAACGCCTTTTCTCGGTTGCCTCGATGAAACGATTGTTATTGAATAAGGCGTTGCGACTATGCGGAAAAGAAAAGCGGGGTAGGGTGGTGCTATGGCATCGCCTTTTTATGTTGTTCAGCATATTCGGGGCAAAAACGATGCAGTTTATTTGCCATATTAGGATTTTTGAAGTACTTTTGCAGCGTGTTTCAAATTATTTCGTTTATGAAAAAGTTTCTCTTTTTGTTGGCTTTTATGCCGTTGGTGCTTGGCGGGTGCGAAGATAAGGGAAAGAATATCAACATCAACACAGACAACAACGCTCCACTTATCGGGACGACTTATAAATCCATTGCTACAAAAAGTGTAGAATGGGAGTCTTTTACTTTTTATGAAAACAAATATGACCGCACTTGTCCTTCATGGATTAAAGCAGAAATTGAGTGGTGGGGATATTATTCTTTACAAGACAGCATTATATACTGCTATTACGACACAAAACCCGACAAAGTAGAGTTTACAATGCTATATCGCGGTGATTCAATTATAAAGGGTTATGAGGACACTTACCAAAAGATTTATTATAAGCAGTAAGATAAGAAAGAGGTGGTGGCTAACCACCTTTTTCTATGATGAAGCGATTAGATTGGTGTCTTCTAAGTTATTTAACAGGGTTTCTACTTTTTGTGTACAAACATCTGCGTTTGTTTCATTATTGCCAACGGTTCTCAACAGTGGAAACAACTCTTTTAATGCATTGCAAAGGTCTTTGAACGCTTCAATAAAGTTGCTGCTCACATACAATTCTCCGCTGTCCGCTGTTCCTTTTTCCGGCGCAAGCCCCCTTGCATAGATTTTCTGCCCGTCGTCTGTGTTCTGCACTTTGAAATAATGCTCGGCGTCATTGGCAGACACAAGACCGTTTTTGCAGATGATGGTCTTGGCAGAATAATCGGGAACAAAACGAGCATTGGTTTGAACTGTTCCCGTTACACTGCCGCTCACGGGTCTTGTGTCGCCGAGATTAGATTTAGTCGCAGAAAGCACGCATACATAGTAAGTCCCCGCAGATAGCGTAACTGTTGCACTACTAAAAGATGTACTGCCATCTGTTGCACTATCAGGGAGTTCCCACTCGGATGTTGAATAGACAACCGTTTCATCCGCCTTGCAAATACCTACTTTGAATTTCATACTTGTATTGTCTAAGGAAGTACCTGCCCAAGTCGTTGATTTACCCCAAACTTTCAAATAAAGTGAAGATATTTGCAATTTACCTTTTCCTTTAACTGTAAATGATATATTGGTTGTTCGAGGAGTGGAAAAAGAGCCGTAAGAATATGCTTTTGAACTTGAACTACTTATACTTGTCTGCCCCGATGTTTTACTTATGTTTTGCACCTCTTCCGGTTCTTCGTTTGTATCTTCGAGATTTTTAGGTGATATAACAACTCTCTTGGCATTATTGCTATCGTACAGCATAATTCCCCCGTTGTCCGTGCTTGCGTCAATGACCACTGTCCCTTGATTGGGTACATCAACTATCGCCTGCGTGTCGGAAATCTTGAAGATACCAATCTTGCCCGTGCCGTCTTTCTTGATGAGGGTGGTAATGGGATTTGTGCCGTTGGATGACTTGTAGTAGTTGGCATTGTTGGCTGCATAGAATGCTTCTTCGTATGAGCCACCGCCCCACAAGAGGACATTGTCTGTTCCCGATAGCGATGTGTCTGCCGTGCTTGCTCCTGCGGGGAGTGTGGTCAGTCCGCTCAACCCTGCCGTAACGATATTCTGCAAGTTCCTCAACATTAGCACATTGGTCATCAGCAGACCGCCTGCCACATCCGTCGATTTCTCGCACAAAAAAAACAACTCGCCCGTTCCGCGAGTTGCTCAACAACACAAAGCAAGCAGAGTTATCCGTGCCTGCTTCGATTATATGGTTTGCGAACTGCCGCCCGCAACGGGAGTTATTCCCAGTTGCCGGCGTTGTTGTTCGGAGCCTCTACCGAGCCGACTTTCAAGCCCGGATAGTGTTCCAACTTTTCCTCTTTGTCAATCAGGTTCACACGCTCTTGGTTGTCCAAGTCGTGGAGGTAGGTGTTGTAGTGGGCACGAATCTCAAAGATAGGCACGCGGATACCCTGCGAGGTGGTGTAGTTATTGTTGGTTTCCACCTCAAATTTGGTCTTGTCGGTATAGGGGATATAGATGATTTTACCGATAGTCTCTTGGGTGTATTGCCCCTTGTAGAGGGCTTGAATCATGTTGGTGAGTATGGTGTCGCGGCGGAAACCTTGCAATCCTTCGGCCTTCACCTCGCGGTCGTTCTCCCACACATATTGGTAGAGTTGGTCCAGGCTGTCCACACCTTGAAAGTGCATTTTGCGCTGTGCTTTCACGCGTGCTCGCTCCAATATCTTAGCCGCCTTGTTCTCGGTCAAGCCTTTTTCCAATTGCTTCTCGGTCAGCGAACCTTCTTTCAGCACCTCCTTCTTGGGCGTGGTCTGCAGGTACTGTATCAACGAATCCAAATCAGCGGTGAAATACCCCTTGTCCAAACGGAACTGAGCCTCCGCCGTACGCAGGCTGACAAGGTTGCTGATAACGGCTTTCTCGCGGATGGCACGTTGCTCCTCAAAGCGGATAGGCGTGATGACACTGTCAATGCACAGGTAGGCCATAAACACAACGGCGATACCCAATAGCACACGAATAATGATTGTAGCAGGTTTCATATTATATTGTATATTAAGTTCCTAAATGGTTGCTTGCGTCCGTCCGCGCAAAAATCGCTGCAAAAGTACATATACTTTTTCTTATCTGCAAATTTTTCCGTAATTTTGCGCCCAAAATCTATGGGAAGATATGGAAGATAGCAACCAAGTCCTATACGGTATCCTCACCGACCGCTTGGAACTTCTCCGCCATTTGGATAAAGAGGGCGACTCCGAATACCGCCGTCATGTGGCGCGTGAAACGAGTACTTTGCATGCTCCCTTGGCGCATCGTTTGGGGTTGTATGCCATCAAAACGGAGATGGAAGATCTTTCGCTCAAGTTCACGGACTACGAGCGCTACAAGTACATAGCCCGCTCCCTCAACGAGAAAAAAGCCCAGCGCGATGCCTACATCGCGGCCTTTATCGCGCCTTTGGAGCAGAAATTGTCCGAGGCGGGGTTTGTCTGCACCATCAAGGGGCGCCCAAAATCCATACACAGCATCTACCACAAAATGCAGGTGCAGAACTGCGATATCGACGGTATCTACGATTTGTTCGCCATTCGGGTGGTCTTGGACTCCCTGTTGGAGCGCGAAAAGCAGGACTGTTGGCAGGTCTATTCGCTCATTACCGATATGTACCGTCCCAACCCCAAGCGCCTGCGCGACTGGTTGAGCGTGCCGAAGGAGAACGGTTACGAGAGCCTGCACACCACGGTATTGGGTCCGGAGGATAAATGGGTGGAGGTGCAAATCCGTACGCGCCGCATGGACGAGGTGGCGGAGAAGGGGGTGGCTGCCCATTGGGCGTACAAGGGAGTGGACGGTCATCGCCTGAATACCGACAAACAGAGTGTCTATGTCTTCACGCCCACCGGCGATTTGAAGCGTCTGCCGGCGGGGGCTACGATTTTGGATTTCGCCTTTTCCATTCATTCCGAGGTGGGCTGTCATTGTGTAGGAGGGCGCATCCGCAACCAGAATGTCAGCATTCGGCAGCAGTTGCAGAACGGCGACAAGGTGGAGGTACTCACCTCGCCCGGTCAGCACCCCTCGGCGGATTGGTTGAATATCGTGGTTTCCACGCGTGCCAAAAACAAGATACGCCAATCCCTCAAAGAGGTGGAGTACCGTAATGCCGCAGAGGGGCGCGAGTTGTTAGAGCGGCGTTTCAAGAATTGGAAAGTGGAGTACGACGAGGCGCAAGTCTCGCGCCTTGCTGCCAAGTTGGGCTACAAAGCCGTCAGTGATTTCTACCAGTCCGTGGCGTTGGGCAAGGAAGATGTGCTACATATCAAGGAGGTCTATCAGTCGTTGGAAACGCCGCACGATGCCGTGTCCCATACCGCTGCACCGCCGACGCTGTCCGTTGCGCCGCAGGAGGCATTGGCGTTGGAGGTGGATATCCATGTTAAGAATGTGGATTACAACCTCGCCAAGTGCTGCAATCCCACCCCGGGCGACCCTATATTCGGCTTTGTGAGCATCACGAAAGGTATCCGCATTCACCGTTGCGATTGTCCCAATGCCGGTAACATGCGCCTTCGCTACCCGTACCGTGTTATCCCGGCTCGTTGGGTCAAACGAGATACCGATTGATCTATGGACAGCCGCTACGATTCCCTTTTGCTCAGCGATGCGGTTGAGCGGTTTGCCACGCTGCCCGGTATCGGTCGCAAGACGGCGTTGCGCTTGGTGCTCCATTTGTTGCGCCAGCCCGAAAAGGATGTGGAGGCGTTTACGACGGCACTCTCGCGCTTGAAGAAAGAGGTGCGCTATTGCAGAATTTGCCACACGATTTCCGACCAAGAGGTCTGTCCTATCTGCCGTTCTCATTCCCGCGACAGGAGGGTGATTTGTGTGGTGGAGAATGTCCAGGATGTCATGTCTATCGAGAACACGGGGCAGTATCACGGCTTGTACCATGTGTTGGGCGGCATTATCTCGCCCATGGACGGGGTGGGTCCTTCGGATATTGAGATCGATTCGCTGGTTGCCAGGGTCGGATCGGAACCGGTTCGTGAGGTCATCTTTGCGCTGCCCACCACCATGGAGGGGGACACCACGAACTTTTACATCTACCGCCGCCTGTTGGCTTTGCCCGAGTCTGCATCGTTGCAGGTTAGTCAGATAGCGCGTGGCGTGGCAGTGGGCAACGACTTGGAATATACCGACGAGATTACATTGGGTCGCTCCATTGTAAACCGTGTCGCATTCAAAGGATAAAGGGGACTTCTATAAATTGCTTTGTAGTCCTACAATGGTTGAATTTATTATTAAACGGGGAATTTATAGAAGTCCCCTTAAGAACATGGAACAAAAAATCATTCGCACGCTCAATGCGTACTATTATGGCATTATGCTGCTTGCCGTGTTGGTGGGTACTGCCTGTTACTATTTGATAATGAAAGACATACTCATCCCTATCGACCGTATGTCGGCGTTGGGTAAGGGGGTGCAGTATGTTGTTATTCTGGACGCGCTTTGCACCATTCCGCTCGGCTTGTACCTGTTCAAGCGCAAGTGCAGCCGTCTGCGCCCTATGCCCGACGGGGAGGCGAAGTGGCTCGCCTACCGGCGAGGGGCTGCCTGGCGCATTGTGGTCGTCAGCAACAGCATGGTCTTTGGCATTGCGGCGTACTATCTGATGGGCTGTTATCAGTCCATGCTATGGATTACGGGGGTTGCGGCTATCGGTTGGATATTCACCAAGCCCACGCTGCGCAAGATGCAGTTGGAGTTGCAGCCCGAAGACCCTCAAAACGAAACCTATTAAATCCCACATCCTTATGACGATAGCCGTAGATTTTGACGGGACGATTGTCACCCACGAGTACCCGCGGATAGGCAAGCCCATTCCTTTTGCCATCGAGGCGCTCCGCAAATTACAGCGTGAAGATCATCACCAACTCATCTTGTGGACTTGCCGCGAGGGGCAGTTGTTGCAAGAGGCGATTGACTATTGTGCCGAGCGGGGTTTGACTTTCTATGCGGTGAACTCCAATTTTCCGGAGGAAACATCGGATATGCAGTGTGTCCGCAAGTTGGAGGCGGAGGTGTTTATCGATGACCGCAACTTGGGCGGTCTGCCCGATTGGGGGGTCATCTATCAGATGATTCACAGCGGCAACGCCCTCAAACCCTATGTACCGAATCAGTCCGAAATGCCCCGCCGCAAGGGCTTGTTCGGTCTTTTCAAGTAATGCCTATGGTGCACCTGCGCAAGTTAGAGCCGACCGACCTCCCTTTTCTGTATCAGTGGGAGAATGATGCGGTCATGTGGGCGGATTCCGACACGCACAACCCTTTGTCCCGTCAGGATTTGCGGGATTATTTGGCGAACACATCGGGGGATATCTACCGCGATGGGCAGTTGCGTTTGATTGCTGAGCGGGAGGGTGCCGTAGTGGGTTGCATTGATTTATTTGATTTCGATGCCCGCAACCGCAAGGCGGCGCTCGGGATGTATGTCGCTCCGGCGGTGCGCAGGAGTGGGGTAGGGCGTGCGATGGTGCAGCAGGTGGTGCAATATGCGTTTGAGTTCCTGCATTTGCGCATGGTCTATGCCGTCATCGGGGAGCATAATGCGGGTTGCACGCACCTCTATCGGTCGTTGGGGTTCACGCCCTCTTCGCCTCTTCGCGCATGGACCCTTGAGGGGGACGCTGTTCTTTGGCAGCAAATCAATCCGGCGTATCGATAGCCGATACCCCCGAAACACCCGGATAAACGAATTATTAAACAACCATCTAATAACATGAAACAGTTACTTTTGGGCGATGAGGCAATAGCGCAAGGTGCCATTGATGCCGGTTTGAGCGGAGTGTACGCTTATCCGGGTACGCCCTCCACGGAAATCACAGAGTACATCCAACTTCACGAGGCGAAAGCCGCGCAGCCCTCCATCTTCTGCCGTTGGGCGACCAACGAGAAGACGGCTATGGAGGCGGCACTCGGTATGTCCTATATGGGCAAGCGTGCCCTGGTGTGCATGAAGCATGTGGGCATGAATGTGTGCGCAGATGCCTTTATGAATGCCGCTATCACGGGTGTGAACGGCGGTTTGGTCGTGGTGGCGGCGGACGACCCCTCCATGCACTCTTCGCAGAACGAGCAGGACAGCCGTTTCTACGCCAAGTTTGCCATGATACCGTGTTTTGAGCCGGGCAATCAGCAGGAGGCTTATGCCATGACCCGTGCCGCTTTCCGCCTTTCGGAGGAACTTCACACGCTGATACTCTTGCGTATCACGACCCGCATGGCGCACTCGCGTGCCGTGGTCGAAACATCGGACGACTTGCCCGTCCAGAACAGCCTTTCGCACCCCGAGAATGTGCAGCACTTTATCCTGTTGCCGGCTTTTGCCAAGAAGAACTACGCCGAACTCATCGCCGCGCAACCTGTTTTCGTGCAGCGGAGCGAGACCTCGCCGTTCAACGCCTACACGCAGGGCACGCACCCCGCACGCGGTATTATTGCCACGGGCATTGCCTACAACTACCTCATGGAGAACTATCCTGCGGAGATGGGTTGCTCGATACTGAAGGTAGCACAATACCCGCTTCCCGCTGCTCTCATAGACAAGATGGTGCAGGATGGTGCGAAGGACATTCTCGTCATCGAAGAGGGGCAACCTGTCGTAGAGGAACTGCTCCGTGGCATCGTGCCGTCCTCGGTTGCTATACGGGGTAGGCTGACGGGCGATTTGCCGCGTATGGGCGAACTCACCCCCGATAGTGTGCGTGTTGCGCTCGGGTTAGACGCTCTGCCGACCATAGAGGCGGACACGATAGTCGTCAGCCGTCCTCCCGCTCTCTGTCAGGGTTGCGGGCATCGGGATGTCTATGCCGCTCTCAACGAGGTCGCACGCGAATACGTGGATGCCCGTATCTTCGGCGATATTGGCTGCTACACATTGGGTGCGCTCTCGCCCTTCCATGCCATCCATGCTTGTGTGGAAATGGGTGCCTCGATCACGATGGCGAAAGGCGCAGCCGATGCGGGGCAACATCCCGCCATTGCCGTTATCGGGGATTCCACTTTCACCCATTCGGGCATCACGGGGCTTTTGGACTGCGTCAATAGCCGCGCCCATGTCGTGGTGCTTATTTCCGACAACCTCACAACGGGCATGACGGGCGGACAAGACTCTGCCGGTACAGGGCGTATCGAGCAGATTTGTTACGGGGTCGGCGTAGAGCCGGAGCATGTACGCGTGGTCGTGCCGTTGCCCAAGAACATAGACGGGATTAAGCAGGTGCTACGCGAGGAGATTGACTATGCGGGCGTATCGGTGGTTATCGCCCGCCGCGAGTGCATCCAAACGCTCAAGCGCCACCGTTCAATTAAACATTAAACATTAAAAATTATGCAAACGGATATTATTTTAGCCGGTGTGGGAGGACAAGGAATACTCTCTATCGCTACGGTGATCGGTGAGGCTGCTCTATCCGAAGGACTTTATTTGAAACAAGCCGAGGTGCACGGTATGAGCCAACGGGGTGGGGATGTGCAGTCGAACTTGCGCCTATCGAGCGAACCGATACACTCGGACTTGATAGCGAAAGGCGGTGCAGATATTATCATCTCGTTAGAGCCGATGGAGGCACTGCGTTATCTCCCGTATCTCAAGCCGGAGGGTTGGATTGTTACCTCGTCCGTGCCTTTTGTGAATATCCCCAATTACCCCGACATAGAGGAGGTGTTGGAACATATACGGGCGCATAAGAACCATATCCTGCTCGATGTGGAGGCACTCGCCAAGGAGGCAGGATCCCCCGCACAGGCAGCGAATATGGTCTTGTTGGGTGCGGCTATCCCGATGTTGGGCATAGACTATGACGAGATGATAGCAGGCGTACGGCGTGTCTTCGCCCGCAAGGGGGAAGCCGTTGTCCAGAGCAATCTCGCCGCCGTCGAAGCCGGCCACCGCACTGCCTGCGAATTAAACATTAGATAAGGAGGTCTTTCCCCCTCCGAAGGAGGACCAATGGGGTCTTTCCCTCTAGATCTTCTAGATCCTCTAGTTTTTCTAGATCCTCTAGTTCTTCTAGTTCTTCTAGTTCTTCTAGATCCTCTAGTTCTTCTAGATCCTCTAGTTCTTCTAGATCTTCTAGTTCTTCTAGATCCTCTAGATCTTCTAGTTCCTCTCTATCCCCTCCCCATTCAACATTTGATAGGAGGCTCTTACCCTCCTGCACCCCCGCTCTTACCCCGCTGCTACTCGGGTGCTACCCCGTGGCAACCCCCTTCGCACCCCCTCCCAATCCCTCCCCAACCTCCCCGCAACCCCTTCCC
>CAVGOI010000012.1:0-52068 GCA_963630875.1 Mycobacteriaceae bacterium | reverse complement strand
CTGAATAAGAGCACCGGCAAACTACTACGCATTTGGCTCTATCCGCCTGCACAAGCCGTTATCAGCTTCTATACAAGCCGTTATCAGCGGAATATACCCTTTCTATACAAGCCGCCATCAGCGGAAACAACAGACACTTACACTATATGTTGGGTCGATGGTGGGATGGTGTTGGCTGGTGGTTGGACAGCGAGTGCTGACCCAATGTGCACTACAACGCTTACTATCAATACCCTATATCAACACTCCATACCAACGCTCTCTGCGCCTATTGACGGGTAGAGAGCGTTGGTTGGTGTATGGCTGTGGAGAATGGTATAGGAGGAATTAGAGGGCGGTGCAAAGAAAGGACAACAGAGCCGCAAAGACTCCTGAGGTACATGCGTATTCGCCCCCCAAAAAAAGTACAAAAAGGTACAAAAAAAGAGTGTTACAGAACCGAAAAAAAAGAGATAAAAAGAGGATAAAAAGGGCATTTTGCAAAACGGAGTTACATTTTGGTGTTACAATTGGAGTTACACTTTTCGGGATTAGAGGGGGTAGAAAACACCCCTATAATGCACTTTTTTTGCGCGAATCACCCCCTATAATGCACTTTTTGGTACACTTAAAATACCCTCTATTGCACCCCAAATAGCGCGAATCACCCCCTATAATGCACCTTTTTTGGGCTTAAAATTGGATTAAAACACAGATATTCAGCCAAATAGCGTTTTTCAGACTTTTACACTGCTATTTTTAGGCTATTTTATCGATAAATGAAAGGTATCGAGATGCATGGAGATAATAATCACCTCTTATTTCGTTGTCCTGTTTTGTAGGCATTCTATAAATGCCTTTTGAGTGGCTATTGTATCCTGTTGTGTGCGTATGACATCATCTTTTGCTGCCAATAAGGCTGCAATATCTCTATTGTCCAATTCATTCGTACTATTATGAGCAATAGGTGTAATTGTGCCTTGATTAACTCCTACTGCCATTGCATCTTTCCCCGTTGCCGTTGCTGTGGTGTGAGCAGCATTGATATCGCGCAACATTGGCTCTTCGTCGCGCAAGAGCCATTCCGCAGAGTATTTTGGAAACTTCTCGGCGATAAGTAACACCCACTTTGCTTGTATATCGGAATTTTGAGTAATAGCACGCCCTATTACCCCTTTGCTCGCTCCTATTATTTTCTCCATGGCATTGATTGACAACCCCTCTTTTGAGGCAATTATCGCCACTTTTTCTACGAATTTTGCCATAAAATATGATTTTTATCTCCAATTATTTTGTAGTACCGATAATTATCTCTACCTTTGCAGCGCAATTACAAAAGTGAAAGTGCCGACAAAGGTACGGATAAATAACGAAACGAGCAATACTATGGCAACGAAAATCATAACCGAATACGGTTTGAAAAACGAGATACAACGGGTATATGGATACAGTTACCCCACGATACGGCGTGCGCTGCGCGGGAACGATGACACCGATGCGGCACGCAAGATACGCTGGTATGCCCTGCGGCATGGCGGCGTGGAACGGAGAGATTGACCCCGCCAAGGAGTCCTGCAGGGTTGCATAGTCGAAAGGAGCCATCCACAATGTTCGCCAAGTTCTACCCGACTATGCCGCCCGCCTCCAAAGGATAAACAGACAGAAGAGGTCTGAAGATAAAAAGTCCCGGCTCGCCCTTTGGAGGTTTTTGTTGAACCAAACAAAAACGATAAGAATATGAGAACAAATCAATTGCCCACACGCGTGGGAGACAGCAAACGCCTATCGGCGATTATTGTAGCACCTAACTTGACAATTAGGAATTAGGAATTAGGAATTAGGAATTAGGAATTAGGAGTATAAAATAACGGATTATGGAAAAACGGAAGTACAGAAAACAATTCTTTGGGCAGACGGGGGTGATAGGGCTATTGGTCTGCATCGGCACGATGGTATTGGGCGGTGAGCCGGCACCGGACACAAACCCGATAGTCTGCGTGGCGGCACAGATAGGCATTGCCCTCGGACTATGGGGCACGGCATGGCTGCTCGCCAAGCGATGGCAGTGGGACAAGAAAATACGGAAAATGGGAAAGGCTTAATGTGTAATGAGGAATTAGGAATGAGGAATTAGGAATTAAAAAGAGAGGTTTAATATACGGGCATGGTACGGTCAGGTTCGGGGTGGTCGCGTAGTGGTCGCGTAGTGGTCGCGTGATTGACCCGACAATAAAACGATAACAATGGAAGCGGTACAGATAATAGACGGACGAATAGGCATTACCCGCGAGTGGCTGACATTGCACAGCATAACGAGCGATTGCAATCTGCGCGTTATGGAGCATAGGCAGCGCATCGTAGCCCTGACGCGTGGGGGACGGGGTGTGGCAAAGGTATATGAATACAAGACCCTGCCCGAAGACTTGCGGCGCAAGGTGGACGCACGGATAGATGTGTATGCCACGGCCCGGAAGAGCGTACTCGACCCCTATATAGAGCACAACGCCGAGGCAAGCCGCTACTACGACGACTACACGACGCGCAAGGGTTCGCACCTGCCCAACTCGAAAGAGAACCCCATCCGGCAGACCTACTACACGAACGCCGTCCTGATAGAAGCCCTGCTGCGTTGGGAGAAAGCCCTGCACCTGCGCGGGCAACGGATGGACTGGGCAAAAGCCGCCGAGGCAGTTCGCACCATTGACCGCCTTGACTACCCCTCGAGCCTGCCGGAGAACGACCGCAAACTGCGGGACAAGGTGCGGCAGTATGAGAGAGAGGGCTATGAGTGTCTCATACACAAGAACTACCGCAGGACAAACACCAACGCTGCCAAGATACACGAGGGCGAGCAAGCCGACCTGCTGATAGCCCTGATAGCGCAGCACCGGAACTTCGACTGCGAGCAGATAGCGAAACTCTATAACGCCCAATGCACGATGCACAATACACAAGCAGCGCAAGGCACGCCCGAATGGAAGCCAATCACGGCAAGCACCGTGCGCCAATGGCAGAAGAAAAAGCGTTTCCTGACCACGGCAAGCAAGCACGGTGCGGCGACCTTCCGCAACACGATGACCTACCAAGTAAAGCGCAAAGCCCCCGAGAAAGCGATGGCTCTCTGGGTATTGGACGGCTGGGATGCCGAGTTGCTCTATCAAAGCAAGCGGGGCAACCGCACCACCTACTACAACCGCCTGACGGTGGAGGTGATATTGGACGCGGCAACCAAGTACCCCATCGGCTGGGCTGTGGGCGAGACGGAGAGTGCAGCACTGATACGCGAGGCACTGCGCAATGCCGAGCGGCACACGGAAGAACTGACGGGGTGCATGCTCATGCCGCACCAGATACAATGCGACAACTTTGCCCGCAAGGCGATGATGGAGACCTACACGGGATTGGCACAGTATGTAACGCCTGCCGCCGTGGGCAACGCCAAAGCGAAGATAATAGAGCCGTGGTTCCGGACACTGAACGACAAGTACTGCAAGTTCATGCCCAACTGGTCGGGACACGGCGTAACCGCCCACAAAGACGGGCAACCCAACCTCGACATCACCCTCAAACAAAAACACCTGCTCCCGACCATAGACGAGATAATCGTGGAGGTAGCCGCCCTGATGGACATCTATCGCAGGGAAGCACTGCCCGCCTACCAAGGGGCGATAGACGCCCTGCCCGCAGAGCAACGCCGCCTGCTCAACCCCAAGCAGTATCTCTGCCTCTTCGGCGAAAGCACGGGGCAGACCTACACCCTGCAAGGCACGGGTATCAATGTACGCATAGACGGCAAGCCGCACCCATACGACCTCATGGCAGACCCCGAAGACCCGAAGGCGATGGCAGAGGCGATACGCTTCCGCGAGCAGTGCTGGGAGAAATGGAGCGTGCTGCGCGACCCCCTCGACACAAAACATATCGTGGTGGAGAACAAGCAGCGCACGGAGCAGTATCTGCTCACCCTGAAAGACGAACAGCCCATGGCACTGATAGACCGCAAGCCCGGGGACTACGAGAAACTGGCGGCGATATGGAAATTCAACAAAGCCCTTGAGGCGCATGTGGCAAGTACACTGAGCGGACATCAGAAGCGGGCAATGACTATCGTAAAAGAAATCACTCCCGGACAAACGGCTATTGAGCAACGGAACTACGAGATGCTGAGCAAAGCACTCATCTGCGACAGTCAGGGACAGCACAAGGACGAGCGGTATAAAGCCGAAAGAGGGGACACTCCCAACAGCGTTCGCGCCCTCAAAGACAGGACTAAAGAAATAACCATCGAAGACATAGACCCGTTCAAAGCCGCTCCCACCACCGAGAAAGAAGAGATGTGGGACGACCTGTAAACAATTAGGAATTAGGAATTAGGAATTAGGGATTAGGAATAGGCGGAGAGCCACACGATAAAAGAGCATTTAACAACCGATTAAACACCCAATAATCATGAGTAAGAAACAAACCAAAGCCGTCTTCCATATAGCGTTTGACGGCGAAAAAATCCACACCCGCATAGAGGGTAAGTACACCGACCTCATCAAGTGTATCTGCGTTGCCATGGAGGAATACGACAACATCGCCGAACTCATCACAGGTGCTGCCGATGTATGGAAAGAGTACTGCCAACAACGCAAAGAAAACGAAGAAACCGTAAAACGCTAAAACATAATCACCATGGACAAGATTACAGACATCCGCAAACGCGACATTCAACTCGCACTCGCTGACTACTGCGCCCGCTACGGTGGGCAGAACAAAGCCGCCAAGATACTCGACGGTGTGAGCAGCGGCACCATCAGCCAAATCCTGAACGGCAACCACGACCTCATCGCCGATGATATGTGGCGCAAGATAGCCTCGCAGATTGGGCTTGAAGCCGACAAATGGAATGCCGTACAGACCCAGAACTACACCCGTCTGACCCGTCTCTTGGAGGAAGTGCAAGCCAACCAACTGTGGATGGCGGTTACGGGGCGTGCGGGCAGCGGCAAGACTTTCACCTGCAAGCAGTACGACAAAGGACATAGCCATGTGTTCTATATCTCGTGCGACCCGGATTGGACGAAACGCGATTTCTTCTCGGTTATGCTGCGCAAGATAGGGCGCACCCCCGAGGGACTGACGCTGATACAGATGAAGCAGAAATTAGTGCTGCAAATGCGCTGTATTGAGAATCCTGTTATCATTCTCGACGAAGCGGACAAACTGAGTGATGTGGTACTCAACTCGTTCATCACACTCTATAACGACCTGCAATACGACTGCGGCGTGGTGATGATAGCCACGGAGTTCCTGTTCAAGCGTTTCGACCAAGGCGTGCGCTACAACAAGAAAGGCTTCAACGAGTTGTGGAGCCGTATCGGGCGCAAGTGTGTGCCGCTGAAAGATGTGAGCCAGCAGGACATCGTAGCCGTATGCCAAGCCAACGGCGTAGAAGACACGCGTGTGATAGACGGCATCATCGGCGAATGCGAGGGCGACCTGCGTCGTGTACAACGCCGTGTGTTTGCCGAACTGAAAAAGAAACAGAGCACCCACTGATATGCGCAAGGCACTATCCCTACAAAATATCATCGATTACCGGCCGCAGACGATGGGGTTCACGGGTGAGTGGCTACGCGCAATGGGCGACCCCGAGCCGTTTGGCAGTTGGATAATCTACGGCGGTTCGGGGCAGGGCAAGACGAGGTTCACGATTCAGTTGGTGAAGTACCTGATGTCTTTCGACGGCAACCGCATTGCCTACAACGGGCTCGAAGAGGGCGTGAGCGGCACTTACCAACGCGCCGTCATCGACACAGGCTTGCCGGCTGAAAACAAGACCCGTTTCGTCTTCTGGGACAGGCTCGACTTGGCAGACATGACCGCCCTGCTTGCCCGCAAACGCAGCCCGAACATCATCGTCGTTGACAGCCTGCAATACCTCGGCATTACCTACGACGAGTACAAGGCACTCATCACACGCTTTCCGAAGAAACTATTCCTTTGGATTAGTCACGAAGCGGGTGCCAAGCCCGACGGTACGACCGGCAAGAAGATACTCTACAACAGCGACATCAAGATACGCGTGCGCGACTACTACGCCACTATCACCAGTCGCTATAGAGGCAATGAAATCTACGATATATGGCCGGAAAGGCATATAGACAATTAGGAATTAGAAATTAGGAATTAAAAACAGCGTATGGAAACCAATTGGAAACAAGCAAACCGCTACTTCTACGCATTGGCACGCCGATGCAACATGAGCCACGAAGACATTGTGGCAACCATCGTAGGCAACTACCCGCCGCGGGTCAGCACCTCGGAACTCACCGCCCCCGAACTGCAATCGCTCTGCCGCGCCTTGCAGCAACGGGTGGTGTCTGCCGAGGAACAGAACAAAGACCGCTGGCGCAAGCGGCTGATAGCCGTTGTGCGCCACTATTTAGAGCAAATGGGCTACCGGACGGATATGGTCTATATACGCAGCGTCATCGAGAGAGCCGCCGCGCCGCAAGGCAGCGTACGCTTCAACGACCTGCCGCTCGACCGCCTGCGTTGCCTCTATAACGCTTTCCGGCAACGCAGCAAAGACCTTGAAGCACCACTCCCGACAGAGGCAGCCACGCCGCAAGAAGCACCGATGGCTTTCGTTACCGCCGAAGCATAGATGAGAATAAAGAACAATGAATAACTAACATCAAATTTATCCGGTATGGAAACAACAAAACAAACCATGACAGTGGAACTGACCGCTGCAGAGATGGCACTCTTGGAGAATGCCCGCAAACAGAAAGCCTTGGCAGATGCCAAAGCGCAACACGAAGAAGAACTGGCGACCTACAAGCAGTTGGTGGACAACGCCATCAACGAGACTCTGCCCGACGCCTGCGCCATCAGCGAGTTGCTCGCCGACAAGAAACGCATTATCTTGGAGCGTTTTCGCACGATTATCCGCCTCAAGGAAGAACTCTTCCGTGGCACGAAATCCCTGCGCGACAGTCGCTACACCGACACCTTTACCAATGCCGCCGGCACGGCACGGGTTACGGTAGGCTACTACACCATTGATAACTACGACGACACCTATACAGAGGGTGTGGAGTTGGTCAATCAGTATATCGAGAGCCTGGCTACCGACGAAAAGAGCCAACAACTCGCAAATATGGTAACGACCCTGCTCCGTGAGCGCAGCAAGGCAGGGCAACTCAAGGCGCAGAATGTATTGCGGTTGGAGCAGATGGCAGGCGAGACGGGCAACGAGACTTTCATTGAGGGTATGCGTATCATCCGCGAGGCGTATCGTCCGTTGCAGAGCAAGCAGTTTGTTAAGGTAGAGCAGAAAGACCCGCTCACCAACGAATGGGTGCCTATCACAATGAACATGACCAACTGTTAAGACCGCCTGCGGGCTACAAAAAAAAGCCCCGCATTCCGAAGAATACAGAGCAAGGGTTTCCAATCCTTTTGCAAAGATAGAGTATTTTTTCGGAATGTACAAATCTACGGTCAAAAAAGCGCAAATTGTGCGTAGTATTCTGTCAGATTACTACGAAGAAGGTCGGCAAGACCGATGCAAACTATGGGTCTATCGCAACAAGGTAGCACCTGTATTGGGTATCAGTGAGCGGACCTTCTTCCGTTATCTCAACACTCCTGAACCCGAAGAACCCGGACTCCAACTGCTGCTGCCGTTTGAGTAGTACCGCCGGCACACACAACAGCAAAAAGAAAAGCAGAACCCTTATCGGATTCTGCCTTTCTTTGTTTCTATGCGGGGCTGTACGCCCGTGCGTTGCCGTGGAGAGACCCGTTCCTCCCATGCCGTGGTGAAGCGCAGCAGGCGCACTTGCAGTCCTATCTCGTTCCTGTTCTCTGCCGCAGAGCCGGTGCGTATCAGCGGTTCTGCCCATTCCTGCCCGTCCTCGTCGGTCGGTGCCCAACCGTGTAGGCACTCGACCAAGGCTCGCTCGAGTGTCAGGTCGCGCATGGCGTTCATACGCGCCTCCTGCGGGGCTGTTTGGCATGCGCCTGCATAGTTCGCCACATAGAGCCGAACCGTGAGCGTAGCGCGTGCATATTGACTCCCACAGCCTATCTCGTCATACTCCACCTCTTCCACATCCACCAAGACGGCAGGTGTACTCACGGCAGGACGCAGTTCGTAGGTGTCCTGTCCTGCATAACGGTCTATCATACGAATGTCTTCTATCTCGGCTATCCGGTCTTCGAGGGCGCACAGTATCTGTGCTAAGGGGTTGGTCAGTTCCATGTCGGTTGCTTTGCGTTAATGACTTTGTTTTATTTAATCGCTGTTTAATCGGTAATTATCTTTCGTACTTCCGCGTCTATCATACGGCGCACCTTGTTGTCTAACTGCTTCGAGTGCCCCATGAACTGCCGCTTGGGTATGCGTACACGGTGGTTCTTGCCCGCGCGGTCTGTCCCCTCGTTGTGCGCTGCCGCATACGGCACATTGGTATAGACTGTTACCTTGCCGGGTGCCGTCTCCTTGCGGATGGACTTGTAGAGGTTGTTACGCCGCGACATGAGTGTGTTGTAGGCTTGGTCGGGGTGCTTGGGATTGCTCTTGCGCTTGGAGGGCTTCCACGCTCGGAGTGTATCGTCCACAAAACCCTCCTTGCGGAAATTGTCGCGGAAATGATTCACGGCTTCCGTGCCTGCCTTGACAGGCAGCGTGCGGGTGATTAACCGGGCCAACTGCTCTTTGTGCTGTCGTAAGTGCTGTTCAAATTGTAACGGGGTCATAACTGTTACGATTAAAATTGCCTATTTGTTTGGTGGTATCAAATATTTGTCGTACCTTTGCAAGCGAAAAGAGCATTGATTGATTTCGAGCGAATGGGCGGCTGCCCAATGTCTGGTCAATTATTGCTCTTTTTTCTGTTTTAGACTATACGGATATTCACACACTCGGTGGTCAACCCGCTTCACTTGACACTTTAGTTCAAACACTTCCCCCTTGTACACCACCTCGTACACGGTGTAGTTCTTCACGCCGTCGGCTATCTTGCGGCGGTAGTTCTTGCGGGTCATATCGATAGGCAGGTAGCGTCCGTTCTCTACCTTGCGTAGTAGGCTGTGCAACCGCTCCGCTGCTTCCAACTCCAATGCATTGTAGCAATGTTCCTTTACGCGCTTGAACTCCCGCTTGCCGAAGAAGAGGTTGCCCGTGTAGAATGTTTTACGATTGTGCAATTCCAACTCTCCCCGCTTGCGCAATGTTTGCAGCAGTTCGTGTTGTTTGGCGGTGAACTGTTCGGGACTTTCTTTGGGGTTGATGTGCTGTTTCTGCTCCCGCTGCTTAATATGCCGGTTGGCACGCTCCACACATTTCGAAGCGCGGTTGCACCGGTTGCAGTCTCTTCGTCCGGCGAGGTTGCCGACGAGTGCGGCGAGTTTGTTGCCGGCAAAGGGGCATGCGGTACAGTCTTTCGGGTAGTATGGGTGTTTGCGGCTGAATATCTGTCCGTCGGCAGGATTGTTTTCCAGTCCCGCCTGCGCATTCTGCTCGCCTGCCGTGTGCGGCACGGGTGTCTCGTTGCGCTCTGTCTGGCGGAGTTCACACTTGCAGTTCCATCGGTCGCCCGGCTTATGTTCGTTCCAGAACGGGTCGTCCACAGGGCGCACTGTTCCCCAATAGACTTGATGGTCTGCACCCGGATTGGGTGAGGAGGAGGGTATCCATTCGAGGTTGGGATAGACATCGGCTTCTGCGCGGAACTCTTTCCATTCGGCAGCGTTTTGCGCCCGCAGTACGGCAGTGTCATACTCGGTCTGCAACCATGCGCGGTTGCGGTGGTCGATATAGAACGAAGCGTCTTTCACGAACTGCCGGAAAGATTTCAGGTGTCCGGCATTATCGACCATAGTCGCCGCAATATCTTTCTGCATACGGTGTACACGGAACGCAGAGAAAACCTCCGTGTTGTGTTGCAACTCGTGCAGGAAATCCGTATCCGGTACAGGCACACCCACCATGGCAGCGTCGGTCATGCCGTTGGCTATTGCCTCCGCGAAGATACGGCAGGTCTCGCGATAGAGGTTCTCTTCGACCGTGTGGTCGATGTCAAAAGTCTGTTTGTAGATATTGACCAACGCTTTCGCTATCGCCTCGATGTCGAGACTTACCCCCGTCTCTGTGAGGGCAGGCATGCCGTCGGCAAAGTAGTCTTTCTCCAATTCGTTGCTGTCGCCCCGGACTACATCGGGGCGAACCCGAAAAAATCCGCCAATCGGTCGTAGAGTTTGCCTTTCTTCTTGTCGTCCGCTGTTGTGTCTTTGTCATCCTCTTTATCCTCTTTTGAGGCGTTCTTGATAGCGTCTAAGGTAGCCTGTCGGCGTTCCTCTTGCTCGCGCTTCAGTTGGTCGTAGTTGGCAGGCTTGGGCAGTCCGTAGGTCTCGTAGAAATAGTCGTCGTCAATAGGCACACGGCTTGCCAACTGCAAGTCGATAGTCAGGCGTGCCTGCAACTTGCCGAGGTCTTGTTCCTGCTCAAACATGAACTTGCCGCCATCAACGGGATAGCCGTAACCGGCTAAGACGGAAAGGAAGAAATCGCTGTTGAGCATATTGCAGACATACCGCATATCGGAGATGGTAATCTCCAACTGCTGGTCGGCGTGTATCTCGGCTTGGGCATAGCCCGACGAACTGCTTGAGGTGGTCGTCTCGGAGTTGCCCAAGATAGCAACAGACATCTCCTGATTGCAGCAGTTGATGAGCCGCTCTTGGAGTTCTCCGGAGCCGTTGGAGGTCTTGCCGTCGAGCATGTCGAAGTCCGCTTGCTTGGGTATCATCATCGTCAGGCTGGAGCCAGCCTGCTCTAACATGTCGCGTACTTTCTTTTTGGTTTCCTCGTCGTACGCATCGTATTTCACCACCCGCACCGGTTGTCCGAATATCTCCACATACTGCGCAAAGTCGCCGAAGCCGGAGCGTTTGTAGAGCGCATAGAGCGAGCAGTGCAGCAACTTTCCCAATTCGTAGGGTTCGCCCATCAGCCACACCATCGGCAGTTCGTTGATGCTCACACCTTTCGCGTCGAACTGCGAGATGGCTATCTCGTGGCTTTCCGGACGAATATGACGGCGGTCTATCTCGCGATAGTCAAACTGCTTGCCGACAACGAACTCTACGGCACTGTTGCCATAGTACTTGCGCTCCATGATAATCTCTTGCAGCCGTTCGAACTTGCTGCTGTTTATCAGGTCATCCAAGGCATCCACTTTCTGCCCCGAAGCGTCTGCAAAGAACATGCGCTTGTTAGTAACGGCTTTGGTGCGTTTCTCAAGCAAACCGGACAGATGTCCGTCGATGGTTACGACATCGTGATAGAGGTCTATCAGTTTGTAGCGGTTGGGGATAAAAGTCGATTCGGCATACTCGATAGCCGTCTTGAGTTTGCCTGCGTCTTTGCGGTTGCGGTCGGGGGCTACAAGGCGGATTTCCTGCACTACCACTCGTTGGACATTGGCAGGTTGTGCATCGGTGTTATGGTCTTTCTTGCTCATAATCAGAAGAAGTTAGTGCGTTTAGGGTTCGATTGCCAACTGACGCCTGCACCGGACTCGTCTTCGGGCGTGGTGGGGTCGTCCTGCCGATAGGACAGTTCCATAAGGTTATTCTGCCCATCGCGGATATTCTCTAATAGGGTAATAGCGTCTTCGTAGTCTTTGCGGTAGAGTTCCAAATCGATGTTAGGGTTCGACTGCCGCACCAAGTAATAGGAGGCAATGATTTTGACTATCTTTTGCAAGGCGGGGCTGACTACCGTCGGCGGCACAACGGGGTCGGTGGTGTCGTCCCCGAAAACAGGTTTCAAATCGTATTTGAACAGGTAGGACGCACAGAGCGATTGGGCGGCGAGTATCTGCATCTCGACCACGGTATCGTCTTTGCGTGTAATAATATCCAGTATCTCGGGGTAGATAGAGGACTTGCGCAGGTCTGCAACGGTGATTATCATATCTTTCGTTTGTTTATCGGGTTATTCAATCGGAGTTATGACTCATATCTTTTTGGTGTTGATTCGCCGGATACAGTAGATGCCGTCGGTAGTATGGAGAGCGGAGTCTTGCTTGAGCAGGAACACGCCGCCCTCCAACATATCCGGACCGTCCATGCGTTTCTGTTTGGGACTGACATTGCGCATCTGCGCTTTCATGCGCTGCATATCGGGGTCATTGGTTTCCGCCTCGTTGAAGATGAGCAGCCCCGCACGGTTGATTGGTTCCAAAGTACCCTCAATGCGGGTGTACTTGTCTTTCTTGTCACGCGTATCCGGAACAACGGGCAATAGCAGTCCTCGCCGATGGGATTCCTCGAATATGGCGGGTTGTAGCACCTGCTCGTAGAACGGGGCTTGCAGGCTGTTGTTCTCGATAAACACCCGCACATTCTCTGCACCGTGGAGAACTGCCCATTGGTAGAGGTCGAAGAGTGCCCCGACAAAATGGGCGGTGGACATGGTATCCACCCGCACCTTGCAGACATAGTAGGTCAACCCGCTTAAGGCTATCACGCCAACCGCTTTGCAGGAACCTTGCGACACATCTTTGTTTGAGGTGGCAGGGTCGGCATAGACGAGTACCCGGCAGCGTTTGAGAGGTGGTATCTTGCCGTCGTGCAGTTCTTTGAAGACAATGCCGCCGTCCATGGGGTTGTTGAAATACTCTTTTTGCGCCGACTCGTAACTGATAGTCGATAGTACCCGGTCGATGTCTTCCTCCGTATTTTTCTGCGGCCACGAAGACTTGCCCTGCTTGTCGCGGATATTGACAATGTCGAACTTATCCACATAGGAGGAAGTACCGAGGTACTTGACCATACAGTTGTCGGAGATGATATTGCCGTTGACCAAGATACGGGTAGGTGAAGAGATAGAACGGGTGGGTATCAGTGCCTGCTCCATCCACGCTATCTTCTTGCGCATGATGTCCTCGTTGCGGCACTCCTCATCGGTATCGAAATCATCAATAAGAATGGCATCGGGGCGTTTCTCGTTGTTGCGCGTGCCACGAGGAGACTCGCCCCAACCCAAAGCGCGGAAACAGCAGCCGGCTTTGATGGTGAATTTGTCCTCCGTCCACTGCCCCATATTGCGCTGTGTGCCATAGTCCTGCTCTATACGCTGGTTTGCCTCGAACATCGCCCTCCATGGAGCCAAGAGATTGACGGCATTGTCGTGGGAGTTGGAGACAAGCAGCACATTGTGTATCTTATGGGTGAGTGCCAGATAAAAGAACTCCATCATAGAGCGGGCGGACTTCGCCAACTCGCGCGACCATGCCCGTACCTCGAACCACTCGGCGTGCTTCAGCAGCCGCCGGGTAGCCGCCTTATGAAAGTCGGCAGGCTCTGCTGTGCAGTAGTTCGGGAAGTAGTAGCGGAACCACTCCTCGGGGTGTGCCTCCAACCGCTCGATGCGCACAATACGCTCGCCCTGCGTTTCACGCATATTGACGGGCGTAGCATTGCGGAAGTTCTCGCAATACCGTCGAAAGGCTTCTATGTACTCGCGGTCGGTTGCCCGCCCTAATCTTGTTGCCATTTCTGCTTATCGATAAGTTCGTTGATGAATGCCTGAAGAAGCATGGCGACTCTCTGTGCCAACGCCAAATCTATAGGTTCTTCGCCGCGGCTTTGAGTTCCTTGTCGTTTGAACAGCGTTTAATGGCTGTTTGAGTCTCTCCGAAGAGAGGTCGCCACGACGGATGGTCTTCACCTCACCCTTGCCGTACGAGAGCGCGGCAGCGTGGGTCAGGAAGAGTTGGTCGCCCGACTGATAGACCACATCCGTACTGCGGTAGCGGGCGAAGTGGTCTGCTATGGATTGTTGGATGGATTGCATAATGATACGAGTTACCTATTGGGTGGCGGGTGTCTGCTCCGAGGGTTCGTCCGAGTCGGCTTGCAACTCGCGTGAGACGGGACACTGCGACGCATGCGGGCAAGCCGGTATTTTCTCGACCGCCCGATTGAGACGGCGAACCTCCCGACGCAAGGCATTTACCTCCCGTTTCAACGGCTCCATAATAAACTGCTCGAAATTCGACAGCAGTTTTTGGCTGTTGTCTATCTCCAAAGAGCGTGCCTCCTCGGAGGCTTTCTTGCGTGTGGAACGGAGCGTAACAAGCGTAACGACCAGCGTGCCGCCCATCAAGGCTTCGATGAGAATACGGATGATTTCGGCGGTCATAGGCTTCGCGTTGTTTTCGTAGTTGCCGTTGTTTTCGTAGGTTGTGTGGATTCCGCCTCGCGAAGCCACTGCCGGACATCAAAACACGGGCAGGCTTTCGGAGCGTACTCGTTATGCCCGTGGACGGCAGACAGCGGCAACCGATAGGTAGAGAGCAGCGTGCGCACTATAGCAAGCATGGCGGCTCGTTGCGCCTTGGTACGCGTATCCCGGGGCGACTTGCCATCGGCACCAAGCCCGCCGATATAGCAGATACCGATACTGTCGGCATTATGCCCTCTACAATGCGCCCCCGCAATGCTTAACGCCCGACCTTTCTCTACCGTGCCGTCGAGGCGGATGACATAATGGTAGCCTATACCGGCGAAACCGCGCAGGCGATGCCAGCGGTCGATGTCGGCTGCCGAAACATCCCGCCCCTCGGGCGTGGCAGAACAATGAAGGATGATGTGTGTTATCGGGCGCATAAAAACATTTACGATGCCGAATTTACATGTACGATTTGGCTCGTTAAAAAACCATTAAAAGCGGGCAATGGTGTTATGTGCTTCACACAGAATGATATTCAGCAACACCATTGCCCGGGCGGAGATTCACAATCCTTACGCGTTACTCCATAGAGTCGGCGACTTGGTGCCAAACAAACTGGTAGAGAGTGGTGTACTGATGTTGGGCTTTGAAGGCAGCAATGTCGGTGGGCATCTTGGAAGCGTCCTGCATACGCTGGCGGGCTGCCGTACAGATTTGTCCGAAGCGGGTACGGTAGGTGACCTCGGACGCGGTGAGGGCGGTTTTGCGCTTGGTGATACAAGTGGTGTAGCAGGGATTAGCCAGCATAGCAGGGTTAGAGGTAGCGGCTTGGCGTACCATATAGGTGGTACGGTGGCGGCGTGCGAGTTTGCCGCTGACGGTGTTGACGGGGTCGATGTAAGTTACTTTAGCCATTTTGAAAAAATGAAGAATTATGAATTATGAATGAAGAATTGCATGCTTTGTGGGGCATAGAACTCCCCATTCATAATTCGGGTTAGGGTTTAGGATTCGTTTTCGGTTTTCAGGCGATGGGGTCACCTTTGGCGTCGTAGTTGGCGTTGAGTCGTGCGAAGACATAGCCGAAGAGAGTGCCGTAGGCGGTTTGCTTGCGGAAGTCGGCGAGGTACTTGGCATGGTCGGTGGGGTTGGCAAGGATGGTGCGGATACCTGCGGAGACCTTGACAAAACGCGCCTTGGCGGCGATTTGCGCTTCGGTGGGTGCCTTGGCGGAGGGGTTGCAGAAGCGCCCCGAGGAGGTGCGGTGTGTCTGCCGGTTGTAGCGGTAGTAGAAATCGCTGTGCATACAAATTTTGCCGCTCATCGCCTTGGCGAGGTCGATAGGAAGGATTTTGGACATAATTTTTGGGTTCGCTTCGCTCACCGTTGGTGACTGCGTGAAGGTGGTTCGCGTTGCTCATGTAAATGGTTGCATGTTAGTGGCTTCGCGTGAGTGGTTACATGTAGTTGCTGGGGCGGGCGAAAGGTTCGTTTTTTTTAGGTTGTTTGGGGCAATTTCTTTCGTGTCGCGTGTCCCATTTGGCGACTTGCAGAGAAAAGGCGTTGCCGCCGTAATCTGCGTAGTTTTCGTTGTTTACGTAATCAACAGCCTTTCGGAAAGAGGAACTATAAAAAGCACCATCCTTTTTGAAAGACGGTGCAAAGGTAGTGTGTTTGGTGAGAACGGTAAGGGTTTGTGCGGGTATTTTCGGCGATTTACTGCGATTTACGGGTATTTGCGGCGGTTAGGAGTTCTTTGTTGCTATTTGCAAGGGGTAGTTTGGAGGTAAATGGGAAAAGAGAAAAAACCGTGCATAATCTGTTAGGAGAGAATGCACGGCATAAAGTAAATATCTTGCCAATGTATGTTTATCGCGGTCCGAAGAAGCGGTCGCCATTGAGGTGTATCATGTGGTCGGGCATAGCAGCGAGCCAAACTTCGGTTTCCCAAGCAAGAGAAGCAGAAAACTTTTTGTATGTATTGAAATCAAGGAATGCCGTTACAAAAATTTTGCCTGCCGTTACATTGGCTGTAAGGTCATTGATTTCGGCAATACGCTTGGCATCCATCGGACCTACAGATGTAACGGCTTCAATAAAGAACAGCCAGTTTTTATCTTCGCGATAGAGAACGACA
The DNA here is from genome assembly GCA_963630875.1 of Mycobacteriaceae bacterium. Lineage (GTDB taxonomy): Bacteria > Bacteroidota > Bacteroidia > Bacteroidales > Paludibacteraceae > Colicola. Next base: position 35,716 of record CAVGOI010000012.1, on the reverse strand, counting down.
TCAGGCATTTTGTCGTGGAGCGTGATGTCAAAACCGAGAGTTTGCAGTTTATCTTGTTTTTTGACAAGGTCTTTTTGAGTTGTATCTCCTACATAAAGACATTCTGCATTGGGTGCAAAACGCGGTGCGAACTCTTCTATAATGGCTTTTTGCAGTTGGTTATGTTTTCCCGCAGAGAAATGGAAATCATCCCCATTGATGCGGACGGGCATCTTTTGCATTTGCTTTTTGGAAGCATATCTATCCGTCAGTTTTTGATGATTGGCAGTAAAGGCATTGAATGCGTCTTTGGTTTTTCCGATCTCCTTAATAACTGCAAGGAACTCATCAGTAAGTCGGTATCTGTAGTCGGGGCTGTTGGTTGCCTTTCCGTTGTCCTCAATAAGTGCTGCATTACGGAAATGGTGCAGTGCCTGCTTGCGGAAAGTCTCGCGTGAATTTTCGGCATAAGAACGGTTGTAGTTGGCAGATGTAAAAAGCAGGATGTCGTGAATACGGAGCCAATTATTGGTAGCACTTACAAAAGGCGAGCGTGGTTTGAGTCCGGCCATCGATAGAATGACGAAAGCGCAGAGGTCTGCCTGTTGCGGCTTGGGCATACCTATATCTTTGAGTAAATTTTTAGTGCGTGTCAGTTTATCCATTTATCAACAATTTTATTGCAGTTAGTTTCCGTGACAGACATAGTCATGAGTTCTTGTCCCATAGCCTCAATAATGGTCCTTTCAGGTACGGGCATAGAATTGATCTCTGTGGAATTGACCTGTGTAGAACCATTGAGTATGCGATAGTATTGGTCGTAGAGCGTGGAGCCCATCAGAGCATAGAGTCCGTAGAGCACACAAAGCGACTGGCAGGCGACATAATTGATTTTGTTTTGTGTACTGATGTAAGGATATTGCGGATAGTCTTTTTGCCGGTACATACCACATTGCAGTCGTCTTTTTTCCTCTTTAGAAGTAAAGCGTTTAACAAAGAGATAATTGCCATTTGGTTGTAGCAGTCCTTTTCGGTCGGTAACGATATATTCACCTTGTTTGCCGGCGGGCCATAGAACTTTTCCATCCTTGATATGTGCAGCATAGAAAAGGGGGAAAGCCCCCACTTCGGCGGAGTTTCGGAGTACCTCTTGTGTGCGGAAATCGACAATAATGCCGGTTTTCATACGCAGGTTGACGGACGGTAATGTTTCGTGCAACCGGTTGATGCGTTGAAGAACTTTTGCTTCATCGGCATTGGTAACGAGGAAAACATATTGGTTGGGTGCTACAATGGTGTTGTAGGGAACGGAATAAGTTTGTACATCCGAGAAGTCAGCCGTAGAAGATGAAGATACGATGATATTCTGCGGTTTTATGCATGACTTTTTGATATGTATAATCATCGTCTCTTGCAAGACGGATTCGGAGTTGAAAACTTTGTCCCTGCTCACGAAAAGGTGCATTTGCAAGATGCAAGCGTGTTGGAAAAGATATTTCCGGAATTTCTCAAAATATGCTCCTGAAGTCCACGAGCGCGGAATGATGTACACGAGTTCCCCCTCTTGGCGTAAGTTGTAGATGCCCATCGCCCAAAAGAGGAAATAGAGGTTCGGCGCACCATGGCAAACCTGTGGCATATTTTTAGCCTCCGGTGCGTCTTTGGGAATTTTGAGATATGGCGGGTTGCCGATGATGTAGTCAAAAATCTCTTTGTTTTCGTCGAACAATCCCTCAAACTGCTGTGTGGTGATATAGTTTTCGTGGATTACGGTGTATGAGAAATCGGCTGTTTGTTTGATTATTTCGAGGTTTTCGATTAGAACGGGGAGTACTTTTTCGTCAGTTTCGTAGCAGACGAGATGCATGTGTCCCGTATAGCCGAGTTCAATAAGCCGTTCAAGAACCGCAGCAGAAAGTATGCCTGTTCCCGCCCCTGCATCAAGGATATTCAGTTCCGGTTTGGACAGGTCAAATGTGAACATTTGTGCCATAAAGACGGCGGATTGTTCAGCGGTGACAAATTGCCCATAGGCACGGCGTTGTTCCTTGGGAACAGAAGCAAAGAAACGGGTAGTATTTTGAATAATCTGCTGCAACATAATTAAGTGGTGCAAAATTACATAAAATCTTTGATGTGAGCAATTTGTAGAGTAGAAAAATGTACACGGAGTGTTTAGATGTGATTTTGTTGTAGCAGATTATCTATGATTATTTTTGTTTCAGCAACATAATTTATGTACAATAATTGTGCCGTTGGTGTTTTCTGTTTACAGCAAAAGACGAGGTGGATAAGGATGTTCGCAACAATGTATGAGCTAAGCGGAAACTAAAAAAAACAACTTTTTCCCCGCAACTTTGGCAGTACTTTTTGCACACCTCATGCCCCATTACTATGTTTGCTCCGTTTTTCAACAATAACCCATTAACGCAACGACACAAAAATATGCCGGTTCTATCGTTACATTCTCGCTTCAACTACGCGACCATTACGCGACCACTACGCGACCACCCCGAATCTGACCCTACTATACCCATACCCTAATCTCTATACTCAAATCTCTATACTCAAATCTCTAAACTTCTTTCAACTATCAACTATTAACTTTCATCTCCCAAAAAACAATGGCACATGCAACCTACATCGACCCCATTCTTTCCCTCCAAGGCTCTCTCGGAAAGAACAACCGTTTCTACACTCGTGTCCTCAACGGCAAGAATGTCATCCAATCTCGTCCCGACCGTTCCCGCCATACCAAGACACCTGCCGAAGCCGCCAACCAGCAGCGGTTCGCCCAAACCTACGGTACCTCCGCACCTCGCAAAAAAGCGACCCTGCAAAAGAAACAAATTAACAGATAATTATAGGGTTAATTACACGGATAATTATATGTTTTTAGTGGTCTTTAATGAATAAACGAACACCGCTCTTCTTAATGTAAAAAACCAAAATGAAATCCTACACTAAATCCCAACTCGCCTTTTTAGCAGGCGTTTCGCCCGACACCTTTCGCCGCTGGCTTCAATCCGATGCCGCCTACCTCGCAGCCCAAGGCATCACCCCACAGACCAAACTCCTCCCGCCCCAAGTCGTCACCTACCTCGCCGACAAATACGCCATCGACCTCCCGTAAATTATACTTGCATATCCCAACCTCGAATGGATACCCTCCACCTCACCCAATCCGGATGCAGACCATTAGGTCGATTGGGGTACAGTACGCTACCCATTTCTCCGAGTACGGCAAGGGCGGGTGGCACGAGGTAGCCACGCAAGCCGACCTTGCCAATATCCCTACGCAGCGTTTGTCGGAGGGTATGGCGGCACGGGTCATCAGCGAGAACAAGACCTATATCTACACCAAGCAGCAGGACGACACCTATGCATGGTTGCAGGACACGATAGACATAGACGAAGAACTATCCTCCACCTCCACCAACCCCGTGCAGAACAAAGCCGTCCAAGCCGCCCTCGCCGCCACGCAGACAGCCATATTGCAGGCGGTATCCACGGCAGTGCAGGACGCAGCGGAGATGAACAAGCAAGCCTATTCCGCCCGCTTTGAGCAGAACACGGACACGGATAACTCGTACACGCTCGTGCTGCCTATGGTGGCAGGCGTAGAGGGCACTACCCAAACAATAACAGTATAAGACTATGGCAAATAAACAAATCTCACGCATTAAGAGTGCTATCACGGGCGAGGAGTACGACCTCGTTACCCGTTATCAAGACGAAATAATGTCTATCAAGTTGTCGTGTGCAGACGACATCACTTGGGAGAATTATAAAGTAATCGTGCAAAACATTACCACGGGTGCTTATTCCGAGCATACGCTCCTCGCTACGGGTGAATGTTCTTTCGCTATCCCTATGGGCGAAACCTACGAGGTTACACTGCCCACTGTCGGCGACACCTACGAGCAGCCGCTTTCCCGCATCTTTGTGGCGCAGGTAGGTTTCCGTTCCATCTCCTACGAGTATGTAGGGGTATCTACCAAAGAGGAGCAAGTGAGTATCATCATCAAAATCAAAACCACCACCGCAGGCGGTGCAATGTCGGACATAGCGGGCAATATCGTTACGGCAACCCTCTCGGACGGACAGACCAAGACAGCAACTATCTCCGATAGCGGCACGGCTACACTCACTAACCGCCTACGCCGAGATAGTCCGCCGTGCGTTGTTGCAGCAGATAGCACTCTACGACCAATCGGCAGAGGTCAATACCTTTACTATCGACGGCAATAGCGGTTGGTGGGATAAGGCTACCCGTGTGGGTCTTGCCAATTCCGTTGCGGCAGAGCAAGCCGCAGGCGAGAGCAGCACCACGCTTTACCTCGGCGACCACGCTATCCTGTGTACGATAGACCAAGCCAAAGAACTCCTGCAACAGATAGAACTCTATGCCGTCAAGTGTTACCGCCAAACCGAAACGCACCGTGCAGCCGTTGCCGCCCTTACCGACGCAGCCGCACTCGAAGCGTACGATTACCGAGCAGGCTATCCCGCTCCCCTCACACTCACAACCACGCCTCTTTCGGCAGACAGAGAGTAACGGAGTACTCATAGCCGAGTGGCTACCCACAACCCGATAAAGACAAACTCAAGATGAAGATAGACCTCACGAAAATAGTATGCACGACCATAGGAGTGGCAGCAGTCCTCTTGTTGGTGTGGCTATTGGGTATCACGGCAAAGCGAACGGACAGACAGACCGAACCGACAGAGCAGGTGCGCTACGATACGATAGTGGTGGTACGCTACGACACCGTACGGGAACGCCGCACAATACGACAGGACTTGCACCACTACGACACGATAGTCTTGCACGACACGGTCTATATAGCCGACATACCGCAGGACTATACGGACAGCACAGCGGACTATCGCCTGCGGGTGCAAGCCGTGAAAATGTACGATTACAGCCTCGATATATACCGCACCGATACATTGACCCGCTATGTGCCGCAGGAAGCCACAGGGCGCAAGAGAAAAGGCAAATGGGGGCAGAGTATCGTTGTGGGGCTGCAAGCAGGCTATGGCTTGGGCGTACAGCCGACCACTATGCAAGCGAGGTTCGAGCCGTATGTAGGCATAGGACTGACCTACGGCTTCGGGTATAGTTGGTAGCGGCATTCGCCTCTTTGTCGAAAAACGAAAATCGGATGTCCGATAAGATTGCCGGACACAAGAACGCGAACCTACCTAATTTGCAAAGATGTAAACCGATAAATCCATATTGTTATGAACAAGTACTATGAGACCCTTTCACATATCCTTTCGGAGGGGAAGAAACAGACCAACAAGAAGGGTGGCATTCAGTATCTTACCAATCAGGTATTGCACCTCACACCCGCTGACCTGTTGGATATATTTGAGACGCACGGCATTGCGCGTAAGAAACTCAAGACGGAACTTCAACTCTTCGAGGCAGGTATTACATCTACGGAGCAGTATCGTGCGGAGGGTATTACATGGTGGGATTATTGTGGCGACCAATTAGTGAACTCATACCCGACTTATTTCCGCAAGTTTCCGGCATTGGTGGAGAAAATCAAGAAAGAGATGCGCGAGAGTAAGAACTATGTGCTTTTTCTGGGTGAAACGGGAGCGAATACTAATCAACAGCCGTGCTTGTCGTTGGTGCAGTTTCAAATAGAGGAGGGCGCACTCATTGTGTCGGCGTATCAGCGCAGCAGCGATGCAAATTTAGGTTTGCCGTCGGATTTGTATCATCTGTATTTGATGGCACGCGAGATAGAACTGCCACTCAAGTCCATTACCTTGTTTCTGGGCAATGTGCATATCTACGAAAGTAATCTGCTTAATACTTTCCGCCTTCTTCGTGGCGACAAGGAGGTTAAGTTCACACTGAATGTATAATTGCTTTCCGCTCGGTTTATTATTCACTCATTGCAATACTTTCATCTCGTCGAGTGGTAATAAGAAAGTTAAGTTCGTGCAGAGATTGGAGGAATACTTTTTCTCTCGTTGTGTGATGATAAGAATCTTAGTTAGCACAGAAATGTAATAGCAGTGAGAAAAAAACATCATTCAATTAGCGTTTGAATGATGTTTGAAATACTTGTATTGGTTACGATTTTCAGTGCACCTTTCATTTTGCAAAAGGTGCACTTTTCATTTTGCCGATTATACCTCTCCTACACTTCTGCCTGTAGAATAGCCTCTACAATCTCATCGGCGATAATGTCTTTGTGAGCCAATGGCAGCGGCGACTGCTTGCCGTTGGGGTAAAGCAGTGTCACGCGATTGGTGTCTGTGCCGAAGCCCGCTCCCGCATCGCGCAGGGAGTTCAGCACAATCATGTCAAGGTGTTTGGCTCGCAACTTTTCGAATGCGTGGGGAAACTCATCGTGTGTTTCCAAGGCAAACCCGACAAGTCTCTGCCCGTCGCGTTTGGTCTTCCCCAATGTGGCGGCAATATCTTCAGTCGTCTGTAGCAACAAGTTCAGCGTGGTCTGACTCGGGTGCTTTTTGATTTTCTGCGCCGCAGGTTCGGCGGGCGTGAAATCTGCCACGGCGGCACAGAGAATGGCTATATCGGCACATGGAAATGCCCGTTTCGTCGCCTCTGCCATTTCCTTGGCAGAGGTCACTTGCACCATCGTCAGTGGCGCAAATGCCTCCCACACCTGCAGCGACAGACTCGTCGGTCCGCTAACCACCGTAACCTCCGCCCCTCTGCTTAGACACGCCCGCGCAATGGCGTAGCCCATTTTTCCGGAGGAGGCGTTGCTGATATAGCGTACAGGGTCTATGGCTTCGTGCGTGGGACCTGCCGTGATGAGTACGCGTTTCCCCTGTAGGGGTTTGGGCGACAGCGCATATTCCGCAGCGGCGAACAGCACATTTGTTTCCTGCATACGCCCCTTGCCTGTCGTGCCGCACGCCAACTGCCCTTCGGCACAGTCGAGCATGGTGATATTCTCGCGCGACGACAGCACCCTTATCGCCTCTTGCGTGGCGGGTGCAGCGTACATCTTGTCGTTCATGGCGGGGGCAATGACCACGGGCTTCCGCATGGCGGCAAATGTGGTCGTCAGTGCATCATCGGCTATGCCTGCCGCCATTTTGCCGAGAACATTGGCGGTGGCGGGCGCTATTATCACCAAATCCGCCCATTCTGGGAGCGAGATATGCTCGGTGGCGTGTGCGTTGATGGCGGCGAACACATCGGAATAGACAGGGTGTCCGCTCACGGTCTGCAAGGTAAGACAAGTAACGAACTCCAAGGCGTTCTTGGTGGTCGTTACTCGCACTTCAGCACCTGCTTTTGTGAGCAGGCGTATCAATTCGGGTATCTTGTAGGCAGCGATGCCGCCGCTGATGCCCACTAATATGTGCTTGCCGTGCAGCAAATTATTTGAGGGCGTCATCGCGATTGCTGCCCCTGTAGATGAGTTCATCGTCAATAAATTCCTGTGTGGCGATGAGTGTCGGTTTGGGCAGCAGTTCGTAACTGCGCGAAATCTCTATTTGCTCTTGGTTTTCAAAGGTCTCGTCGGCAGAGTCTTGCGGGATTGAGAAGTCTTGCAACTTGGCGTCCAACTCTTTCTTGAGGGCAGCACTTATCTGGTTGCTGCGTTTGCCGATGATGGCGACCGTTTCATAGACATTGCCCACTTTGGACGACAACTCGTTGATGTCGCGTGTGATGGTCGTTTTCGGGGCTTTGGTTTGTTTGTAATCTATCATATTGTTGTGTTTGGTTTCTTATTTACAGGGCGCGTTGCACCTCTTTGAGGATTCGGTCAGCGGCTTGTCGGTGTTTGGAGTCCGGAAAGTCCGTGATAAAACTGTAGTATTCGTCCTCGGTATCGCGGGCACGCTCTTGTTTTTTGCTTTCAAACGAGTGAATCATCTGTTGGTATTTCGCCTGCAATATCAGCCACCCCAACTCCTCTTGGTACTTGTTGGACGGATAGGTACGCAGGGCGTTCTTCGCAGTGATTTCCGCGCTCAAATAGTTGTTGCCGAGATAGGTGCCCAAGTTGTAGTACAATTTGGCGTTCAGGTACTCTTTGTATGCCAATTTGTCGTACAACTCATTCATTTCGCGGTATGCCTGTTCGGCGTACGGGCTGTCGGGGTACAACTCCACGAACTGCGTGAAGAATTCGATACCTTTCTTGGTCTCGGTCTGGTCTAATTTGGCATCGGGCGCATCCAAATAGTAGCAATGTCCCACTTGGAAGCGTGCCTCAATGATGTACCGCCCTTTTGGGTAGTTGCGGATATAGGCTTGATAGTATTCCGTGGCGGATGCATAGTCTTTTTGTCCCATGTAACTGCGGGCGAGGTACGCCAAGATATCTTCGGAGCGTTCCGTGCCTTTGTAGTAACTACTGATGTCGTCCAACAGGGTTTGCGACTTCACATATTGCTTGTCGTTGAAGAAGGCGAGGGCTTTTTGGTATTTGAGTTCGGGGTCTTTCGATTTGAGCACCTGCTGGTATTCGCCGCAGGAAACCAACAGTCCGAGCAACACGCATAGCACACCGACCCGCAGGCACGCTTTCTTTTGTCCGTAGACATATGCTGTCCGCTGTGGAGAGGATATTGCCGTTGCTGTTTTCATACACTATGCACTTTCATGACCATCACGCCACGTGCTTCAATAACCGCTATGCGCCTTGATGACCAATTTAGCCTGCAAAGTTACTGCTTTTCTCCGAACCCTGCAACGCCGACCGTCTTTTTTCCGAACTTTCCCCTCTCCACTCGGATAGAATGACTAATTTCAATGTATAATAGATAGCGAGTAAATGGGATTTTTGTTGAGGGTCTCTCGCGGGTAGTTCACACCTTGCAACTCTTAAGGGGACTTCTACGAATTGCTTTGCAATGATTTTTGAATAGCAAGAACTCCCCTATACGGTGATCCGCGGTTTTGTAGCGGTCTATCCCCCTACCAACACGGTTGATACACGGTAGATACACGGTAGATACACGGTAGATACTCGGTGTATTCACCCGGGTATATATGGGTTTTATAACCCTTCTAATGCGTGTTGAAAAAGTCCCCTACGGAATCCTCATACCCCACCTGCACACCTTCAACAACCGCTTTGTACGCTGGCGCAAATTCCTCGTAAAGAAAGAAACCATAGCAGACTATTTAGAAGGCGTAAACAGCCTAAAATCGCAAGGGTATAATTCCATTTCAATACTGTCAATTCCACGCCATTCATTTTGTACGATTGCAACTGACGACACATCCGCAGACCCTACCGGGGCAACAACTATTAGCCATAGCCAATGGGATGACACATACCGATCGAGAATCCTTTGAAGGTGCCTTGACAGAATGGTTTGAACAATGGAATGGTTATATCAATGAGCGCACGATTAGCGATAACGGACATTCCTTTTACACCCACCGGCGTTTGCGTACGGCAGCGAGGAGTCTAAAGCGAAATATGGATGTACTTTGGACATTCTACACTTACCCTGAACGGAAGGTGCCCAATACCAATAATGCGATGGAGAGTTTCTTTGCCGGTCTGAAAAGATTAGTAGGTGTGCATAATGGGTTGTCCGTGCAACATAAAAGAGCGATGATTAACGCATATATTATGGCCTACAACGCCGATAAATAAAGCTATTTATGGGTGTTTTAGGTACAAGAAATGTCTATTAGCCCGAAAATAGACGAATGACTGTATTTAGTTTTGTGGTTAATTGAGGTTAAAAATAGGGGGGGGTATTGGTAAATACAAAATAAAGTTGTAACTTTGCAACCGCTAAATCGAATGAAGAACCTTAAAAAAATACTGCAATACCATTGTTAGACCATATTCCTACATTATTGATTTGTTTTGAGAACGAATTAGCGTTGGCGGAACTGCCGCTATTTCGGGGCGCAGTGGCATCGAAAGTGCCACCGCAATTGGTGCTATTCCACAACCACGAGGGCGACTCGCTGCGCTACCGCTATCCGCTGATTCAATACAAACGCATCGGTGGTAAAGCGGCTATTCTATGCTTAGGCGAAGGAACGGAAGAAATTTCGAAGTTCTTCGAGGCAGGAAACCTTGATTTCCGTATAGGCAACCGAGATGAGGCATACAAAGTGGAACGCATGGCGGCAGGGCAATGGCTGCTGCAAGTATGGGACACGGAGTTTACCTACACGATACGGAAATGGCTGCCCTTCAATAGCGAGAACTACGCTGCCTATCAGCAGTTGACGGGGTTAGCAGAACGGGCAACGATGTTGGAACATATACTGACAGGCAATATACTCTCGATGTGCACCGGACTCGGAGTACATCTGGAAAAACAAGTCCGTTGCTCCATTCGCACGCTGTCGGAGCCGCGACTCTATCGATTCAAAGGCGTGAAAATGCAAGGCGTGGATGTGACATTTCGGACAAATGTGTACATGCCCGACTATGTGGGGCTCGGGAAAGGAGTCAGCCACGGGTTTGGGATGATACACGGAGCTAGAGACGGGGAAAGAAAACGGATAGAACAAAAAGAAAAGACAGAATAGTATGGATACATTATTGTTTGTGGGCGGAGATTTGAGCGGAATACAAAAGTTCTTGTACAATATAACCTCAACGGATGCGGCGGTATCGCTCAAAGGGCGTAGCGCCTATTTGGTGGACTATACGGCGCAATTGTGCAAAGATATATTGGCATTGCCTGCCGTACAGCAAGGCGTACGAGCAGAACAAGTATATTGCTCGGGAGGAAAGTTCTATCTATTCACGGAAGATACGCCCGCTATCCGCCAAGCCATAGGCCAATATGCCGTGCAAGCCGAGAAAGACCTATGGCAGGAGCATAAAGGACAGTTGGGACTGGCGATAGCCTATATACCGTTTGCCTTTACGGACACAACCGAGTCGGAGGTGCAAGTAGAAGGCAAGCGGGGACAGATAGGACTGCTTTGGCAACAAATCAATAGCCAATTCTCGCACCTGAAGAATCGCAAATTTGCGCATCTGTTGGCGGAGGAATACGACCGAATGTTCTCCGTACTGCCCGTAGGCGGCGATGTGCGAGTGTGCGCTGTGACGGGGATAGAGTCTGTGGACTGCGTGAAAATAGACAACGATGAGGAGGGAAACATTTGGGTGTTGCCATCGGTACGGAAACAAATAGAGAGGGGACGGGAACTGCGAAACACGGAACACTTCAAGACCTTTGCACAATATGCACACGGGTCGTATTTAGGCGTGTTGCGTATGGATGTGGACGGAATGGGTGCACGGATACAGAAAGGATTTCGTGACATGAAAGAGTATCGGACATTCTCGAACCGATTGCAGTCGTTCTTCGAGGGAAAGGACAGCGTGCTGCGCCAACTGCAGCAACAACCGCTATACCGAGATAGCCTCAACATTATCTACGCAGGCGGCGATGACTTGTTCGTGGTGGGGCAATGGGAAAAAGTACTCGAATTTGCGGCAGACATACGCGTGGCGTTTGAGAAACACACAGCCGGCGAAGGATTGCACATTTCGGGCGGAATGGCTATAGTAAATGATAAATTTCCGATAGCCAAAGCGGCTGAAATGGCAGGCGAGGCAGAAGACGCCGCCAAGGCGTATGTCTGCAAGTGCAATGGCGTGGTGAAAAATGCGTTTTGCTTCTTGGGGCAGTGCGTGAATTGGGACGCAGAGTTTGACCAAGTGCGCAGCCTAAAGGAAGAATTCTGCTCGCAGATAAAGAACAACGGGTTAGCAAAGGGAATCTTGCACCAAATGGTTCGCTACTCGGAAATGGCAGAGCGTGCGGAACAGGCGGAAAAAGAGGACGGCTCGGAGCGTAAAAACAAAGCGGGCAAGTTCAACTACCTTTGGCAGTCGGTCTATTATTTCACTCGTATGCTGGAGCGTTATAAGAAACAACCTGTAGTGTATCAGTTTGTCGAACAATTGCGCAAGGATTTCCCGCTTGCCTCGGAACACGGTCGCCTGTATGCGCTGGCGGCTCGCTGGGCAGAATTGTCGCTGCGGGATGATGAAAAGGAAAAATAATTCAATAGATGTAAAACAATTAAATCATACATAACTATGGCAGGAATAATACCATTCCCGAAAACCGCCATTACGGACAAAATAACACGCGAAACAGTCCATTTGGCAGAAGAAAACGGGCATTATCTCGGTACGGACGAAAGGACACAAGACCCAAGAACCGGCAGAATGCGTATAATAAAGGGAAAACTCACGACGAACCAACTGCGCCGATTCTTCGGTGAAGTGAAACGACAAGAGATGCAGGGCTACAATGAAACACAATTCATCTTGCTCAAACCGAAATTGGCTTATGCAGTGGGGCGTGACAAGGGAGCGTCGAAAATAGATGAGTTCTACCAACTGATGTCGCCACTGATAGATGCCGTAACAGACCAAAAGAGTTTCGAGAATTTTATTCAACTATTCGAGGCTGTGGTGGCATATCACAAGGCAACAGAAGAAACAGGTATGTAAAACAATCCAATACGAATACTACTATGGCAAAGTTAATCAAGAAAATACGAATCAATACGACCCTCCGTTTGCTAACCGGTATGCATATAGGCGGGAGCAGTGATAATGTGGAAATCGGGGGTATAGACAGTCCGGTGATAAAAGTGGCTACTCGCAAAAATCAACCCTATATACCCGGAAGTTCGCTCAAAGGCAAAATGCGTTGTTTGCTGGAGCAAGTTGCCGGGGCGGCAAAAGTGGGCGCCGATGAGAAAGTGAACGGACTTTTTGGCTTCTCGCAGGAGAATAAACCCTCGAAACTGATCGTGCGTGATGCCTATCTAACCAAGAAGTCGGCAGAAGAATTGTCGAATTGCACGGCATTGGATATGCCCTACACGGAGAACAAGTATGAAAATACGATTGACCGTGTGAGAGGAATGGCAGAACACCCCAGACAGATTGAGCGTGTGCCCGCAGGGGCAGAATTTGCGGTGGAATTTGTAGTGAATATATGGGAAGGAGACAACGAGAAAGAGCAGGTGCAAATGCTGGAAGATGCTATTCACCTTATCGAAAACGACTACCTCGGCGGAAGCGGGTCGCGTGGCTATGGGCAAGTGAAATTCGGCGACCTCGAACAGGTGGAACTATCGGCAAAGAATAATTGGCAAGCATAATGGCTATGCAACAATTCACGGTATACCGCCTGCGTTTTACAGCACCGCTGCATATAGGCGACCAGCGCATGGATTATGGCACGAGCCTGCTATCTGTGGCGTCGGACACACTCTATGCGGCACTGACGGCAACGCTTGCCAAATTGGGTGAGACTGTACCAGCGGGCGGTGATTTGGGCTGCGTGTTGAGCAGTTTGTTCCCGTATTGCACGGCGGAGGATAAGATAGCGTACTATTTTCCGAAACCCTTAGGCACTCGCATTGACACAGAAAAAGCAGACGACTTGAAAAAGATAAAGAAACTGCAATGGCTATCGCAAACGCAGTTGGAGCAGGTGCTGCAAGGAAAACCGCTGACAGAATACACCAAGACGCCCGATTTCGTGCAGTCGAGTGTGTCGGCTCGTGTACAGGTGTCACGCTCGGGAGAGAATGCGATGCCGTTCTATATGGACCGTCTCTATTTTGCAGACGGGGCAGGGCTGTATTTCTTGGCGTGCGGCAATACCGAACTATTGGAGAAAGCACTGCCACTGCTCGCACAGGAAGGAATCGGTACTGATCGAAATGTGGGGAATGGATCATTTGAGTATACCAAAGAGCAGATAGAACTGAGCGTGCCGGAACAGGGTGAGTATGCCCTTTCGCTCTCAACCTATATTCCCGAGAATCGAGAACAATTGCAACACACCATAAGCGGACAAGCGGCATACGAATTGGTGCGGCGAGGAGGGTGGATCACTACGGCTCCATACAACACCTATCGCAAGAATGCTATTTACGCATTGGCGGCAGGGAGTGTGCTGGCAGGACTGCATACAGGCGATGGCGCTATCGTTGATTTGGCACCAAAAGGAATAGTCAGTCACCCCGTATGGCGTTGCGGCAAAACAATTTGTATCCCCCTACAATTGAAACAAGATGAAAGCAATTAATACAAAATATAAAGTTACGGCAGAAGTGCTAACGCCGCTGTCTATCGGGCAAGGAGCGGAGAAAGACTGGGTGTATGGGATTGATTTTCTGACCCGAACGGATGAGGATGAGCAACTTTGGCTGTGCCACTTGGATATGAATAAGATGGTGGCAGCAGGAGTGGATATATCCAAATTGACACATTGTTTTACGAAAGGGGATGTGGCGGGCGTGAAATCGCTGATAGGCAACAAACTGCTCAAAGTAAGCGATTTTCAGTTGCGACTGCCGTGCTCGTTGGATGGAAATTCGAATCCGATAAAGACTTTTTTACGAAATTCGCTGACGAACCATCCCGTACTGGCGGGGAGTTCGCTCAAAGGGGCACTCCGCTCGGTATTGTTTGCGGAATTGCGGAGCCCCGGAGACAGAGAAAATGACAAAGTTTTTGGTTCTATGAAGGATGGAAGCGACTTTATGCGCTTTGTTCGCGTGGGAGATTTTGAATTTGAGAAGACCTGCCTGGTGAATACCAAGATATTCAACCTTCAACGCAGAGGGCAAGGTTGGGAAGGTGGTTGGAAACACGGGAGGGACAATACAAATGCGACATATAATTCAGTCGGTTTTAATACAATATACGAATGTTTGCCACCTAAGGCTACGGCGGATGGGAGTATTATGTTTGCCGATACGCTGTTTGATAGAATAATGGAGCAACCTTATCGGGAAGGGAAAAACAAAATGATGCATTCGCCTATCAGTGAATTGTGCGGACGAGTCAACGACCATACTTTTGCATACTTAGACAAAGAATATGATTTTTTTGATAAGTACGAAGTGGATTATACGGGGAATATACTGAATGCCATAGGCGATGTGCAGGATGTGATAAATGATTGCGGAACTAATTCGTGTGTGCTCAAAATGTCTGTTGGCTCCGGTTTCCACTCGATTACGGGCGATTGGCAGTATAAGGATTACACAGACGCAAGCGGGCATGCGTTAGGACAAGGAAGATATAACGGCGAACTGCCGAAATCGCGGAAACTGGCAGTCAGCGGTTCGCGACCATTCTCACTGATGGGATTTGTAAAATTGACTTTTACGAAAGAATAAGTATAAGAATATGGCAAAAGTGTATATAGCATTGGTCGGGAGACAGCCAACTCCTGTCTATCTCGGCATAATAGGCACACGACCTAATCGGGTGGAACTGATTGTCTCCCCGGAGAGCCGAAATCAGGTGACTACCATTCGGCAACTGCTTCCTCCCCCATTGCCAATTATTACACACGAACTATCCCCGATAGACCCTGTCGAGACACATAGGTTGGCGGAGTTATTAGCAGCGCAATATGTAGAAGATGAAGTATATATGAATATTTCGTCCGGCACAAAGTCTTGGTCGCATATCTTTGGCTATGTGTTTCAATCAATGCCTAATGCACATGTTATCTATGTAGACCAAAACAATAACATTTGGGACTACAAGACGGATTCAGTGCTGATAGTGGCCCCATTTAATTTGAAAGACCGCTTTGTGCTGAATGGCAATCCGTTGAATCACTATACGGCTTTTAGTGACTATACAGATGAGGATAGAAATGCGCTGCGAGTTATCCGTGAGGCTCGAGCATTTGATGTGGCTATTTTTGAGCAACTTACCAACCCTCAGAAAAAATCGGATGCAAATAAACTAACGAAAAGTTTTGGCAGTTTTGACGCCGGATTGGGAACCTCGTTGGTGGAATGGGAGCAAGCCAAAGCCAATAATCCGGGCTTTTTCAGACTGACCATTACCAAGAAATCCGGACTGAGTAAAGACTTCGTGGCAGAGAGTCGTTTTGCCGCTCGCATGTTGTTCCATACCGGTTGGTTTGAATTTGAAGTGGCGGATATGCTCTCGCACTGGGGGCACGCACAAGAGATATGTATGAATGTGGTTTTTCCTGCTCACAATAATGCTCCTAAAAACGAGGTGGATGTGATTGTAAGCACGGGCGTGAAAGTACTATTTGTAGAGTGTAAATTACAAATAGTCTCTCCAACGGATATTAATAAATTCAGTAATGTCGTAAAACTATATGGTGGTACGGGAGCGAAAGGGATTTTTATAACAGACCAACCGATTAGCAATATGTGTATCCAGAAATGTGAGGAGAATAATCTGCTTCATTTTTCATTGCACGATAAAGGGCGGGATGCTGCGAATCGCTTATACGCTTATCTGGATAAGAATATATCCACTATTAATGCCTAAAATTAGATGTAATATGCGTAGTAGAACGATAGTCAGCATTGTAAGTCAGCAAAACATCCCTAACTATATTTTCATCAAAGAATATATGCGGCAGGGAGATAATTTGCTGTTTATTACCTCCGAAAAATTCCGTAACTCAATACAATATATAGAATCGACCTTACAGATTAGTGACAATACGGAAACAATCATTTTGCAGGATGAAAATGATTGGAATTTGATAACAACGCAGGTCAATGAACATCTATCGCAAGATAGAGAGTATATCGTGAATTTGACGGGCGGGACGAAATTTATGGTATTGGCACTTAAGGAGGTGTTTTCTAACTATCAAAGCAGTTTCTATTATATTCCGCTACCGCAAAACAATGTGCTGGCGTTAGGTACTTCGGAGTTGCATCCCATAACCTATCGAATGGGTATAGAGGAATTTATACATTTAAGTGGTCTTACCATTCTCAAAACGCCTAAGTGTGCTACTCAGTCGGAGAATACGACTAATGGAATGTTGTCCTTATTTTCCGAATTTTCGGACGAAGAGAAAGAAATTATTGATAAATTGCGTTCGTATCGTGATAAAAATATAGATATTGCGAAAGTGGAACAAAAAGAGGATGAAGAGAATAAACCGCAAATAGGGGGACTTAGGAACTACTTGGACGGACTGAACAAAAAAGTAGATTTCGTATGGGACAAGGGGGATGGTAAACTTCATCATGAGGAAATACAATATCTTACCGGTGGTTGGTTTGAGGAATATATTTATCATTTTGTGGAGCAAAACTTGTCTCCTACAGATATTAAATTAGGGATCTTGTTATTGCGCAAAGGAGAGAATACGGCAAACAATCGAAATGATTTGGATGTAGTCTTTACAAAAGGAAATAAATTGTTCGTAATAGAGTGCAAGACGGGAATACATGAGGATAAGGGTTCGGCCTTTCGCGAAATAGTGTATAAGGCAACAGCATTGAAGGAGTCTTTGTTGGGTTTGTCTGCTGAATCGTATATATTTGTCTTGTCTACTGCAAAGTCGGAGCAGTTTGCAAATTTGGCTCAGTATATGAGAATACAGTATTGTGATGAACAGACTATTTTACAACCCGATCGTAAGGAAGAATTTATAAACAAAATAAATAAAACTGCCAATTAAGTGTATTATGACAACTCCTACTATATCTCTCACGGCTTCGCAGAATAAGGTGCTGTCGGCGATGAAATACTTTGTGGAACGATACGACAAATGCTTTGTCCTATCGGGCTATGCGGGTACGGGTAAAACAACACTAATGCGGTTCTTTATCAAGTATCTGCAGGAGAAAGGAATAGCCTATCGCTTGTTGTCTTCTACAGGACGAGCAGCAAAGATATTGTCTAATGCTACCGGTGAAGAAGCCAGTACTATCCACCACTGTATATACTCTTTTGATGGACTAAACAAGGATCTTTCGGATGTCGATGAAGAGAAGGCTACTCCCGATTCGGTTGGACAACTTACGCTTACCTTTTTCGCCTCGACATACGAACCCAAAGAGGGGGAAAATGGTATGATGGTGTATATCATAGATGAGGCTTCGATGATATCGGATACCCCATCCGCACTTACAACACAGGCTACCTTCGGGAGTGGTAGGGCACTCAAGGATTTATTGGAGTATGATGAACGGTCGGAAGCGAAGTTTGTTTTCGTGGGCGACCCCTGTCAGTTACCACCCATCAATGGAACTACTTCTCCTGCTCTGGATCCGCAATACATCGAGGAAGTATTCGGGTATCACACAGAACAGGTCACTCTAACCGAGATTATGCGGCAGTCAGGTGGAAACAGCATTATTTATGCTGCCGAGATGCTGCGTAAATTAAGGGATAAGGCTCCAACGACCAAAGATGGATATCGTGGTATGAAAGTGTGGGGACGGCTCAACCTAACTCCATATCCTAATGTAAAAGTCATGTCGTCGGAAGGAGAAATGTGCGCTCGGTATGTTTCCTTCATACAAGAACATGGCTATAATGAGGCAACTTTTGTTTGCCAGAGCAATGCGGATGCTACGAGATTGTCGCTATCTATTCGTAAAACCTTAGGCTTTACGGCTCCTGTGCAAATCGGTGATTTGCTGATTGTTACGCAGAATCAACTGACGACCGGATTAATGAACGGAGATATGGTGAAGGTTGTCTGCGTATCAAATAAGCAGGAACAGGTCAGTTATGAAGATAGAAATGGTTATCGCACGGACTTGCTGTTTCAAGAGGTTACGGTGGAAGAACTCGCATCGGGGAAGATAATAAATACCCTATTACTAACAACGCTTCTCTCGGATAGCAAGCCCAACTTGGATGCTCGCCAACAAACAGGATTGTTCTTGGATTTTGTTTTTCGTATGAAGCGTAAGGGTATTACGCAAAAGAAAAAAGAAGAATTCAACACGGCTCTATTCAATGACCCCTATCTAAATGCTTTGCGCTGTTCGTACGGCTATGCCGTTACATGCCACAAGGCACAGGGCGGAGAATGGAATCATGTGTTTGTTTTGCCGATGCGAAATATTATGCTAAATCCATGCAAGAGCAATTATCAATGGCTTTATACGGCTATCACGCGCGCTAAGGTGAATGTCTACTTTCCACACGACTTCTATATTTACTAATATGCTGATAAATCTTTCTAATCATCCCTCCGGTCGTTGGCAGACAGAACAAATACAAACCGCAACTACGCACTATGGCAGTGTGGTAGATATCCCTTTTCCGGAAGTGCCGCCTATGGCGACCAAAGAGGAAGTTCTGCGAATGGCTGATAGTTGTGTGGAACATATCGAGAAAATGGCCACTCCCGCTGAGGCTGTGGTACATATAATGGGAGAAATGACGCTAACTTATGCGATTGTCGCACTACTAAAAAGCAAAGGCTATCGTTGTGTTGCTTCGACTACGATACGAGAAGTGTTTGAGGAAGAGCTGGGAAAGAAAACAGTGCTATTCAAGTTTACTCAATTCCGAGAGTATTAGAAATGGAACTTGTTCTTTCTACTTTTGGAACGAACCTCAATATCGACAACAATGGTTTCATCGTGTCGCAAGGGAAAGAACGGCAACGCCTTCCTGTGGATAGCGTAAGTAGTATCCATATTAGCAAAGGGGCAAGTATCACCAGTGATGCGGTATTGTTGGCTATTGAGAATGAGATTCCTATTCTGTTTGTGGATAAAAAAGGTTACCCTAAGGGGCGCGTATGGAGTCCCCAATATGGTTCTATATCCACTATTCGAAAGGGGCAACTGCAATTCACACAATCGAAAGGTGCAGTGGCTTGGATAAAAGGTATCCTTGAACGCAAGATATCCAATCAAGAAGCATTAATTTTGGCAATGGATCTCTCCCAAAAAACACAGCAGGAGGCGGAACGAGATATTCATCGCTTAGAGGTCTATCGCATGAAAGTTCTTCATGCCGAAGGTGATTGTGTACAAGATATAGCCGGTACACTGCGCGGTTGGGAAGGAGCCTCTGCACGCATATATTTTGCGGCACTTAATCGTTACATACCTGAATATCTGCGTTTTGATGAACGAACACAACATCCTGCACAAGACCCCATGAATGCCTTCCTTAATTATGGCTATGGTATTCTATATGGTAAAGTTGAAGGTGCACTCATCAAGGCTGGAATTGATCCCTACATCGGTATTTTACACCGCGATGAATATAATCGTCCTGTTCTTGTGTACGATGTTATTGAAATCTATCGTATGTGGGTAGATTATATCGTATATAGTCTTGCTTGCCAGAATGCGATAACTGACGATTACTATTCTGTTCAACAGGATGGTTCTTATTGGTTAGAGACGCTGGGGCGGCGTATTATTATTCAGTCTGTTAATGACTATTTAGATGAGGTTGTAGATATCAATGGTCTGTCTCGTTCCCGAGAAACGCATATTTCGCTATATGCTCAAAATCTTGCACAAACCTTTCGTACATATAACTCTAAATAACAACAGATATGCTATACCTTGGAAAAAACATCACCGCAGTATCCGAGATACTACAGCCTATTACGGAAGAGCAATTGGTGGGATATATTGTCGCTCCATCAGAGGCGTTTAAGGTTCAGATAGAGCAGTTGCGAATTATTCGTACTATAGATACAAAGCGTTATGCAGCACTCAAGCGTTCTTTACCCTATTTTGTAGGTAGTACTTTTAACCCTGCGCTGCGGCGTACGGAAAACTTTGCTTATTGTTCGTATTTTATTCTTGATATCGACCATATTTCCGAGAAAGGACTTGAAAGAGACCAACTACGCCAATCTTTCTTATCGGATATGCGAATCCGTCTCTGTTTTGTTTCTCCAAGTCAAGATGGGTTCAAACTATTGTTTCGGCTTCGAGATAAGTGTTATGACAGCGGTATCTTTACATTGTTTTATCGCGTGTTTGCTTCGCATTTTGCTCGGCAATACCATCTTGAGCAGGTCGTGGATAGTAAAACCTGTGATGTTACAAGGGCTTGTTTTCTCAGTTATGATTCTGCAGCACATTACAATCCATTGGCAGAGGATATAGACCTCAATACCTTCGTGAATATGTCGGATGCCTCCTCTCTGTTTGACCAAAAACGAGCAGTCGATCAAAATATAGCCCCAACTAATACAACCAGAGAATCTGCTGATAAAGACCCCGACTCGGATGCTATTCGAAAGATAAAGGAGGTCTTAGGACTATATCGCACAAAGAAAGAGCAGCCAATGGTCTATGTGCCGGAACAGTTGAATTCTATAATGGATGGACTTCGAGCTTTTCTTGAAACTGTTGATGTGGTCGTTACAGACATCCGGGATATCCATTATGGAAAAAAGATTAAAGTCTCGTTAGGTAGCAAGTGCGCCGAATGCAATCTTTTCTATGGCAAGCGGGGGTTCACTGCAGTACAATCGCCACGCACAGGTACCGATAAAGAACTTAATGCAATGCTGCAAGAACTGATATATGCATTTCTGTCTATTTCTTAGTCATAATGCCACGAACAAAGAATGCAAAAGACTATTTGAATGTCCTGCAACGACTATCAGCAAACGGCAGTATCCCTAATGCCTCTAATCGTGTAAGAACGGGTTGGGAACAAATCCCGGATATTACCACGCGAATACAATGTATTCTTGATTTAGCCAAACAAAAGAAGAAATCAACCGATATGTTATTTTTTGTTATGTATGATATTGAGAGCAATAAAGTGCGACGATATATTGTCAAGTATCTTGAACGCAAAGGTTGTATGCGTGTTCAGAAGTCTATTTTCTTAGCAAGCCTTAGCATGGAGAAATATCAAGATATTCGCAATGAGTTGGCAGAAGTACAAGCCTCCTACGACAATCAAGATAGCATTCTTATTGTTCCTATCACGACCGATTATCTTCGTTCCATGAAGGTTATTGGTCAAAATATAGATATTGACATTATTACCCATACCCGCACTACATTATTTTTCTAATGTGAGGTAAGGGTATCCTATTCACTACTATGTGAAAATTGATTCTCTTTTAAGGAGCGTTCTTTGACATTCTGTTCGATGCTTGCATAATAGGATTATTTTATCTACCTTTGTGCGGTCATAGGTACACTTTTTTGCGTAAGATTGGGCGGTCTTGTGTGCTATTCTACTGATATATAACATATTATACAACACAGGCTCGCAGAGTATATTCCAACAAAATAAGGATTAAGACTCTGCAACAATTTCTGATAAATTTTTCATAAAAATCTCGCAGAGTATATTCCAACAAAATAAGGATTAAGACGAAAATAGGGTTATCAGGGGCAGGAAGGTGGGCTCCTCGCAGAGTATATTCCAACAAAATAAGGATTAAGACCTTTTGTGCAGTTTCTACTGCTACTTTCGATGAAATTAACTCGCAGAGTATATTCCAACAAAATAAGGATTAAGACAAAATCCCACCACATAACATTACGGCCAGACATATTAACCTCGCAGAGTATATTCCAACAAAATAAGGATTAAGACACCTTGCCACATTGAGTGAACTCCACAAGTGCTTGCCCTCGCAGAGTATATTCCAACAAAATAAGGATTAAGACTCTCGTAAAAGCCACCGAATGACGGCAGCGAGATTGTTCTCGCAGAGTATATTCCAACAAAATAAGGATTAAGACACACCTGCAATTTTTCAATATCAACATACTTTGTTGCCATCTCGCAGAGTATATTCCAACAAAATAAGGATTAAGACCCGGAGAGAATCATGCCTTTTTTAGTGACAAGCGTATGCTCGCAGAGTATATTCCAACAAAATAAGGATTAAGACTTGTATTCCATCCTATTTTAGTTTGAGACTTTTCATCCTCGCAGAGTATCTTCCAACAGAATAAGGATTTACTGCTGCCACTAAAGGCAGAGATGTTTAGAAAGGGGGGGGGGTAAGATTAGGCTTAATAGTCATTTTGCAGTCTATTTTCTACACATTTGACTAATTCCAATGTTTACGCGGGTCCCTAAGCCGCATACTACACAATCCCCAACTTTTGATGTTTAGGAAGCATTGCTGCAAAATAAACATTATGCCTAATTTTTGCCGTGTACAAACCCTCTATCCACTATAAGTGGTAGGGTAGTGACGCAAGCCGCATCGTCCCCTATGCGTTGTTCCCCAAGCGTGCCCCCCCCATGGAGATGCAAAGGTGGGCTGTGGGAAAGGGGAAGAGTGGCTGTGGGGTGGGCTGTGTGAGGCGGTGGGGAAGGCTAATAGACGCGGTTGATGGCGTAATCCAACAGGGTGATCAAAGCCGATTTATAACGGCTGTCGGGGAAGATATCCAATGCCTGCAACGCACGGCTGCGGTACTTGCGCATAACCTGATGCGCATAACGAATGCCGTCATAACGCAACACAAACGATTTTATTTCTTCCGTGGCTTCAAAGGTGTCTGTCGCTGAGTCGTGCGCCGCCAAACGCTCTGCCAAAGCGCGTATATGGGCTGCCTCATCCCGTGTGGCGCGTTGCAATGAAACAAGCAGCGGGAGTGTCGCCTTGCCGTCTGTGATGTCGCTCATCGTGGGCTTGCCAATATCGTCGATATCGGAATAGTCCAAGACATCGTCCTTGAGTTGGAAACAAAGCCCAAAGCACAAGCCGAACTGCCGCAGTGCCGTCATCTGCCGTGCAGTCGCCCCCGAACTGACCGCCCCCGCTGCACAACAAGCCGCAAACAGGCAAGCGGTCTTCTGCTCAATCACCTTCAGATACTGCTGCTCGCTTATCCACATTGACTGTCCCGAGTGCAACTGCAACAACTCCCCCGAAGCCAATGACCGACCCATATCTGCCACCATACAGAGAATCTGCGTATTGCGAACCTCGGACAAAAGGTCTATCACCTTTGCCAACAGGAAATCCCCCACCAAGACGGCTATCTTGTTGTTCCAATGGGTATGCACCGCCTCGCTGCCCCGCCGCAAGGGCGAGTCATCAACAATATCATCGTGAATGAGCGATGCCGTATGCATGAGTTCCAGAGCCACCGCTGTTTGCAAAGTCTTGTCGGTAACCCCCTTGCAGACCGATGCACAAAGAAGCACCAATAGAGGACGCAACTGCTTGCCCTGTTTGGAGCGGATATAGTCCAATACCTCGAAAAGTAACTGATTGTCGGATTGGAGGGATTGGGTAAAAACTGCTTCGTATTGACGAAATTCCGATGGTATTAACTGGCGTATCTCTTGTATCGTATCCATATTACCAATCGATGGAATTAAGGCGTCCGCGATAAACATCGCTGTAGGTTTCTACGAATGTCTGACCTCCGATAAGATAGATATTGTTGTCGTGGAGAACAAGGGTCTGTTTCTGGCGTTTGCCATACGCATCCGGTAAGCGGTTATGCGCTGTATCCACCGGAAGCCAGTGCATGCCTTCATCCACCGAATAGAGGATATTGCTACGCCACTCTAAATCATCGTCCAAACCGCCGAACATCATCAACTGCCCGTTGTATTGAATCACAGACATACCGGTCAGCGTGCGGAACTGCGGCTGCTCGATCGAGAAATTCTTGATACGGTAGCCCGCCGATGGCTCCATCTCCAAGTTCCAACGCGTGTTGAGCGGCGTCCCCGCAAGGGTACGGCCTCCTATAATCATCGCACGCGGACGCTCACTGCTACCGGCAAACGACAGTGCCGCGAAATCACTCACCGGGAAGTCTGCAGGCAGCACATTGCCTTGCAAACCCTGCACCTGCACATCGGCAACTATCGTGCTGTCGACTACATAGCCCAATACGATTTGCTGCGTGGCTCGCTCCTGCAATACACACCAAGCCCGCCCATCGTAGGACACCAACATATTGACTAATGTGTACGGCTGTGCGGAACAATCGTATGCCGTCCAATGCAGGGCATCAACGGAGCAGTAGAGCGTGTCCTGCTCGGCATAATAGAGCGTGTCGTTGTGCTGTAGAATGTCGCGCACACGGCATACCGCAGGCAGCCCTACGGGTGCAGACAACTCCTCCCACTGCGCCCCGTTGATTGAGCGGAAGAGGCGTGTGGAAAAGCCGTTGTTGACGAATAGCCGGAAGGCATCGTCTAACCAGAAAGCCTTTTCCTCACAGAGTTGGGGCGGGAATATCTGCGGTGTGAGTTGATTCCATGCAAAGGAATCGGGGTCTTGTTGGTGCACCGTAAAGGCAAAACGATACCATTTCTCGTTCTGCAAGTCCGAAGAGCGTACATGCAGATACACGGGATCTTGCGTAAAGTCGATGGTATCGCTCCCCGAATAGGGCACCGTGCTATCGCCGAGCAAGACAAAGGTGGCGGATGCCGGAACGGCTTTGTAGGTTATCACAGGCACTGTCTTGCGCAACGAGGTGCCGTAGGTCAGGGAATCCTTGTTGTATATGTCGCCCGTGTCGGTCCGCTGCTCTATCTTGTAGGTAGCAGACGACAAGCCCGGATTGAGCGTATCGGTCCGGAAAGTGAACGCGGTCACTTCGGCATAGGGAGAGGTCGTATCCGTGGTTTTATTGCTGTTGCACGCCGCCAAAAAGACGATGGCAACGAGGGCTGTCGGTAGTATTCGCTTGGTCATACGCAGAAAATTCGGACAAAGTTAGTACCAATTTTGCAGATGTGCAAATAAAGCAGTAATTTTGCATACTTTTTTACTGGTTCAGTACCATGCTGTTTGAGGCTAACATACGCGATATATTGCGCTTATTTCCATCGTATCGTCTTCGGAAAGAGAAGTCGGATATGCGGGAACTGCTGATACAGAAACGGCGATTGCTGACGCAAGCGGAGCGCGACCAAGCCGCTGCCGAAGTGATGGAGCAGTTGGAGGCAATGCATTGCTTCCGCCAAGCAAAGACTGTCTTACTATACTACCCTATCTATAAGGAGTTGGACTTGCTGCCCCTGATAAAAAAATACAAGCACGAGAAAACGATATTGCTACCCGTAACCCACCGCAAATATATGGAAGCCTGCCCCTACAAGGGCAACGCCCTCATGAAACGGGGGCGCTACAATATCCCCGAACCACAGACAGAGCCCTACAAAGGACATATAGACCTCGTGTTAGTCCCCGGTGTGGCTTTTGACTGGCATTGCAAACGGTTGGGGCGCGGGGGTGGTTTTTACGACAAATTCCTCAGCCATTGTACGCACACGATGTTCATCGGAGTGGGCTATGACTTTCAGTTGGTGGACGAAGTACCTGCCAATCGGAAAGACATCCGTATGCATCGGGTTATTCTTCCTTCTCAGACCATCGAAGGCAAGTCTGCACGGACTCACGCCTGATAGTTTCTTTGTCGGTCGCTTCGGTCAGCGTCTTCTCGCCCTTTCGGTAGTAATAGACAAGCCCGTAGTCTTGGCACTTACAGAGTCGGGCATGAGGCAACTCGCGTGCGTAGAATGCTTCCACCTGGTTCCAGATTTCCAAAAGCAGGACATCGGCTTTGGTGCGCATCGCTTCCAAGTCGGCATAGGCAGTGGAGCGCGTCTGCCGGTGTGCACTACGCGCCGCATAATGTTCGCAGAAGATGTCGTAATGCACCTGCACCTTGTTAATTGCCGGATTGTAAATAGGAAAGCCGCCTTGCGCAACGCGTTTCCGCTCGCCTTCGATGATATTCTTTCCCCACTGCACAAGGCTCTCGTCCGTGGACAAATCGGGTAGGTTCATACTGTTCGCGTCCAACTGATAGAGGGCTTTTTGGGCACGCTTTATCTCCCCGCGTGCCACCGCCAGATTCAGCACCTGTATGAAATGGGAAATGTACATACGCGCCGTATGCACCTTGTGCCGGTAGCGTTTGTTTTCGGACACATTGTTATCCACATTGGCATAGTAGCGTTCCGTTGTGTCTGCGAACAGACGCAAGAACCGCTGCGCCTCCGTCAAGGTGCGGTAGTTGACGGCTTGGTCGTTGTATTCGGCTTCTGCGGCTTTGGTAATGGCTTGCCGCAGCGCACGCAAGCGTGCTTGGTCGGTTTTGGGTAAACGACGATAGGGCATAATAGTGTAGAGGTTAGAGTTTGCGGTTTTGTAGTTGCAGTGCCAACTCGCGCAAGGCTTGCGTCCCCGCCTTATCGGGCAGAACCTTCAGGTCGTCCAACGCTTGGGCAATATAGGCTTCGATGGCTTGTTCGCATACGGTGCGGACACCGATACGGTTGTAGAGCGCAGTAACGGCTTGTATCTTGGCCTGCGGGTCAGCAGTTGTGGCGGCAAGCAGGGCTTGCAGTTCGGTACGGGTAGCGGCATCTGCCATGGCGAGTGCGGTAAGCAGCACATAGGTCTTTTTGTTGCACAGGATATCGCCGCCTATCGCCTTACCGAAAGTGGCGGGGTCGCCATAAACATCCAATACATCGTCCTGTATCTGGAACGCCAATCCGATGTGGATTCCAAAAGCATACAAGGCTTGCTGCATGGCATCGTCCGCCCCTGCAATACAGGCTCCTATCTGCAAGGCGGTTGCCAGCAGCACGGAGGTCTTGAGGCGTATCATCATCAGGTAGTCGTCAAGCGTCGTGTCCGCCTTGTTCTCAAAGTCCACATCGTACTGCTGCCCTTCGCATACCTCCGTCGCCATACGGTTAAATAACCGGAGAACATGCGGCAGGCAGTCGCTCTTCAAACGCCCGAGTTGCTTGTAGGCTTCGATGAGCATCTGGTCGCCGGACAATATCGCGGTATTGTCGTTCCAACGGATATGCACTGTGGGACGCCCGCGCCGTACGGAGGCATGGTCCATCACATCGTCGTGCAAAAGCGTAAAGTTGTGGAACAACTCGACAGCCAAAGCCGCAGGCATTGCATCTTCGGGCTGACCGTCGAATATCTGCGCTGCAAGCAAGACGAATTGCGGGCGCAGGCGTTTGCCACCGGACGCCATGGCATAGGCTATCGGTTCGTAGAGCCCTTTCGGCTCACGCGTCCAGTCTAATTGGGAGATTGCGGTAGAGAGAGTCATGGGGTTGAGGGTTGAGCGTTAAGCGTTGGGAGAAATTGAGGGGTCAGTGTTGAGCGTTGGGCGCAGGGAATGCTTGTCCGTTCTTATTCTCGATGATGTCGGTCAGGACATCCTGAATATTCAGTCCCGCAGCGCGTACCTGTTGGGGAATAAACGAGGTCGCCGTCATACCGGGCGTGGTGTTTATCTCCAAGAGGTGGATTGTCCACCCCTCGGTAAGGATATAATCCACCCGAATGATACCGTTGCACCCGAGAATGTCGTAAATACGCAGGGTCAAGGCTTGCACCTCGTCGCGTACTGCGTCGGGAATGCGTGCCGGTGTTATCTCGTCCACCGCCCCGTTGTACTTGGCGTCGTAATCGAAAAACTCGTGCTTGGTGACCACTTCCGTAATGGGAAAGACCACCGCCTTGTCGCGCGTCTTATAGGCTCCGCAGGTAATCTCCGTGCCTTGCATAAAGGCTTCGCACAGCACCTCATCGCCCTCCTGAAAAGCACGGTCAATCGCCGGCGTTATCTGCTCAAGGGTTTTTACTTTGGTACAGCCGAATGAGGAACCGCCTACATTACTCTTGATAAAACAGGGCAACCCCAAACGGTCGGCTATCTCTGTGTCGACAGGACGCGTTGCCCCCGCCCGCAGCAGGATACTCTCGGCAATGCGAATGCCGAAGCCTTGCAGGTAGTGATTGCACGCGTATTTGTTGAAGGTCAGTGCCGATACCAATACATTGCACGACGAATAGGGTATGCCGAGCATATCCAAATACCCCTGCAGCAGTCCGTTCTCACCGGGCGTGCCATGTATCGTGATATAGGCAAAGTCGAACTTTACCTTGTTCCCCTGAAAGGTATAGGAGAAGTCGTTCTTGTCGATGTCCACGAGGACGCCTTCACTCACCTGCGCCTGCCAGACTGCACCCTGTATTTGAACAATCGTAACGGCATACCGTTCCTTGTCCATAAAGGAGTAAAGCCCTGCGGCACTGCGCAAGGATACATCGTGTTCGCTGCTGTCACCACCGGCGATAATGGCTATTTGTCGTTTCATAAATTCTGCCCCGCGTTTGCGGGTTGTTATAGATTGTTTATACGGTTATGAACAGATAGATACTGAGGGCTATCATGCACCCTGCGACAATACGCTGGTAAGTCTTGGTGTGGAAACGGCGAATGGTACGCATTGCCACCATGTTCCCGACAATCATCGTAACGGCTATCAAGGCACCGTTGAGCAGGATGTCCGTGGTAACCAAGTCCAACTTATTGTACACGATTATTTTGATGATGTGCATGATACTCGCCGCCGTGGCTTCCGTGGCGATATAGGCTACCGGCGGCAAGTCCAATGTCAGGAACACGGCACTGCTTAACGGTCCGGATAGTCCGAGCATACCATTGAAAAAGCCCGTAACCCCGCCGCCGATGAGCATGGTAGCCGGTTTGTGCGGCAGGCGCATCCTGCCCGCTATCTTCATGACGGCAAAGAGAATGAGAGACACACACAATATGCGACTCATCAGTTGCTTGTCCACAACCCCGAAGCCTACTGCGCCCAAGGCTGTCAGCGGGGCTGCGGTAAGCAGGAAGAAGGCGGCTTGTTTCCACGCTATATCTTTCCACCCCATGACCACTTTGCTCAAATTGCTGCCCAACTGGGCAATGGTACATTCCGGCACGGCTACCTCAATACCGTATATCGAGGTTACAACGGGCAGCAATACCATGCCGCCCCCAAAGCCTACGGCTCCAGAAAGGAGCCCCGCTATCAGCCCTGCCAATAGAAGTACCCAAGTCATAGGCGCGTAGCAGCGTGCGTTGCATTCAGGTAACGGTCGGCCTCCATAGCGGCTTTGCAACCGGCTGCCGCCGCCACAACGGCTTGTCGGTAGTGCGGGTCGGCGCAATCGCCTGCGGCATAGACGCCCGCGATATTCGTACGCGGGCTATCGCCCGCCACGCGTATATAGCCTTCGCTGTCGCGTTCCAGACAATCCGCGAACAATTCCGTATTGGGACGATGTCCGATAGCGAGGAAGAAGCCGTCAATATCAATATGGCGGACTTGCTCATCGGGCGTACCTTTCTTATAAATAAGGTCGGCACCGCGTACCCGGTCCTCGCCCGTAAGGCGCAGGGTGTTGCACTCGAACAACACCGTTATCTTGGGGTTGTTCAGCACCCGCTGCTGCATGATTTCGGAGGCGCGCAGGTAAGGTTTGCGCACAATCATATAGACCTTCTCACACATTCCTGCGAGGTAAGACGCCTCTTCGCACGCTGTGTCGCCACCGCCGACGACAGCCACTGTCTTTTTGCGGTAGAAGAAACCGTCGCATGTGGCGCATGCCGAGACGCCGCGTCCTTTGTAGTCCTCCTCCGACTGTATGCCGAGAAACTTGGCACTCGCACCTGTGGCGATGATGACCGTGTCTGCCGTCCACCATGCCTCGTCGTCAATCTGCACCCGCTTGGGCGAGGTGTTGAAGTCCACTTGGGTGACCACGCCCGCTCGTATGTCGGCACCAAAACGCTCCGCTTGGCGACGCAGGTCATCCATCATCCGATAGGGTTCTACACCATCGGGGTAGCCCGGGAAGTTCTCCACCTCCGTGGTTATCATAAGTTGTCCGCCCGCCTGCATGCCCTCGAAGAGGACAGGGTGGAGATTCGCGCGCGCGGCGTAGATGGCAGCGGTGTAGCCGGCAGGACCGGAGCCGATGATGAGGCATTGCGTATGGGACTCCCCCGACCCCCTCAGAGAGGGGGACTGCAAAGCGGAGTCAGGAGTTTGGGTATTCATGCTGTATTGTATTGAGTTATTTTACTTTCAGGTGGTGAAATAGCGGCTTGTAGGTTAGCGGAGGTCGTTGAGAAGGGCGGCGGGTTTTTCGAGCGTGAAAGCGGGAGGAGTCGCGATATAGACGGGGTTGGTGAGGCGTAGGGAGGTCGTTCTGCCCGTCGTCTCGCGGAGTTCCACCGACACCGGTAGCAAGGTCTGCATTTCCACCTGCAAGATGAAACGCGCGATGCCCGCCGAAGAGTCGTCGGGCGTAAGGGTGATGAGGGTCTGTCCCTTGCCCGCGAGTTCCTTTTCCTCGACCCGACAGACGGGGACGAGGGCTTGTGCGTACAGGAAAGGATTGGTTTGGAGCAGTTCGTCCTCCGTGGGCGTGGAGAGCGTCAGTTCTTCCGTGTCCTCACTGTACATATAGAGCGTCTGCCCGTCGTACGCCGACTCTATGCCCCACATCGACAGCAGGAACTGCTTTCCGTGCAAGGTGATAGACCCTGCGTAGGTAATAGGTTGCGAAGGTTCTTCGGCGACGGAAAGGGTAAAGTCGGACTGCAGTGTCTTGTTCTCCAATGCCGACAAGAAAGCAGGTAGGGTGGCGGCAGACAGAGGAGTGCTGCAAAGGAGCAGGAGCACACCCAATATGTTGCGTATTTTTGCGATATTCATGGGTTATTTTACTATTATTTGTATTCTATCCGTTGCTTATCCCTTGCGTATGGGTTGCTTATCCCTTGCTGTTTGACAGGGTAAAGAAGGAGAGATGACTTTTACTTATTTTATAAAACCAAAGGGGCTGACGGGTTGAAGGAGGCTAACGCGACCGACACATCCCCTTAGACGGCGCCGAGTTCTTGCAGTTTCTGCTCCAGCATGTCCATATCCTGTATCAAAACATCGCGCCCCTTGGGTCCTTTGTTCGGTCCAACTATTCCTGCCGCCTCTAATTGATCGGATAGTTTGCCGGCGCGGTTGTAGCCTATCTCGAAGGCGCGTTGCAGGCGCGAGGTAGAACCCTCCTGCTTGGCTACGACATAGCGCGCTACATCCGCGAACATAGGATCCAAGCGTTTCATGTCCACGCTGCCTGCCACTACCTCATCGCTGCCCTCGGGTATATATTCGGGCAAGAGGTAGGGCTCAAGGTAGTGCTGCTGACCTTCGATGTAATCGACAATGGCGTCCACCTCCGGCGTATCAACAAAAGCACACTGGATACGCGTGATATTGCCGTTGCCCGAATAGAGCATGTCGCCGCGTCCGATGAGTTGCTCGGCTCCTTTGGCATCCAATACCGTGCGCGAGTCTATAACGGACTGCGTACGCAAGGCGATACGGGTAGGTATGTTTGCCTTGATGACACCGGTAACGATACCTACCGAGGGTCGCTGCGTGGCGAGAATCATGTGCATACCCACCGCACGCGCTTTCTGCGTGATACGGGCGATGGGCGTCTCTACCTGCTTGCCCGCCTGCATAATGAAGTCGCCATATTCGTCGATGATAATAACAATGTAGGGCAGATAACGGTGGTGCAAAGAGTCGGCTATCGTTTTTTCGGGGTTCAAGCGACGGTTGATGAACTTGTCATTGTAGTCTTCGAGATTGCGTACCCCTGCATTCATGAGGAGTTTGTAACGATTCTCCATCTCGATAACAAGGGAGTTGAGAATGTTGATGACCTTGTCGCAGTCGGTAATGATAATGTCCTGCTCCTCCATTTCAGGGATCGTGGCAAGGTAGTGGCGTGCAAGTTCCTTGTACGGTGAGAACTCCACCATCTTGGGGTCCACCAATACGAGTTTGAGTTCCGAAGGGTGCTTCTTGTAGAGGAGCGAGGTGATAATGGCGTTGATGGCTACCGATTTGCCCTGCCCCGTTGCGCCCGCCACAAGGAGGTGCGGCGTCTTCGCGAGGTCGAACATAAAGACCTCGTTGGTAATCGTACGACCGATGGCTATCGGCAGGCGCATCTTTCGCTCTTCCTGGAAACGCTTTGAGGCGATAACCGAATGCATGGAGACTACTTGAGGCTTCTCATTCGGCACCTCGATGCCGATAGTTCCCTTGCCCGGCATGGGGGCTATGATACGGATGCCTATCGCCGAAAGCGAGAGCATGATGTCGTTTTCCAAACTCTGTATCTTGGAAATTTTTATTCCCGCCTTGGGAACTAATTCGTAGAGCGTTACTGTTGGCCCTACCGTTGCTTTGATGGAGTCTATCTCTATGCCGAAATTCCGCAGGGTAGTGACTATACGGTTGGCGTTGGCTTGCTGCTCGTCCTGATTGATGATGGGCGCTGTTTCGTTGTCATAGACCTTGAGCAGGTTGAGCGTGGGGAAGCGGTAGTTCTCCAAGTCCTTGCGCGGATCGTAGGGACCGAGTTTACGGAGCAGGTACTCTGGGTCTTGTTCGGCGAGTTCCACATCCTGCGGTTGTTCGATGTCGAGAGCAGCGTCCTGCGGGTCCTCGTCGTCGGGCGTATCGTCGCTCGGTGCAGGCGCGTCCGCATCCTCGTTCTCAACGGGTGCTGTGATGTCTATCGTTATGCCGGTGGCGGCTGACTCCTCATCGGGCGGCGTTTCGATGACAAGAGAGAGCGTGTTGTCCGCAGGAGCGGCGTCCGGTGCCTCGTCCTTTTCCGTTTCCTTCGGTTTGCGGCGGAACAGCCCCTTTAGCCATTGCGCGAAACGGCGGCAGTTGTCCGAAAAATGCGGGTCGATAACAATCAGGAAGATGACTAATGTGGCGATGAGCAACAGTAATACCCCCAGCCATTGGATATAGGACATTGCCCACTGCGTGATAATTTGTCCGTGCGCCCCGCCCCATCGGAAGAATGTGTCAATCCCCGTCATCTGCTGGACAAACGCTAACGCAAGGGAACCCCATACTGTGGCGAACAACGTTCCTGCGAAGATCTTCCAACCTTTCAGGGGGAAGGCGTAAATCAGCCGCGCCGCATATACGCCGAGGGCGGCTATCAGGAACAGCGAAGAAACGCCGAAGGCTCCGTCTATCAAGCCCTGCGAAACGACCGCCCCCGGCAAGCCCAAGGCATTGCGGATGTGGTTGCGCATGGCACGGCGCGTCGCCTCCTGCTCGACGATGGAGAAGTCATTCGTACCTGTTAGGAAGAAACTTATATAGGCTATGAGCAACATAAGTGCCAGCGTGAGCAGCACTATCCCCGTCAATAGTTGAAAGCGGGGATTCGTTAGGGCATCGCGACAAGAACGGCACGCCCGCCGAAAGGAGAACTTCTGCGGGTCTTCTACGCGAATACGGGAGTTGCGAGGGTAGTTGTCTGCGGTGTGTGTGACGGGTTTGGAGATGCGTCTTGTCATTTGTACGGTGTCTTGGGTTTGTTTCAGCCTGCAAAGTTACACTTTTATTCGCAATGGTGCAAGAGGCGGATGCAGGTTTGCTGCACACAGGAAGGAGGGGGCGTGTGCTGTACTGT
Organism: Mycobacteriaceae bacterium; assembly: GCA_963630875.1. Lineage (GTDB taxonomy): Bacteria > Bacteroidota > Bacteroidia > Bacteroidales > Paludibacteraceae > Colicola. The sequence goes on along the minus strand of CAVGOI010000012.1, from coordinate 1,666 downwards.
CCAATAACAAATGCAATTTATTGTGCAAAGTTAGGAAAAATGTTTTCCAGTTATAGCAATAGCGGTGGCTATCGCAGAGGAGGGTATAGCCAAGGCGGTCATAGTCGAGGAGGCTACAATAACAGCAACTACAATGGTGGCAACTACCGTAGCGGCACCTATCGCAATGGCAACAACTCCGCCCCCGCCGCCCCAAGTGTGAACACGCCATTCTAGAACAGATGCGCCATTCTAGTGCTAACACACCATTATAGTGTGCACGTACGCCATCCTAACAATTCCCATAAATGTACAAAAGAACAAGAGCAGCCCATTCGGCTGCTCTTGTTTTGTTTTATACCACAGATTTATACCATACTACGGCAACATAGGATTACAGTGAAGGGGTTATGATGACTCGCCAAGAATTGTCATTTAGATTCCTCTCTACATAGTTCTTATCTAAAAGTTGCGTAATAAGTTTACGGACTGCCGTTATGCTGATGCCCAACGAATCTCTTATTTCCTCTATGGTCAATGAGGGAAGGGTTTGCATCATCCTAAGCATCTTGGCGTAATTAGGAGTGCGGAACTCAATCATTTCTCCGTCGTACCACCAAACATTCTCATCGCGATGGGTAACAAATAGATAATCGTTGTAAATTTCATTGGCTACTATTCCTTGAAAATACTGCAAGAAAGGTGCAATATCGTTGATGGTGGCATGCGCTCCATCACTCGGCACTTTACCTACATTCATATCTGCTTGATGCAACGCCTCAAGATAGTCTTGTTTTTTTCGGCTACGAACAACTATCATAGGCAAACCATGTCGAGATAAAATATAATTAGCCATCAAGCGAGCAATACGCCCATTACCATCTTCAAAAGGGTGAATACGAATATATCGATAATGAAATAAAGCAGCCAACTCTATCGGTGTGAGTTTCCCAATTTCTTCTTCTGAATTATACCAATTGATAAGGTCGGTCATAAGTGCTGGCGTTTCTTCGGGAGAAGCATATTCAAATCGATCACCATAACGAGTAATGACCGAGTTCGGGCGTGTTTTATATTGCCCTGCATGAATGACATAACTGGTTTGGACTCCATTGGGAAGTTCTCTATAAACCGTATAATCTTCGCGTAAAAGCGTTTGGTGTAATGTGCGAATGAAATTTTGTGTCAGTGGCATATCTTTCAACAAAGCCTCTTCGCTCGTCATTTTTAGTCCGACATTGCTTGCCGTCATCTCTTGTATGTCGCGCACCTGTGCCTCTCCTACTATTTTGCCAAAAAGTAGTAGGATTTCGGTCTGTCCATAGGTTAATGTGTTTCCTTCAATATGATTACTATTATAGTTGTAATCAATAGTAAAGCGTCGGCTTAACCGTTCACGGTCTCTTTCGGAAATCGGCTGAATTTCTTGCCAAACTTTTAATGCTTTCTTTACACTAACTTGTTTCATGTACAAAATGGTTGAGGTCAATAAACTAATTTGTTGCCTTTTTTATAGGTATACCACAAATAGAATCATTAAATGGTTTATATGCAATAACCATTTCGGCTGCAAAATTACACTTTTCCGCTCATATATACAAGTTTTGCCTTGAAAAAAGTGCAAAAGAGTTCTTGTTGTCCATTGACTTTTTGTGTAATAAAAGCCCTGACGAGGTTATTTTCTTAT
>CAVGOI010000011.1:0-53521 GCA_963630875.1 Mycobacteriaceae bacterium | reverse complement strand
TTATGTGATTCTTATGTGATTCTTATGTGATTCTTATGTGATTCTTATGTGATTCCCGAATCTCTTTCGAATCACTGCCGCACCCCCTCTGCCCCAAAACCCTACAACTCCCACCCAAAAAAGCAACCCAAGGCCAACCCCGTCCCCAACAATAATAATTAAACATTTTAAAATAAACATTAAAAATTAAAAACACCTCCCTACCTTTTCCCTGCCGATTTAAGGCGGTTGCAGCGGGATTTTCGTGGGTGTACTTGCAGACTTGCGTTTTTTGTCGTAACTTTGCAGGCGCAAAAAACGAACAACCAACGCTTCATCGCCATGCCGCTTTCATCCCCTCGCCGCCTTACGGGTCTGGCCCGATGCCACCGCCTCTTTGCTTTCCTCGCAACTTGCGCGTTGCTGTTGCCTGCCTTGCCGCTCCATGCCTTGCATGTGGAGTGTGTGGGCAACGCCGCTATGCTGTACCATAACAGCGACACCCTCCTGCTTTTCGAGCAGCACCCCGAGATACGCATCGTCGGGCTGACGGGCGATGTCGCTCTCTACCGCCTGCCGGATACAACGCGCAGCGTTATGACGACCTCCTTGTATCGCAGGGGGGCTGCAAGGGTGGGTATGACCACTTTCTCCTTGGAGCAAGGGGGCTATTTATTGAAAGCCGATACAGTGCGGGAGGTCTTCTGGGTCTTCGACTATTCGCTGTTGCGCCCCGTGCTGACTGCCATTGCGGCGGAATTGTACTGCTCCGAAACCACGCTGACGCTATCGGGGACCATTCCTAAAATGGAGTACCTGCAACTCTCGGGCGCAACCACAACCTATCCCCGACGATGCCGCATCACCTACACCGACGGCACTTGGTCAAACGACTCGTGGACGGATACCATCATCGTGGAAGACCCCTTGTTCGCCCAAACCTTGTCGGTAGGGGCTCCTGCCGTGGCTACAGACTTCTGCTTTGCAGACCCCTTGGCGGACGCACTCGGGCTGCAATCCGACTCGTTGTGTTCCCCCGTGTATGAGCCGGTGGCGTTGAAAGCCAACCCCGTAACCATCACCACAACGCGCGGCAAGGAAGGTGAGACGACCAACGAAGTGAACCGCCCCGCCAAAGCCTCTGACCTCGAAGGAAAGTCCGCCCCCTTAGAGGTGCAATTCCGAGCCAACGGGCTGAATGCAGACTACTACGACTGGCGGATTTACAAGGGCTCTGACCTCATCATACGACGCACGGACGCCGAGCACCGCTATACCTTTTCCGAGCCGGGCAATTACCGTGCGGTGCTTACGGTGAGCAACACGGACTGCCGCTTGGATTCCGTGAGTATCAACATTTCCATCAACGAGTCCATGCTCCTTGTGCCGAATGTCTTCACACCCAACGGCGACGGCGCGAACGACGAGTTCCGCGTGGCGTACCGCTCGCTGCGGGAGTTCCATTGTTGGATTTACAACCGTTGGGGTACATTGGTCTATCAGTTCTCCGACCCTGCCAAGGGCTGGGATGGTACCATCAACGGACAACCCGCTGCCGAGGGGGCTTACTACTATGTCATACGGGCGTTGGGTACCGATGCGGACGCCAATGCCAAATACAAGGGCAAACCCGCCTACAAAAAGGCGGGAAAGAACAACCCCGAATCCATACGGGGAGTATATCAGTTGTCCGGCGCAGTGAACCTGCTGCGTGGCGGCAAGTAAAACCTATGGAAAAGCAACTTCACATACCCTTTTCCCCGATCTGCGATGAATGGACGCTGCAGCAGGTGGATGCTCTGCTCGCAGCGCAACCCGCAGCCCTGCTTATCGACACCGTTAACTGGGCAGGCTATCCTTACCGCCCGTATGCTGCGGTGCGCGTGGCTTACACGCATGAGTTCCTGTACTTGCACTTTTGTGTGGAGGAGGAGGGCGTGCGTGCCGTCCATACGCGCGACTTGGAGCCTGTCAACGAAGACGACTGTGTCGAGTTCTTCGTCGCCAACGCGGAGGGAACACGCTATTGGAACTTCGAGTTCAACGCCATCGGGTGCTGCAACGCCTCCGAGCGCATATCCAAGACGGAGGGCGTGCGCCGCCTGTCGTGCGAAGAACGGCAGTCTATCGAGCGTTACGCCTCGTTGGGCAGTCAGCCCATCTACATCCGCGAGGGGGTGCAACGCTGGACATTGGGCGTGCGTATCCCGCTGCTACTGCTGCATATCCAGCCCGCTATGCTGACCGACCGACCCGCGCCCCTCGTCCTGCGGGGTAATTTCTATAAGTGCGGCGACAAGACACCCTGCCCGCACTATCTCTCGTGGGCACCGATAGCCTCGCCCGTACCGGCTTTCCACCGCCCCGATTGCTTCGCGCAACTTGTATTCGATAAACCAATAACAACGAAATAATGAAAAAAATAATGATGACTATGGCTGCTGTAGCAGTATGTGTAGCGGCTTCGGCTGCCGAGAGCAAGTCTGCAAATGCAGACAACCCCTTCTTCCATTACAAAGAATGGAAAACGCCCCACAAGACTTATCCCTTCAACGAGATACGCGCCGAGCATTACATGCCCGCCTTCGAGGAGGGTATGCGGCAGGGGCTTGCGGAGATAGACGCTATCGTCAACAACCCCGCTGCGCCGACCTACAAGAATACCATTGAGGCGTACGAGAAATCGGGCGAGATGTTGAGCATCGTAGCAGGCTGCTTCTACAATCTGACCTCGGCGGAGACAAACGACACGCTGAGTAACATAGAGATGGAGTTATCGCCCAAGATGTCGGAATACGCCTCGAACATACGCCTCAACGAAGGACTGTTCCGTCGTATCAAGGCGGTATATGACGGAAAAGACAAACTGAAACTGACCAAAGAGCAGGCGAAACTGTTGGACGACATTTACGAGTCCTTTGCAAACAACGGCGCGAACCTAATCCCTGAAGACAAACAAACCTACCGCGAGTTGTCCGCAAAACTGAGCAAACTCACGCTCACCTACGGGCAGAATGTACTGAAAGCCACCAACGCATGGACGATGCTGCTCACCGATTCCACCCTGCTTGCGGGGCTCAACGAAGACAGCAAGGCGCTGCTCCGTACAAATGCCGAGAGTAAAGGGCTTGACGGCTGGTTGTTGAACCTGAAACCGACAACCTATATTCCTGTCATGCAGGACTTGGACAACCGCGATATCCGTCGCGAACTCTATACGGCATACAACACGCGCTGCATCGGCGGCGAGTTTGACAACACGCAGATTATTATCGACATCGTAAATACGCGCTTGGCGTTGGCTCGGTTGTTCGACAAGCAGACCTATGCCGACAAATCGCTCCACAAGACGATGGCGGAGACCCCCGCAAGGGTTTACCAACTGCTCGACCAACTGCGCGACAACTATATGCCCGCAGCCTGCAACGAGGTGGAAGAGTTGCAGCAGTTTGCTACCGACCACGCCTTTTATGTGACCCTTCAGCCGTGGGATTGGAGTTATTACTCCAAGAAACTCAAGAACGAGAAGTACGCCATCTCGGATGACGACCTCCGTCCCTACTTCGAGAAAGACGCGGTTGTCGAGGGTGTCTTCGGTCTGGCAAAACGCTTGTACGGCATTACCTTTAAGGAAAATAAAAACATCCCCGTCTATCATCCGGAGGTAAAAGCCTACGAGGTGTACGACGAGAAAGGCAAGTTCCTCGCGGTGTACTACGCAGACTTCCACCCGCGGGACGGCAAGCGCGGCGGTGCGTGGATGAACGATTTCCAGCCGCAGTACAAAGACGGTAAGAACGACCACCGACCGCATATCGTCAATGTAATGAATTTCACCCGTCCGACGGCGGACAAACCTGCGCTGTTCTCCTACGACGAGGTCGAGACCTTCCTGCACGAGTTCGGACACGCCTTGCACGGTATGCTGACCCGCTGCCAATACTCGGCATTGTCGGGTACCAATGTACCGCGCGACTTCGTGGAATTGCCGAGCCAGTTCAACGAGAACTTCTTGGGCGAAAAAGAGTTCCTCGACACTTTCGCCAAGCACTATCTGACGGGCGAGAAAATGCCGCAAGAACTCATAGACAAGATACGCCGGTCTAACAACTACCATGCTGCTTATGCCTGCGTCCGCCAACTCTCCTTCGGGTATTTGGATATGGCTTGGCACACGCTGACAGCACCGTTTGAGGTGCCTGCAAACCTAACCGCAGCCGAAGCGGTCATCCGCTTTGGCAACGACGCAATGGAGCAGGTGCGCGTGTTGCCCAATGTACCGGGTACACAGATGGAAACAGCATTCACGCACATTTTTTCGGGCGGTTACGCCGCAGGCTATTACAGTTATAAATGGTCGGAGTTGTTAGACGCAGACGCATTTTCCGTGTTCAAGGCGGCAGCCGCGAAGCAGGGTGGGTCTATCTTCGACAAAAAGTCGGCGCAACTCTTCCGCAAGAACATCCTTGAGCGGGGTGGTACAGAACCGGCGATGGACTTATACAAGCGTTTTCGCGGGGGCGAACCAACTATCAACGCCCTCTTGGAGCGTGACGGAATAAAAGCGATTGTACTCCAATAGACGCGCCTTGAAGGCAGCAATGTTGTCGCCGATATGAAAATAGCATTCACCACTCCACTCCCTGACGAAGGGTTTAGCCGCCTCTCAGACCATACACTCTATGTGCCGGCAGCAGAGGCGGAGGTGCTTGTTTCGACCTTCGATGTGCCGGTCACACGGGCTATGATTGCCGCTATGCCGCACCTGCGCCTAATTGCCAATTTCGGAGTTGGATACAACAATATCGATCTGGATGCCTGCCGGGAACGCAACATTATGGTTACCAACACCCCGCAACCGGTTATAGAACCTACCGCAGAATTAGCCTTTGCACTAATGCTCTGCATAGCCCGCCGCGTAGCAGAATTTGACCACCAACTGAAGACCAACACCGCCGAACCCTTTGGCGTTATGAATAACCTGAGCCATTCGCTATATGGCAAGACATTGGGTATCGTAGGAATGGGGCGGATCGGTCAATCGGTCGCCCGCCGAGCCGTAGCAAGCGGTATGCGCATCCTATATCACAATCGCCACCGCCTGTCGGCAGACATCGAACAACGCTATGAGGCGCACTATACAGACCTCGATACGCTGCTCAAAGAAGCAGATTTCGTGTCCTTGCATTTGCCCTACACGCCTGCAGTCAAGCACTTGATAAGCACGAGAGAGTTGGCTCGGATGAAGTCGACTGCATACCTCATCAACACGGCTCGCGGCGCACATATAGACGAGCAAGCCTTAGTCACCGCCCTGCAAGAACACAAGATTGCCGGAGCGGCGCTGGATGTATACGAGAACGAACCGCAAATTACGCCCGCATTGAAATCGATGCCCAATGTAATCTTGTCCCCGCATACCGGCACAGGCACATGGGAAGGACGACTGGCCATGTGCGACAATGTCTGCACCAACATCCTCGCCTTCTCGCAGGGGGACTATGCGAATATGGACTTAGTCATTTAACTGTACAAAACCATACAAGAATGAATATCACAGACCGCTTTTTGAAGTATGTTGGTTTCTGCACCACATCGGACGAAGAAACCAATATGACACCCTCTACTCCGGGGCAGATGGAGTTTGCCGAGTACCTGCAATCCGAACTCAAGCAGATAGGCTTGCAGGAGGTTACGCTCGACCGTAACGGATATATTATGGCAACGCTCTCTGCCACTGCCGAAGGTAAACCGACGATTGGCTTTATCGCCCACATGGATACATCGCCCGACGCAAGCGGAAAACATGTACAACCTCGCATTGTCAAGAACTACGACGGCAAAGACATCGTGCTCAACGAGGCGGAAAATATCGTACTCGAGACCGCCAAATACCCGGAAATACTGCGCTATACGGGGCAAGACATAATTGTCACGAACGGCAAGACGCTGCTCGGTGCAGACGACAAAGCCGGTATTGCCGAGATAGTAACAGCCTGCGAATACCTACTACAACACCCCGAAATCAAACACGGCAAAATACGCATCGGCTTCACTCCCGACGAGGAAATCGGGCAAGGCGCAGACCACTTCGATGTGGAGAAGTTCGGGTGCGACTTTGCTTATACCATGGACGGCGGAGCAGTGGGCGAATTGGAGTTTGAGAACTTCAACGCCGCTTCGTGCAAGATACATATTCACGGCGTGAATGTGCACCCTGGCTATGGCTACCACAAAATGCAAAACTCCATGCGTATTGCATTCCAATTGGCCGTGATGTTGCCGCGCTGGGAGACACCGGAGCATACCGAAGGGTACGAAGGCTTTTACCACCTCGTAGGCATGAACGGAACGGTGGAGGAAACGACCTTAAGTTATATCATTCGTGACCACGACCGTGCGCGTTTCGAGAGCCGCAAGCGTGAAATGGAGCACCTGGTGCGCAAAGTAAACCGTGAATACGGCGAGGGTACGGCAGAGATAGAGATACGCGACCAATACTACAATATGCGCGAGAAAGTAGAACCCGTTATGCATATCGTTACACTCGTAGAAGAGGCTATGACCGAAGTAGGCGTAACACCCAAGGTACAGCCTATTCGTGGCGGCACGGACGGCGCACGCTTGTCTTTCGAAGGACTCCCCTGCCCCAACATATTCGCTGGCGGAGAAAACTTCCACAGCCGCTTTGAGTACCTGCCTATTCCTTCCATGGAAAAGGCGATGGAGGTAATTCTAAAGATAGTCGAAAAAGCGTAAGAACATGGAGAAACAAGAAAAAGGCTATGTTTATATCTTGACCAACCCAAGTTTTCGCGAGGACTGGGTTAAGATAGGAAAAAGCATGCGACCGGTGGATGTACGCTCAAAGGAGTTGGACAACACCGCTGTACCGTTGCCCTTTCAAATTTATGCGACTATTCAGACTGCCAAATACAATGAGGTAGAGAAAATGGTGCATAAAATGATAGATAAACTGAACGAAGGTTTGCGTGTACGCAAAAACAGGGAGTTCTTCAATGTTACACCAGAAAAAGCATTGAGTATATTTTACGACATTAAAGAAATAGTGGACGATGCTGTAATCACGGTGTACAAAGACAACAAGCCTATCGCCCCGCAAAAAGTGGACTCTTCGGAAACTGAAAAAGGCGAACCCGTCGATACCCCCAAGCGCAGTCGTTTTAAGTTCAGCATGGTGGGCATACCGATAGGAGAGATGATTACCTTTGTGCCTACGGGCATACAAGTTCGCGTAGCGAGCGACGACACGGTAGAGTACGAAGGGCGTATCTACAAACTATCGCCTTTTGTCGGCACTTTTATGCCCGAAGACAAACGCAACCATTCGGGAGCCTATCAAGGGGCTAAGTTCTTCTCCTACGAAGGTAAGATATTGGATGAACTTCGCACAGAGATGGAAACACCTCTATAATACCATATAATTGTATAAACACCATACATTGCAGGCACACCCCTGCAATTACACATTACACATTACACATTAAAAATTACAAAACATATGAAAGAGACTCCCTTTACGGCGACCCATATTGCTTTGGGCGCAAAGATGGCAGATTTTGCGGGATTTAATATGCCCATTCAGTACCCGACAGGCATCAACCAAGAGCACATAATTGTCCGCAATGGCGTAGGCGTGTTCGATGTGAGCCACATGGGCGAGTTCTGGGTCAAAGGCGAGAAAGCACTTGATTTCCTGCAGTATATCACCACCAATGATGTCAGCAAACTCGATGCCGGTAAGGCGCAGTACACCTGTATGCCAAACGGTAAGGGCGGTATTGTGGATGACCTGATTATCTACAAATACAGCACTACCAAATACTTGATGGTGGTCAATGCCGGCAATATCGATAAGGATTGGGAATGGGTGAACAAACAGAACACCTTTGGTGTATCGCTCGAGAACGCCAGCGACCGCTACGGACAGTTGGCGGTACAAGGTCCAAAGGCTACCGAACTGCTGCAATTGCTCACAGACGCCGACCTGAGTGCTATCCCCTACTACGCTTTCCGTGAATGGTCGTTTGCCGGTGTACAAGGCGTTATCTTGAGCAATACGGGTTACACGGGTGCAGGTGGCTTTGAACTCTATTTCCCCAAGGAATACGCCAAGCAGATTTGGGACGCTATCTTCGAAGTTGGTAAGGCATTCGGTGTGGCTCCTATCGGTTTAGGCGCACGCGACAGTCTGCGTTTGGAGAAGTGGTATTGCCTCTACGGACACGACATCGACGATACTACCTCACCGCTCGAAGCAGGCTTAGGGTGGATAACTAAGTTCGATGCCAAAGACTTCATTGACAAGGACTTCTTGCTCAAGCAGAAAGCCGAAGGCGTGAAGCGTAAACTGGTACATTTTGAGTGCCAAGAGCGTGCCATACCGCGCAACGGCTACGAGATTTGCGACGCAGAGGGCAACACGATTGGACATGTGACAAGCGGTATCATGCTGCCAACCACAAAAGTAGGAATCGGCATGGGCTATGTAAAGACGGAATTTGCCAAGAAAGAGAACATCATTTACATCAAGATTCGCGAGAAACTCATCCCCGCAAAGATTGTATAGCAGAGCCCGCTCCCATCGGGCAGGTCACGAAAAAGGGTAAGCGATCTACATCGCACCGCTACAACCTCCTACCCTTGCTTCGGTCAAGACCTGGGGGAGTTCAGAGGGAGCTGGTCGTGTAGGACTTACCCGTACTGTTCTTTCGCGGCAGTGTTTCCCGCAAAAGGGACTGCAAAGGTACAACTTATCTGCGACACCGCCAAACAATTCGTACATTTTGCTCGAAAAATTCATTCAAGATAGGATACTTGCCTGCCTGCCTTTCCCGCCCAACGAGGGGCAGACGGCATTGTTGCAGTCGCTTTCGGCTTTCTTGGTGTCCCCTGTCATCGGCGTGGACGGCTTGCGTTCCGCCTTTGTCTTGAAGGGCTACGCCGGCACGGGCAAAACGAGTATCGTGGCGGCGTTGGTCAAAGCGTTGCGGGCGTTGCAGCAGCCGGTCGTCTTGTTGGCGCCTACGGGTCGTGCGGCGAAAGTGCTGTCCGCCTATTCGGGGCAGCCGGCGTACACGATTCACCGCCACATCTATCGGCAGCAGCAGTTGGGCGTGGAGCACTTCTCGTTGGCGGACAACCGCTATCGCGATACACTTTTCATCGTCGATGAGGCGTCCATGATATCGGCTCGGCACGAGGATTCTCCTTTCGGCACGGGGCAGTTGCTGGACGATTTGGTTGCTTATGTCTATGCCGGCAGCGGTTGCCGTCTGCTGTTGTTGGGCGATGATGCCCAACTCCCGCCGGTCGGGTCGTCTGTCTCGCCGGCGTTGGACGCGCAGTACCTCGCGGGCTACGGGCTGCATGTCGCCACCGGTACGCTCACGCAAGTAGCGCGGCAGGCGCTCGACAGTGGTATCTTGCAGAATGCCACGGCGTTACGCACCTGCCTTGCCGACCTTCCGCCGTACTTGCCCGACTTTCCTTTCGCCTGCACGCCCGACTTCCGTCCCGTCAGCGGGGGCGAGGTCTTGGAGGTATTGGAGCAGTGCTACCGCGAGGCGGGCGTGGAGGAAACCCTCATCCTTACGCGCAGCAACCGCCGTACCAACCTCTACAATCAGGGGGTTCGGGCGCGTCTTTTGTGGAAAGAGGACGAGATTTCTGCGGGCGACCGGGTGATGGTCAGCAAGAACAACTATTATTGGTCGGCGGACTACGACGACCTCCCCTTCCTGGCCAACGGCGATATGCTCGAGATTGTACGCCTGCGCAATATGCGCGAGATGTATGGTTTTCGCTTTGCCGATGCCGCTTTGCGCTCATTGGACTACGATTGGGAGATAGACGCCACCGTTTGGTTAGACACGCTCACCTCGGACTCGCCGGAGGCGAACTATGCCCTGCAGCAGACTCTTTTCGCGCGTATCGCCGAGGACTACCCCGAGTTGGCGCGTAGCCGCCGCAAGTTGGTCGAAGCGGTCTATCAGTCGCCTTATTTCAATGCCTTGCAAATCCGTTTTGCGTACGCCGTTACCTGCCACAAGGCGCAGGGCGGCCAGTGGAAGCGCGTGCTGATTGACGCGGGCAATGTCCCTGCCGGGCAGCAGAATGCCGACTATGTCCGCTGGCTCTACACGGCGGTTACGCGTGCCACCGAGTGCGTCTATTGGCTGTGCTACCCCCGCGCATAGCCGACCCTTTCCGCAACTGCACCCCTGTTTATAAACCCAACGGAGGCGACCTGATGACCGCCCCCGCTTGTTGCATACCACCCCGCGCCCCTTAGGCTATACGCGCAGCAGCATCTTTGTAGTATTTCTGATTAACAAAGACATCCGTCGTATACGGATTGATGTGACGCTTCTTGGCTTGATAGATAATATAACCCAACGCTATCACATTGACAATCAATGCGCACGCGCTCACTACGGTCATCGCCGTCGGGTCAGCATTGACTGCAGTACCGGCCTCGATACCATTGAGGGTGCCGTCGGCATAGAGCGTCGGCAATACGACCCAACTATGCGCTTTCTCGCCCGTTGTGGCGAATACCTCTTGGAACAAGGGGAAGCACTGAGCAAACATACACCAGATAGCCAGCGTGTTGGCACGGTTCTGAATCCAACCGCCACGGTTCCAGCAGATGGCGGCAATGGTCGGCGCAAGCAGCAGTGCCACACCGCAGTACCACGAGTGAGTCGGCAAGCAGTTGTAGGTGTAGGCAAAGTTCCATACATCATAGACAAGGATATACACCCATGTCATATCGGGCCAAAGCATATCGGTCTTGTCCTTCGACGAATAGACCGACCACCAAGCCGTCATACAGAAGATATTGAGCAGACCTGCCACGCCGTTCATCACATTGTGCCAGCCGCCATAGAGCCATACGCCCTCGTTCGAAAGACGCCAAACGCCCCAACCCGTAATAGCAGACTCAAAATCCGAGCAAACGGCAATCAGAATATTGATAGCCACGATCACAAACGGGAAGCAACGGAACCAGTGCTGTTTGCCGATACCGATTTCGTACTTGATGAGCATAAAACCGATACAGCCGGCGAGAGCGGCATAGAGTTTCGCATAGTGGAACCAACCGCCCATATAGAGGTGCGTCGGATTGGTAAGCGCCCACTCTGCCCCACAGGAAGCACCGATAGCAATCGCCAGAAAATAGATAGTAAGAGCCGCCGGAATAACACCGAAAGTGATAATTCCGCCCCATTTGGTACGGCGGGCAAACTCGTTGCAGAGAATCAGCCCCACCAAAACCGCAAGCAGCATAAGCCACTGCGAGAGCGCATCCGCTCCATAGACATGAAATAACATAAAAAACTTGATTAAAGCGTTAACTATATGTTGGTTAATTCGTTGCTATGTATAGGTTAACTCGTTGCTATATATAGTTTAATTCGTTACTATATATCGTTTACCTCGTTACTATCTGTCGGTCAATTCGTTACTATATATTATTTAGCTCGTTTCTATCGCTCTTTCGCCCCCGCCCCACATATATCCCGCCCGTTTTTCATCTCCAATCTGCCCGTTCCCCCAACGCCTTTCAAGCCCCGTCTGCCTGCTTACCCTGTCCTTTTCGCAGCCTTCGTCTCCCCTTCCTGTCCCCTGTTTTCGCAACCCGCCTTACCTTTAGCAAAACTTGCGCCAAACCGACCGATACCGTGTATTTTGCGTGTTAAATAGGTGTATTTCTATGTGTTTTTCGTGTTTGGGAACATTCTGCAAGGCAGAACCCGCTCTCCCCTTCGTATCCCCCTGCTGCCAATCACGGCAAAAAGACGGCAAAAACACGGCAAAAGCACGGCAAAAACACGGCAAAAGAATACGACTTTCCCACGGGGATAAGCCACCTCTGCCGACAGCCCGCCTGCATGATCCCCTGTGTCTGACAGCCCCCTGCCAACCGCGTCTGCTGACAAACTGCACCCGAAAAAAGCAGGGTGTCTTGCGTATGTGAAAAAGAATTTGTACCTTTGCGGGCTGAATAATGGTGTGATGCCGTTGGCAATAACTATAACAAATCACTAATTGTAGATATTTTATGAGACATTTGCTTTCTTGTGCAGTGCAGGGTGCCTTTCTTTTTGCGCTATTTCTCGGACTGTTTGGCTGCCAAAAAGAGAAGTTGTACCTCAACGATGCAGACCTTTCTGCCGAGTTGGACTTGGGCGTAGGGCTTCCGATAGGCTCCATGACGGTTACTTTGGGCGATATGGTGGGGAATGCAGAAATCGAAAATCTGTATGTGGACAGCCTCAACAACCGTGGGGTATTCGTTTACAAAGGCACCTACGATCGCAACCTTACCTATCACGATGTGGACTTGAGCAAATACATTTCCACCAAGACGCTCTCGATGAATGTGTACGATAAACTTCAGGAATCGTCCCCTTTCCCGTCGGGTGATTATATTGTCGGCACAGGCGAACCTTTCACCCTCGAATTCCCGATGACCCTGCATTTGGAGGGTATCAACCAGGACGAGGACAACGAGCGTTTGGATAGTACCTACATCAAGACCTCGCACTTTGTCAGTACCATATCCCCGAGCAATCTACCCATTCAGTGGGAGTGGATAGACGCGATTACATTGGAGTTGGGGGATGTCTTCACGCGGAAAGACGGGCGTATCCTTACCGTTTACGACAAGAACAATCCCTCCGATGCGCATTATGGCTTTGGCAGCGAGATCCCCATTGATATCGACAATTTCTCGTTCTGTCTGATGAAGAACAAAAATCCCAAGACCTTGTCCCAGTATATCCACAATGTCATCGACACCTGTAATTTCCATATCCGTTTCACGATTACCATTCCGGAATCGGCTGGGGTTATCCCCGTGCAGAAGGATGCGGCGTTCGACTATACGCTGGCGGTACAATTCATTAGTTATTACGCCATTTGGGGTATGTTCTCTCCTTCCACGGATATGTACGACCATGATGTGGTTTCTTTGGAAGGTGAATGGGGCTTTGCCGATATGTTCCGAAAAGCCTCGCTGCCGTTTTCAGCCCCTGTTGTGAACCTCCATCTGACGACCTCCATAGCGGGTGCCTTGCGCGGTTATGTGGACTCCCTGTATGTTTACGATGAGGCGGACAAATACAACGATGTGGATTTGGGCGATAAATACAAACCCTATCACTTCAAAAACTGGCTTCCTTTGAATAGTTCCATCGGGGATTCCGCAACGATGTCCCTTCTCTTTGACAATACGCCCACGAACGGTCAGATAGACAGGCTGTTCGCATATCGTCCCCATCGGCTTGGTTACCAATATCATTTTGATTTCGATCAATCGACCTCCCCGCAATTACGCATAATGTCCAACACAAAGATTCACATGTCGGTGGATTACACCCTGCCGTTTATCTTCAACGAAGGTCTGTATTTTTCCTATGCCGACACCTTGCCCGACATCGACCTCACGCAGTTGAGCATTGACTCTCTGGTGGCTTCTTCGGATATCATCGACACCGTGCGGGCAGCCGAGTTGAAGTTGCTGGTGCGCCTGCAGAACACCATTCAGATGCAGTTGCGCGGAGTTCTCACGCCTTTGGACGAAAACAACCAAGTCCTCTTGGACCCCGATACCCAACAGCCGTTGCGGCTCACCACCACCGATACCATTACCATTCCGTCCCCGTCGTTTGTCTTCTCCAACGGTGCATGGGTGATGGACAAACCCGGCGAGTTGGTTTCTATCGTTACCTTGGACAAGTCCCGTTTGGACCTTCTGCCGCAGATAAAGAGTATTGTCTTTAGTGCCATCATTGACGACTCCTCCCTGCACAATGTCTTCGAGCAAGGCTATTTTACCACGAAACTGACCGATGACGCCTACATCAAGGTGGGGCTCGGATTGTCGGCACAAGTGAACGCCATTCTTGATGTAACCAATATAACCACCAAATAAGAGGAGGAACAGACTATGAAATCTATCGTACGCCCCCTATTGCCTGTCATCCTCTTGATGACTGCTTGGGTTGCTCAGGCGCAGCAGGTAAACACGCTCTATTTCTTGGAGAACGCGCCTATGCGCCACCTTGTCAATCCCGCATTCCAACCGGTCAGCAACGGCTACCTTAACTTTACGCCTTTCGGCTATTCTGCTTTCTGGGTGGGGAATAATGCCTTCACCCTCAGCGATTGTGTCTATCGCGACCCCGCAACGGGCAAAATTATTACCCCTTTGCATCCCGATGCCGACCGGCAGGCATTCCTGAAGGTTATCCCCTCCTTGTCGCTCTCCAATATGGATGTGACCACAGACATCCTGGGGCTTGGGTTGCGTATCAAGGACAACGGCTATCTCCATATCAATATCTTGGAACGCATGGAGGGTGGTCTTTCCACGCCCCGCAGTATGTACGACTTTGTCTTGGGCGGCGGTATGAGCGACTTAAGCGGGGGCGTTAATACATTCGACCTCTCGCGTTTGGCGCTCACTGCCTCACTCTACACGGAGATTGGAGTCGGCTATTCGCATCGGATTAACGACCAATGGACAGTCGGCGGCAAGGCGAAGTTCTTGCTTGGAACACTGTATGCCGGCATGGAAATAGACCCCTTCCGTATCGATGCTTCCACAACGGAGTGGGCTTTGCGCGGCACGGGTACACTCATGGTGGCGGCTCCCCTCAACTGGGAAGCCCTCCCCAAAACCCTCGACCGTACCGCGTTCGAGGACTTCCAATTCGATAACCTGATCAATTTGGATGGCGGCATTGCCTCCACCCTTAAGACCCTCTTACGCCCGTCGGGCTATGGTGCTGCCTTCGACTTGGGTGTTACCTACAAACCCATTGACCAACTGCAGATTACGGCATCCGTTACCGATTTGGGTTTCATCTATTGGAACAATGCCCGCCGCTATGCCTGCACCATCGATACCATCTATACCGGCGTGGGCGACTTTAACTACAACGACTATGTCGTGGACGGCACCTTTCAGACGGACAGCCTCATGAGCGCGGTTACCACCAATCTCACCCAACTCGTTGAGGGTATTCACGCCACCGAAACCGGTACGACAGGCTTCGCGCGTATGGTCAGTGCGCGTCTGAATGTGGGGGTTGACGCCAATTTCTGGGACAACCGCGTCGGCGTCGGCGTACTCTCTTCCACGCGCTTGTACAACAGCCGCCTGTACGAAGAGGTTACTTTGGGCGCGGCATTCCGTCCTGTTAACTGGTTCAACATAGCCCTATCCTATTCCTTGGTCAATAACGGCAAGTACAGCAACATAGGGGCAGGGCTTAGTTTCATGCCCTACGATGGTATCAATATGACCTTGGCACTGGACTACTGCCCCACCTCTTACGCCTACTACCGCGATGAAAAGGCAGGGGATATCCCCATTGCCTACAAGTCCAAGGGAATGAATGTCGCACTCGGCTTCAGCATTGTGTGGGGGACTAACAAAAAGAACAAGGACTCCGACTACGACGGTGTCTTCGACAAATTGGACATGTGTCCCAACACACCGACCAATGTGCGGGTGGATGACCTTGGCTGTCCGCTTGATTCGGATGGCGACGGTGTACCCGATTACTTGGACCAATGCCCCAATACGCCTTCGGCAGCGTATGGCATGATAGACTCCGTCGGTTGTCCGCTCGACACCGATGGCGACAGTGTGCCTGATTATTTGGACAAGTGCCCCGACACCCCCGAAGCCGCTTACGGATTGGTGGATGACTTTGGCTGTCCGCTTGACTCGGACGGCGACGGCGTACCCGATTACTTGGACCTATGCCCCAACACGCCCGAGGCGGCTTATGGCTTTATCGATGAGTTCGGTTGCCCGCTCGACACCGATGGTGACGGCGTACCCGACTATTTGGACAAGTGTCCGAACACCCCCGAAGCCGCGTACCTTTTCATCGACACCTGCGGCTGTCCGCTTGACTCGGATGGTGACGGCGTACCCGATTACTTAGACCAATGCCCGGGCACGCCGGAGGCTGCCTATAATTTCATCGATACTTGCGGCTGCCCGCTTGACACCGATGGCGACGGCGTACCTGACTATTTGGACGAGTGTCCCACGGTCCCGGGTTCAAAGGACAACAAGGGTTGTCCGGAAGTGAAGCGCGAAGTCCGCAACCTGCTCAAGAAAGCCATGCAGGGTATCCAGTTCGATAACGGAAAGGCGACCATCAAAAAGTCGTCCAACAAGTTATTGGACCAGATAGCCCAAACATTCATCGACAACCCCACCTTCAAGGTTGAGGTTCAGGGGCATACCGACAACACGGGCAATTACGCCTTCAATGTGGACTTGTCCGAACGCCGTGCGCAAGCTGTGCGCAACTACCTCATCAAGAAGGGTGTACCGGCCACCTCGCTCACTGCGCACGGTTACGGACCCGACCGCCCGATTGCCGACAACAAGACCAAGAAGGGGCGCGGACTCAACCGTCGTGTTGAGTTTGATATCACCTTCGAGGAGGTATCCTATATCATGGTCAACGACCGTGTCCAACCGCACGACTCCGTAGCCGCGCCTGCCGAAACGCCTGTTATTCCGCAACCCGCTCCCACTCCAAGCAATTAATTATCTAAACAACTAATCATACTTATCATTTTATATGGGAAGAGCATTTGAATACCGCAAAGCCACCAAACTGAAGCGTTGGGGGCATATGGCACGCACATTCACCAAGTTAGGCAAAGAAATCACCATTGCCGCCCGTGAGGGCGGTGCCGACCCTGACGGCAATCCGCGTTTGCGCATGTTGATTCAGCAGTGCAAGCGTGAGAACATGCCCAAGGAGAACATCGACCGTGCCATCAAGAAAGCCACCGATAAGTCTTCTGAAGGCTACAAGGAGATAAACTACGAGGGTTATGGTCCGCACGGCATCGCCATTTTCATTGAGACGGCTACCGACAACAATATGCGTACCGTGGCGAACATCCGTTCCTATTTCACCAAGCACGGCGGCACGCTCGGCACGCAGGGCTGCCTGCAGTTCCTCTTCGACCGTAAGGCGTGCTTTACCGTAACGGGCAAGGAGGGGATTGACCTTGATGAACTCGAACTCGAACTCATCGATTTCGGCGTGGAGGAACTTGGCAACGACGAGGACGGCAACATCATCATTTACGCGGACTTTGGGCAGTACTCGCAGGTGCAGAAGTACTTGGAGGACAACGGCTTCGAGATTCAGTCTTGCGAATTTGTCCGTATCCCCAACGACACCAAGACGCTCTCCGACGAGGAGCGCGAGTCGGTACAGAAACTCATCGACAAGATCGAGGAGGACGAAGATGTGCAGAATGTCTTCACCAACCTCGCCGAGTAACTGCTCATGGACGCTTCGAGTGCCGTTGCAGGTGTACAAGTCGTCAAGGAGAACTTCTCTTTGACGACTTTACAACTGCAGCAGTTTGAGGCTTTGGACGCCCTTTACCGTGCGTGGAACGCCAAAATCAATGTCATTTCTCGCAAGGATATCGACCACCTCTACGAGCACCATATTCTCCATTCCTTGGCAATCGCCAAGGTCATCACATTCCGTTGCGGCACTACGCTATTGGATGTCGGCACGGGCGGTGGTTTTCCGGGTATCCCTCTCGCTATTTTGTTTCCGGAGTGCCGGTTCACACTCGTGGACAGTATCGGCAAGAAGATACGCGTTGCCCATGAGGTGGCGCAAGCCATTGGTTTGGAGAATGTTACCTGCGTGCAGGAGCGTGTGGAGGAGGAGAAGGGGAAATATGATTTTGTGGTCAGCCGTGCCGTTATGCCCCTGCCGGATTTGGTGAAGTTGGTGCGCAAGAACATCGCCGGTACGCAGCGCAACGCCATGCCCAACGGGCTATTGGTCTTGAAGGGCGGCAATTTGCAGTCGGAGATTCAGCCGTTCCGCAACATCGTCGAGACCACAGACCTCGCTAAGGTCTTTCCGATGGAATGGTTCAAAGGCAAGTCCGTCATCTATCTACCTCTCTGAAGGGGGTGCGGGGCAATGAGACAATTAGGGTTAGTTTTTAATTGGGTTAATTCCTATATACATTGGACATTACACATTAAAAATTAAACATTACACATTAAAAATTCCCTCCCTATGGAATTAAAAGTCTTTTACTTCAACGCTTACCGCGAATGCACCTACCTGTTGTACGACGAGCAGGGGCGCACGCTTGTCGTGGATGCGGGTATGTCCAACGGCAGCGAGCAGCAGCGTTTTGCCGATTTCATCGCGGCGCATCACCTTACGCCTGTTGCCCTGCTCATTACGCATACGCACCCCGACCATGTGTGTGGTGTGGCGTTTGTGGAGCAGACCTACCACCTCACCGCCACCGTCGCGCCTGCCGAAGGTAAGTTGCAGATACCGCAGTTGCCGGATTTGCAGTTGTTTGCCATTGCCACGCCCGGACACAAAGAGGACTCGGTCTGTTACTATTTGCCCGACTTGCATATCCTTTTCACGGGCGACACGCTCTTTCAGGAATCTGTGGGTAGAACGGACTTGCCGGGAGGTGACATGCCAACGCTTATCCGCTCGCTCCGCAAACTGACTGTTCTTCCAGACGATACCGATATCTATCCGGGGCACGGCTATCCCACCACGCTTGCCCACGAGAAGCAGTACAACCCCTACCTATGAGCAAGCAAACCGCCTTTGTCATCATTGCCGCCTTGATGGTTACCTGTTATCTGACGGCTAATGTCATGGCCGTCAAAGTAATAGAGGTCTGCGGCGTCAGTATCTTTGATGCAGGAACTATCATTTTCCCCGTAACCTATATGTTGGGCGAGGTCGTTACGGAGATTTGGGGTTTCCATCGTGCCCGCAAACTGATTCTGCTCACTTTCCTGTGCCAAATCACGTTTGCTTTCTTCACATGGGTGGGTTTGCACCTGCCGTATCCTGCGGACATGGCGGATATGGCGAATGCTTATGCCATGGTCTTCTCGTATGTGCCGCGCATTATGGTGGCGTCGTTGGTGGCTTTTTTAGCGGGCGAACTGACGAATGCCTATCTGATGTCCGCTATCAAACGCCGCTGGGGCGGACCGCTTTGGGTGCGTACCATCGGCAGTTCTGTATTGGGCTACACGCTTGATACTTCGCTTTTCGTCTGCATCGCTTTCTGGGGAACGGTCTCTTCCTCGCAGTTGCTTTCGATGATAGGCATACAAATCGGGGTTAAGGTCCTCATTGAGGCTTGTGCCTCCACGCCCATGGCGTATGCCTTAGTCGCCCTCATCCGCCGCAAACTTACAAGTTGAGAGTTGAGCGGGCTTCGCCCTGTTGAGAGTTGAAAGGAGTTGGAAAGTGGAAAGTTGGGAGTAGAGAGAGGTTGAGTGTTTAGGGGACTTCTATAAATTGCTTTGTAGTCCTACTTGATTAAACTTATTACTAAACTGGGAATTTATAGAAGTCCCCTTAAACATTCCCCATAGTTACGATTGGACGACCCGCTCGAAGAATTGTGTGCGTGGCAGGGTTGTGCCTTTGGCTGCCACTCTGTCTACGCCGTAGTTGATAGGATTTGGCAGAGCATGATACGCCCCCAACACAAATTTAATACGCATGGGTTTGTCAACTTTGTTGCCCAAATCCACAATATGCACTCGCACTATATCATAATAGCCACGACATTGGTGGTTGTCTATCGGGGCTAAATAATGTACATACAGATAATCCACTTCTGTGCCTGTACCCGAATAGCCCGAGAAGAACTCGTGTGCCGTACCATTCAATATAGCCGTCTTGTCGTTGGTGGCGTTGCTGTCGATACTTGAGATAAAGAATACGGGTTCGCTTTGCGCCTTGTCGGTATATTCCAATCCTTTTTGCGGAATGACCGACTGCATAAGATGTTCGCTCGGATATGCCTCTTGCCGCAGCCATTCCTCTATCTTGCGACGCAGTTCTGTTTCCGTGCTATCCGCCGATAGGTCTATAGAAGTTGGTTTGAGCGGGAATGCCCCTATGCCAACCCGATCGGCAGCCTCGCGATAATAGGACTGCTGATACTCTTCGCTCGTCATCGTACCCGGAAACAAGACATATCCGCCGATTACCTCTTTCTTGAGTGGGCTGTGTTGTGTGTCGGCAGCGTGGTTGTCCTCGTAGTAGATGGCGTCCCGATAGCGATGCAACTGATTGATAGCATCGGGCGGCGGCACATTCAGCCCATGGCTATCATCCTCGTCGTTGATACGATACTTGGCATCGAATAGGTAGGTATAGAGCATATTGTCGCTATGGCGAGTAAGGCGCAGGGTCTATCATTTAGCGGATAAATCGCCGGCGGAATAGCGGACTGCCAAACCTATGGCTTTTCCCAACAAGCACGGCACCGCATTGCCTATCTGAACCAACTGCTTGTTCTTCTTACCCTCAAAGATAAAATCATCCGGGAATGATTGCAGGCGTGCCATCTCACGACTTGAGAATATGCGGACTATTGTATTCAACATATTCGTCAAAGGCTTTTTGTAACACTTCGATAGGAATGAGCGATTGACGGTATTGCGCTACCATCACCGGACTCATACTCCGAGAAAGTGCGTATTCAACCACCATCTTGTTCGCATCTCGGCAAAGCAATATACCAATAGAGGGTCCTTCATCCGGGCGACGCTTATCACGGTCTAACGCCTCTAAATAGAACTCTAATTGCCTGATGTCTTGAGGCTTAAATTTACCGGCTTTGAGTTCGACCCCCACATAACAATGCAACACGCGATGATAGAACAACAAATCTAAATGAAAAGTATCGCCCCCTACGGCAATTGGATACTCGTCTTGGACAAAGAAAAAATCTTCCTTCCCCAATTCAAGGATAAAGTCGCGCACATGTCGCAGTATCTCATTGTGCAATTTGGATTCTCTATGTTTGGGCGGTAATGCCAACGACTCTAACAGCAAGCGGTCTTTGAATATATGTTGTGCTGCGGGGTAAGCGGCTTGCATCGCCGGCGAAATATCCTTATCGGCACGACCCACCAATGTCTCGAAAGTACGATTTCGGATACAAAGGTCCAGTTCGCGTGTATTGAGATTATGCTGTGCCGTATAAAGAATATAGAACAATTGTTCCATTGGCGTATCACAGCGATTGAGGATAATGGTATGGTGGGTATAGGTAATGGAATATAAGACGGCAAGTATTTGTCCAGTCGCTGATTGGACAATTGGAAATTGCTCCGGATAATGCGCCAACAATTCGGTAAATTTGGTATCGGAATAGGTCTCGTAGAAACGCACCATATAATACAAGTTCGTTTTGCTATACTATTCGGACGATGAAGGCGAATATAGTCTGCTAATTCGCGCACAATCTTATCGCCCCATTTTCCGTCTTTCTGCCGGTGAGAAATATAAGCACCAATCTCCCAACAAGCAGACAGATGCTCTTGGTTGATAAGCGCAAGAGCGCGCGCAGAGTGGCAATCGATAATGGAGCAAACCTGCTCAAACTCGGCAGTATGAGCCGGAAGAGGTGCTTGGGAAGAAAGAGAAATATCTGCCATAATAAATCAGTATAATAGTGGGGTAGATACCGAACGGATAATCGTAGAACGAACACGCAGATTAGTGGCTAAGTGCGACAATACATTGATATACATCCACGCAAGGTCTTCTGCATCCATACTACAACCGGATTCCCATAATTCTAAATTAGCGGCTTTTACACATATTGCGACAGGACACTCCATACTCTCATATAAGTACACCCAGATGGGGCGTTGCTCTTTCTTCGTGTATCCGACTCGCGCCTTCCCCACTGAAAACAACCGCCCAATGTCGGATAAAGAATCTGTCAATTGCAGCACATCCGACAAATCGGTATAAGTGGTGCTGTCTGCACAGGTACTGCCAAAGATGTCCAAATCGGTTCTTCTCATTGTATCAAGCAATTATTGTTGTGGTAGTGCAAGAAAGACAAGTGCTCGTCTTGTATTTTGCGAAGATGAATATGGTCTGTCAAATGGAGCAATTTTCTATCATCCACAGGAAAGAAAGAAGAAAAAAGAATACGACCTTGCATATCAAAGGAAATATATCCTTTGTCAAATAATTTATCTAAATTCGGAAGCAGCAACAAACCATTGAAAACATTTAGTCGCTCTTGATTATCGGCTACACGCCAAGGCTTGATATGCGAGGCTATCAATATATCGGACATACGGCAACCGCTCACGGAACAACCCGACCAATAATGCATTAGGCTGTCACGAAACGCACCTTGACCAATGCGAGATTTGACTATCGCTTGCTTTTCTGTTTGAGAGATATTGCTCATTTCCACTTTCGCAATCTCGGACAAAATGGTCTCCTCACTGCGTTTCTGAAAGTCGGATTGAATAAAAACTAAATACTTACGGAGTGCCGACTTGAAATTCCCCAAATCCTTTTCTGTGGTATATATACTGCGGGAAGATAGTCGTTGTCGCTCGCTATGCAGAATAGCATCAATAGTTTCCCCGTTTAGGTGTTCGTCTATACTATACGACTGCGAGAGGAACTTGAGCCACGACATATAGTTGGTACAGGTATGCCGACCTACACCGCCCTCCTGTAAAAGGTACTGATAGAATGCGGATTCATCGTTCCAATTCATAGTTGTGTCATTTAAGCGGCTTTTGTTGTTAGCAAATCGGTTTGGAGGCGTTTCTCCACCTCGAGTGTGTCGGTAATGTCGCAATCCTCAATGCAATAGTGGATAGAGTTGCAGCCCGACATTTTACTCCGCACATACGAAATTATCTGCTCGTTAATATCAAAACCTATATAATGCCGCTGAAGCGTCTCGCACTCGAAAAGCGTCGTGCCACTCCCCATAAACATATCCAACACCACCTCATTCGGCTCGGTATAACGCCGTATCATCTCGGAAGGTATCTGCGGCGCAAAATTGCCGTGGTAATTGTTCTCCCGCTTGCCGCCCTTGGCACGAGGTCCCATTATCCACAGACTATCCACATTGAGGTCGATGTCCCTCCAATTTTCATCCAACTGCATTGTGCGTGCTTTATTTTGGGTGCAAAATTACAAGCCCGAACAGTCTATGTTCGGCGAGATTGCCCCATCGGTGGAGGATGTAATAACCGACCTCATCGAGAGCAAGACCCACCAACCCATCGGCTACCTCACCGGCACTATCGCTTTCAATCAATTAGGGTTGACGACCCAAGTCAGTTCACAAATACAGATAGGCGTACGCAAATATCGCCGCACCCTGACGCGCGGGCAGTACACCATTTCTTTCGTTCTTCAACCGAACGCCATCACACGAGAAAATATCTATCTGCTGCGCCTATTGGATGCGCTTCGGTTCTTCCGCGAGATACCGGCGACTGCTCCGAGTGAGGTCGTGGCACGAATGGTGTTCCTAATCGGAAAATTAGAATCGGAGCAACAACAGCGGATGATAGGTTTGGCATTGCGCTACACTCCGTATGTGCGTGCGCTATTGGGTGCTATACTGGAGCATATCGGCGTAGGAGAAGAGCAGACCAAGACGCTACAGCAGTCCCTCAATGCGCAAACACACTATAACCTACCGATTTCACAAGAAACATTACCGACTCAGCAAAACTGGAATATACGATGAGTGGATGGGCAGGACATCAACGAGTTGGCGACCAAGATACGCCACTGCTATGACTTGTATTTCTTGGTGAACGATACGGAGTGTTCCACTTACCTGCACTCCGACCTGTTCCGCCGGGAGTTCAGTGAACTGTATGCGCACGACCAAGCGTCTTTCGACCGTCCGCAGGGGTGGAAAAATCAGCCGCATACCCTATCACCCTTGCTGACCGATTTCGACACCGTTTGGCAAAAACTGCGCAACACCTACGAGACCAACATTCCGCCATTGGCGTACATCAAGCCCATCCCCGAGGCAGAAAAAGCCGCCGAAGCCTTTGAGCAAATAGCGCAAGTCCTTAGAACCCTATAGCCCCCACCTTTTTTATGTATGCGCGGGAAACCCCTCTGTATTAGCGGTTTCTTAGCGCGGGATAGTATCCCGCCCCAATGAGCCGTCCGGCTCACTTGACCATTTTTGAGGATACACCCTAAAAAACATAGAAAATGACCTTATTGTTGTACTTTATATTATCGGCATATCTTATTGTCCACCAAAGGATTGACCTCCATATTTTGACAGCAGTCAATGGTTTTTCGGAAATTTCATTGATTGCTATCGTTGCAAAACGCCCGTTTCTGTATTATCTTTGCACCGTCTTTCGAAAGAACAAACCCGCCACCGTCTCAGATAAGGGGGACTTCTATAAATTGCATTTGTTATTGGACAGTACACCCATATTTGCAGATTCGGAAAAAACACCGTACCTTTGCGGACGATTATGGCAAGAAACAAACCTTACATAGACAACAACGGGAAGGCATTGCCCTATCCCAAACTCATCAATTTCGTACTCTGGTTGGTCGGCGGCAGTCAGATGCTGCGCTTGCGCTTTTGGAGCCGCCATCCCCGCCACGCCGCCGAGCGTACCCTGCGCGATATACTCACCATCTCCCGCGATACCATCTATGGACGCGAACACCACTTCGATATCATCCTGTCCGCCTCCAACGCCGACGACCTCTTCCGCCTCTACCGCCAGTATGTGCCGGTCAACGACTCCTTCGAGACCCTGCGCCCCTATGTGGAACGCCATAAGAACGGCGAAGAGAATGTCCTCTTCCCAGGCAAACCCGACATGTACGCCACCACCTCCGGCACCACCAACGAACCCAAATGGGTGCCGATGACCCACAAGTACCTCAAGGATGTGTACGGCAAGATGTCCCATATCTGGACCTGGAACTTCGTCAAACACCGCAGCCGTATCTTCGCCGGACATATCTTCCCCATTGTCGGCAAAGAGGTCGAGGGCTACGCCCCCGATGGCACCCTCTACGGCTCGGTGAGCGGCGTGTTGGTGCGCGATATCCCCTCCATCATCAAGAAGCACTACACCGCCCCCGCCTGCGTGATGTCCATTGACGACTATGCCACCCGCAACTACACGCTCATGCGTCTGGCGATGCAGCACCGCGATGTAACCCTTTGGTCAACGGCCAACCCCTCCACCATCCTCGAATTGCTGCGCACCGTGGACGAGAACGCCCCCAAACTCATCGAAGATATCGCCCACGGCACGCTGAACGAGGACTTAGATATCTCCGACCATATCCGCGAGAAATTGGACGCCTACATGGCGCCTAACCCCGAGCGGGCGGCTGAACTGAAGCAGATTCTGCGCGAACACGGCAGGCTGCAGCCCAAGTACTTCTGGCCGTGGCTGCAGTACCTCAGCACCTGGAAATGCGGCAACACCCATGTCTATATGGAAAAGTATATGGACGACTTCGACTGGGATAAAACCTACTACCAGGAGTTGGGCTATATCGCCACCGAATGCCGCTTCGGCTTCGCTTTGGACGATACCAACGAGTCCGTACTCTTCCCCCAGTTCCACTACTACGAATTCGTGGCGGAAGACGAATTGGATAGTCCCCGCAAGCATTTCCTGCAGTTGGACGAATTGGAGCAGGGCAAACGCTACTGCGCCTATGTGACCACCTATTCGGGCTTGTTCCGCTACAATATGAACGACCTCGTGGAGGTAGGCGGCAAGTACCGCAACACCCCCACCGTACACATGGTATCGAAGGTCAACGGCATCGTGTCCATGACCGGCGAGAAACTCTATGAGCCGCAGTTTATCGAAGCCGTGCACCAAGCCGAACAGGAAACCGGTATCAAGACCAAATTCTTCGTGGGCTTTGCCGAGGTGCAGGACTCCTGCTACCACTTCTACTACGAGTTCGAAAACGAGGATATCGACCAACGCGAAGCGGATGTCTTCACCCAAATCGTGGACAAGCACCTCTGCGAGATAAACATCGAATACGAAGCCAAACGCTCCTCGTTCCGCCTGCACGAGCCGCAGGCGCATATCCTGCTCAAGAACGCCTACGCCCGCTTCAAGGCAGCGTGCTTGCGCGACGGCTTCCGCGACGGGCAGTTCAAGTTCAACCTGCTCATGCAGGACGAGAAACGCCGTAGCAAGTTCACGCTCATCGAACGCCTGTCGTCGCAGTTATTGGAGCAGGCGGATGTCATCGACGAACGGCTGACCGCACGCCATATCGCCCGCGAGAAACGCCGCAAGGCAGGTCGCAGCCGCCAACGCCGCACGAACCGGACGACCGCGTCCCATAAAGAACAAAAACAGCAAGCATGAACAAACGATACAAAGACCTGCAGGTAAACGAGGGCGTGTATGTCCCGCAACCCGCCTTCGACTACCCCGAAGACGACCCCTTTCTGCATACGGTGAACGCCCCGCAGACCAAGGAGTTGGCAATCGATGAGAACTACCCCTATTTGGACGACTCACCCCTCTGGCACTTCAACCGCTGCTGGGGCTACGCGCTCATTCTCCATTTCTGCTTGGGTATCTACCTGAAAGTGAAGATGGGCTTACGTATCCGCGGGCGCGAAGTACTCAAACAATATCGCAAGGAGTTGCAGGGAGGGGCGATTACGATTGCCAACCACATGTTCCGCTTGGACTGCGCCTGTGTGCTGCTGGCGGTCAAGGCGCGTTGCACCACGCGTATCCCGATGTTTGCGCCCAATTTCCGCACGAAAGACGGCTTCTTTATGCGTTTAGTGGGTGGTATCCCCATTCCGCAACCCGAAGCCGGTATGACGGCCCTAAAACGCTTTAACGAGGCGTTTGACGAGTATCACCGGCGCGGTTGGTGGTTCCATATCTTCCCCGAGAGTTGCCGCTGGGATATGTACAAGCCCCTGCGCCCTTTCCAGAAAGGAGCGTTCACGATGAGTTACAAGTACAATATGCCGCTGCTGCCGTGCGTGATTACCTACCGCGAGCGCAAAGGGATATTCCGCCTGTTTGCGCCCAAAGGACTGCCCCTGCTGACGGTTACCATCGGCAAGCCGGTTATCCCCGACACCTCGCAACCCCGCAAGGACGAGGTGGCGCGTATGCGCGATGTTGCCCATCGGCAGATGACCGAAATGGCAGGCATACGCCATAATACCTGGCCGAGTAGTTGGGGAAATGTTTAATGTTTAATGTTTAATTTGCATTCCTCATTCCTAATTCCTAATTCCTCCAACCACCGCTTATCATCCGCTTATCCACCGCTAAAAATATAATGTTTAATGTGTAATGTGTAATGTTTAATGTTTAATTTTTAATTTGCATTTGTATAGGCACGAGAAGCACTCTAATTAAACATTAAACATTAAAAATTAGAAATAATTGTGAAGCGCTTGTTTTGGATACTAACGATACTGCTACTGCCTTTGGCGGGTATGGCAGAAACAAAGGCGGAACGCGACTCGCTCCGCCACGAAGTGCGCGTGGGGTGGGGGGACCTGCTCTTCGAGACAACCATGTTCCACAGCAACCCCTCAACCAACCTCAATACGGATAACTACCGCTACACGGGACATCTCTTCGCCGAATACCAGTACCGCTGCTGCGATTGGCTGTCGGTGGGGGCTATCGTGGACTATGACCAAGTGCTGTGGCGAGTGCTGCGCGAGGGTAGCGATGCGCCAAACCACTACTATGTGAACCTCATGCTCATGCCCTCCGTGCGCTTTACCTATTTCCACCACCCGTGGGTCAATCTCTATTCCGCCCTGTATGCGGGGCTGAATATCAACACCGGCACGGAGGAGAACTACCGCGGCGAGAAAACACGCTGCGCCCCCGCTTTCGGACTGACCGTATTAGGATTGTCCGTCGGGCGCGAACACTGGTTCGGCGCCGTTGAGGTGGGCGGCGTCAATGCGCTGAACAATATGAACGAAATTTATAAGTTAGGTGCCCGCCTGATAACCGTGTCGGTGGGCTATCGGTTTTAGACTATGAAGATAAGAACGCTTTTATATGGTACCCTATGCCTCTGGGTATTAGGCGGTTGCTCACACTCGGAGATGGAATGGCGCAACACGGTTGCCGAATGGGATAACACGGCAAAGCGAAAGGCGTATGCGGTATGGCATGAGGAAGACACGGACTTGTCGGCTATGCCGTGGGAGATGTACGAGGAGCAGTGTGCGGACGATACCGTCACACCTCGCGACACCCTTGCCGACACGACCGATACCACCCGCCATGCCGCGCGTGTCAGCCCCCTGACCGCCATGGATATGATACGCGAGATGGCAGATGCCGTCATCGGTAAGAAAGTGCACCAGGTAGCCGTCAAATACATGAGCGTGGGGGTAACGGGCGATTCCATCGAGGTGTCGGGCAAGATATTCTACCCCAAGGACGGCAAGATACGCAATGTGATATTGGTGAGCCACTACACCATCGGTGCCGACCGCGAAGCACCCAGCCAAACCTATAGTTTCGAGGGTATCTATGCCGCCTACGGCTATTGCGTGGTGGCTGCCGACTATATCGGCTTCGGGGCTTCGAAAGATGCGGTACACCCCTACCTGCAAGCGGAAACCTGCGGGCGCAATGTGATTGATATGGGGCGCGTGGCGATGTCGCTGATAGAGGACAGAAAGTTGCAGATGGCGTCCAACGAGATTATCCTGTTCGGCTACTCGCAGGGCGGGGCTTGTACGATGCATGTGCTGCGTATGTTAGAGACCTATCCCGAGTTTGCTGGCGAATTCACCATCAAGCAGGTGTATGCCGGAGCCGGTCCGTACGATGTAGCGATGACCTACGACTTCTGCGTGAAGCAGGACGAGACGGGTATCCCCTGTGCGGTGCCGATGATTATACAGGGCATGTCCATCGGCATGACTCCCGCGTTGGATATGTCCTATTTCTTCAAGGAGCCGCTACTAAGCCACTACGACGAATGGCTCAACTCGAAACGCTACACCACCAACGAAATCAACAAAAAGATAGGCTCCAACTACCTGCACGATATCCTCACCGAGAACGCCCGCGACCGCTCCAAAGCGGAAACAGCCCGCTTCTACCAAGAACTGTTGGGCAACAGCGTCCCTGAGAACTACAAACCCAAAGCCCCTCTGCACATGTTCCATTCCGAAGACGACCAGACGGTACCCTTCAAGAACTCGCAAGTGCTGCAACGCCAGTTCCGCACCCTGTCGAACGCCACGAATGATACCGTGGGCACGGACAACAATCCCGTGAATGTAACCTACGACTTCGGACATTACGGCAGCCACATGCGTGGCGCGGTGGTCTTTATCTACAAGACGGCAAAGAAATTAAAGTAACGGCATACAAAAGACTGTGATGAAACGATATATTCGATTAACGATATTGTTGCTGCCCCTGCTGACCCTGTGGGCGTGCCAACAAGAGAAAGTGTCGGACTCCTCGTTTGAGGTGACGCTGACCTATGTGCGGGCGCATAGCGCCATGTATGATGTCGTACCGGCCACCAACGACTACTACTATGTGTGCGGCGCCATGAGCGTGGCAGACTACAACCGCTTGGGCGAAGCCGGCGTGGCGGACAGCCTGCATGCTTTCTACAAGGACATCTATGACATCGTACGGGAAATCTACACCGAGTATCTGGATGTCAAGCCGCCCTCGTTCCGCGATATGTTGGAGAACGGTGCTATCTACGGCACAGAATACGGGCTGCAACCCGAAACCGACTACTACCTCTGTGTGATGTGCTACAACAAACACAACCGCCCCATTAAGACGATTGTCAAGACGCCGTTCAGGACGAAAGACACCATCGCCTCCACCGTTACCTTTGCGGTAAAGACCGAAGGGATGAAGGCTATCATCACCCCTTCCAACGAGGAACAATACTATTGGGATATCGCCCGCAAAGAGGAGATAGACACCCGCTACTACGGGTTCCCCGATTACTACTACTCGATGACTGTGGAAACCTACGAGCGTTACGGCTTTATTCAGACCGTGCTCATGCGCGGAGCCGACACGATAGACTTGGAGTCCTTCTCCTTGCACCCGCAGGACACTTTGTATGCGATGGCAGCCGGCTACTACAACGAAACCAACTCAGAGACTGCAGTCTATGAGTTGGTCTATCAGTGGGACAATACCCTTACCGTGGCGGAATACGCGCAATGGGAGGACGACGAAGCCGTCACGGCAGCGGATAAGGCTGCCCGCCGGTGGCTACTTCGCAAGAATCCGGTACTGCCAGGGCTCAAGCGTTAGAGCGTGGGTGGCATCGAGGGTAACCTCTTTCCCGCACAGGCATTGGTACATGCCCGCATAGTTGCCGATATTTAGGGTAACGCTTTGCGGTTCGGCGGACATATTCATAAGGGCGATAACGGTGTTGTCGCCTTTCTTTTTGCACGAGGCGTGACGGACACAGGCGAAGATATGGTCGTTGTCCGCTTCAATACGCTGCATGGGTGCGCCCAACTCAGGGCTCCACAGGGCGTAATTGGAGGCGCGTAGCGCATTCAAACCTTGGTAGAGGGCATATTGCGGCGCATCGGGCACACGGTCGATGGTGTCTTTCTCGAAGAACGAGAGGCGGTGGTGATTGCCGCTCAGTTGTCCGGTATAGATAAGGGGCATACCCGGCACGATGTAGGTGAATGCCGCAAATAGGTCTGCCGCCTCGCCCATGCGCTCAAACTCCGTGCCGTTCCACGAGTTCTCGTCGTGGTTCGAGGTGAAGTTCATGCGGATGGCGTTCGCCCGAATGGTGGTGTCAGCCTTGGCAAAGTAGTTCCATAGGTCGTCCACGGTGTTCTTTCCCTGCGCCACGCCGTTCATCAGGTGGTGCAACTCCCAGCCGTAATACATATCGAACGCACTCTCGGTCAGTTCTTGTGCCTTGCCCTCGTCTTCTGCGAGGGTGAACATCGTGGGGTGGGTTTTGCGCAGGTCAGCCATTGCCCAATTCCAGAAGTCGGTCGGTACTTCGCCTGCTACATCGCAGCGGAAGCCGTCCACGCCTATTGTGTCCATCCACCAGTGCATGCAGCGCAGCATCTCCTCTCGCATGGCCTCGTTGCCGTAGTTCAGTTTCGATATGTCTGTCCAGTCGTACTGCACGGTCAGGTTGCCCAAACTGTCGCGGTAGTGCCAGCCCTCGTTCTCGGTCCATTTGCTGTCGGGGGCGGTGTGGTTTGCCACCCAGTCGAGTATGACTTTGAAGCCCAAGTCGTGTGCCGTCTGTAGCAGGTGTTCAAAGTCTGCGCGTGTGCCGAACTCGGGGTTGAATTGGCAGTAGTCTACGATCGAGTAGTAACTGCCCAGTGTGCCTTTGCGGGTTATTTCCCCGATAGGCTGACAGGGCATAATCCATAGAATATCAATGCCGTTCTTCCGCAGTTCGGGCAGTACCTCTTCGGCGGCGGCAAAAGTCCCTTCCGGTGTCAGTTGTCGGGTGTTCAGTTCGTAGATGGTCGCATCGTACGCCCAGCGTGTGTGGGTCGTCGGTTCTTGGTGTGTACAGGCGGCGAGTGTCAAGAGACCGAGTGCCGCAATCCATAACTTTTTCATGTGTATTGATTTTGTTGTGTTAGTATGTGTTATTGTTGTTCGATGCTGTAAGTCAGTTGCTTACGGTCTATCGTTACCCGTACGCTCTCGCCTATATAGACACGGTCGAATACGAGTCGGTCGTGGCTTGCCTCTACGGGAATATAGTCGCCGTAGAGCAGTGGCAGCGAGTGTCTGCGCAGGTGAATGAGTTCGCTCACTGTGCGGCGGAAAGCCTCTTCGTGTGCGTTCAGTCCGTCGAAGCGTACCTTATGGCGGTTGTCGGGGTCGTTTGCGCCCACTTCGGCGTATTCATCGCCTTGATAGATACAGGGTACGCCCGGTATGGTCAGGTTCAGCACCTCGAGCAGCAGCGTCCGGCGGTAGGCATCGTCCTCTGCCTTTGCGCGTTCTTCCGCCGTGAGATGGCTCAGGTCGTTTGGCAGCAGTCCGCAGGTGCGTGTCCAACCTGCCTCTTTGGGGTCTTCGTCGAAGCGCACGGCACCGCCTGCGAACGAGGCAAAGCGCACTTGGTCGTGGTTGCCCGATATGTTCCCCATGGTGTGGTGCGCACCGTAGGCGGCTAGCGAGGTCCGTATCGTGCGCTCTATGTCCGCCATGCTCCCCTCGCCGCAGAGGGCGTGAATGGCAGAGAAGTAGAGGTTGAAATCGAACTGTGCGTTGAGCATACCCGTCTTCACATACGAGCCGATTAGTTCGGGGGAGCCGTAGGTCTCGCCTATCATCCAGATGTGTCGGTAGGGGAAGCGTGTGGCTATTTTCTGCCCGAACATACGCCAGTAGCCTTCGGGTATGTGCTTGCAGGCGTCGTGGCGGAAGCCGTCTAAGTCGTAGTGGCTGAGCCAGTAGAGTGCGGAGTCGGTCATCGCCTCGCATACCTCTTGTCGCTCGAGGTCGAGGGTGGGGATATGTGCGTCAAACCAGGTGGTCAGGCGTGCTTCGTCCCATAGTTCGAAGTTACGCCGTCCGTCGGGTAGGATAGAGTCGGTGTGCCAGTCGGGGTGTTGCTGATAGACGGCGGCGTTGATGTGTGCGTGGTTCGCTACATAGTCCAGCACCACATTGATGTCGTGTCGGTGTGCGGTGGCTAGCAGGTCGCGCAGTTCCTCGTCGCTGCCTAATCGGCGGTCGATGGCGGTGATTAGGATAGGCCAGTAGCCGTGGTAGCCTGAGAAACGGGTGTAGGTCTTGGTCGAGTCGTACTTGTTCCCGTGGCGGAACGGATATTTCCCCCATGCGTCCCACGGGTTTTGTGTTATCGGACTAATCCACAGCGTGTTAATGCCCAGCGAGTCGAAGTAGCCGGCCTCTATCTTTGCCTTTATGCCGCTCAGGTCGCCGCCTTGGTAGTCCACTATGTCGAGTACTTCGGGCGAGTGTAATTTCCAATCGTTCGCCTTGTTGCCGTTGTGGAAACGATCTATCATCAGCGAGTACAGCACCTGTGCTTGGTCATCGTGGCGCGTGAGTTGGTCGGTGGAGGTTACTGGCAGACCGTCCTGCAGGGGGATAAGCAGGTCGTTGAGCCGCTGCCCGTCGGCTACGGCATACACCCGCAGAAAGGTGCGTCCTGCGGCGTTCTTCCACTGCGGGTCAAGATGAAGCGTGGCAAAGGTATCGCCCTCGCCAAAGTCCATACAGGAGGGCGGGAGGCATTGGTCTTGCCAGAAGGCACGCAGTTGCACCCGCTCATAAGTATGCAGCATACGCACTTGCAGGGTGCTGTCGGTCGCCGCATGGGTAACCATACCCGGCACGGTACGCAACGCGGGGAGGATGGGAATGTCGTAGAAAAGGGTGTCGTTCACGCAAACCGACAGCACGGACAGGGTGTTATCCCCCACAAGGTCAAACTCGCCCTCGTAGGGATTTTGTACGCGATACGAGGGCTCTGTGCTGTAGGCGATGGCGTCTTGGGGAGTGCTTTGCGGGATATAGTCCGTGAGGTAGATGTGCATTGCCTCGCCCGTGTAGTAAATGGGCATAATGGGGTTCTGTGTGTTCGCGTTCCTGTCCGCCGTGGCGGGATGGGAAACCGTGCAACCGGCCACTGCGAAAAGTGCCGCCCACAGACCGATAACCGGCAACGAGTGAAGATTGTGCTTGTGCATAGTTATGAAAAATTGTGCTTGTTGCATAGTAATGATTTTGTGTGCAAAGGTACGCTTTCTTGCGCAGATATGCAACAAGACGCTCCCTATGCTGCAAAAATAGCCTTGTAATCGTTTGCGCAACATGCACAACATTTGCACGGATTGTGTAGTATCTTTGCTTGCAAGGGCAATGAGGGGGATGAGGAATATAAATAAATTTATGGCTAATTTGTGGTATTTGTATATTTTATTAACACTTGCAAGGTGCCACCGACCCGCGATAAAATGCCCACTTCCCACTCCCCAATTAAACATTAAACATTATATTTCATCGGATGATAAACGGTTCTTGAGACAAAAGTTTACAGGAGTTGGCTTTTGTTCTAAGGTAGAAACCGAACATAGTGCCATCTCGTTTGCCGATATGCCGAGAAAAGTGTACCTTTGTCGCCCCATTTTACACCGGCGAAAACAAAAGACAATGACGCAACCAACCGAGAAACTCTGGAACAGCAACTATATCAAAGTGTGGTGCAGCAATTTCCTGCTGTATTTCGCCTTTATGCTCCTGACGCCGTTGCTGCCGCTCTATTTGAGCGAAACCTACGGCGCGGACAAGCAGACCATCGGACTTATCCTGTCCGGCTATGCCCTCGCCGCCCTGTGCATCCGTCCGTTCAGCGGCTTCTTTGTGGACAGTTTCCCCCGCAAAGCCGTGCTGTTGCTCTTTTATTTCCTGACGGCGGCGTTCTTCGGCGGCTACCTGATTGCAGGCAGCCTCACGATGTTTGCCATTTTCCGCACGCTGCACGGCGCACCTTTCGGCGCGACGGGCGTGTCGCTCTCCACGGTTGCCATTGATGTGCTGCCCTCTTCGCGCCGCGCCGAAGGCATCGGCTACTATGGGTTGAGCAACAATATCGCCACGGCCATCAGCCCCGGTATCGCGATGTTCCTGTTCGCCCGCTACCACAGTTATGAAATGCTGTTCGCGCTGTCGTTGGCATGCTCGTTGGCGGGGCTTATCGTGAACGCCACCCTTAAACTCAAAGACCGCGAATTGGTGCGCGTGAAGCAGCCCCTGTCGTTAGACCGTTTCCTAATGCAGAAAGGGTGGGCGCATTTCCTGGTCATCCTCTCGGTGGCGGTGGCGTACAGCATTCTTTCGACCTATGTGGCGATCTACGGCAAGGAACAAATGGGGATTACAAGCGGCACGGGGCTGTTCTTCACGCTCTTTGCGGTGGGACTGATTATATCGCGCCTGACGGGAAGCCGCTCGCTGCGCAACGGGCAGATTGTGCGCAATGCCTCGTTGGGTATCTTGGTATCCATCAGCGGTTTTATCCTTTTTGCGGCGGTGCATCACCCCGTTGGCTACTATGTGGCGCCGTTTGTTATCGGACTCGGCAACGGGCACCTGTGGCCGGCTTTCCAGATGATGTTTATCAACATGGCACCCAACAGCCAGCGCGGTACTGCCAACTCCACGCTGCTCACCAGTTGGGACTTGGGCATGGGTATCGGCATGTTTGTGGGCGGTGCCATTGCCGAGCATATCAGTTACCACGCAGCGTTCTGGAGCGGGGCTGCCGTCTATGCCGTGGGCGTGTTATTCTATTTCACCTATGTGCGCGGGTACTATGAACGCCATAAATTACGCTGACAATCAAACGATACAAACCCAATAAAAAAATATCACCATGAAGTATTATCTCGCAATTATCGGCGGGGGACCGGCGGGGTACACCGCTGCCGAAGCGGCTTCACGAGCAGGAAAAGAGGTCGTGCTGTTTGAACAGACCGCCTTGGGCGGTACCTGCCTGAATGCAGGCTGTATCCCCACCAAGACGCTCCTGTACAGCGCAAAACAGTACTACAACGCCACCCATGCCGCCAAATACGGCGTGGCAGCGGAAAGCGTGGCTTTCGACTACGCCAAAATGGTGCAACGCAAGACCAAAGTGGTGCGCAAACTCGTGGCAGGCATACGCCAGAAACTCAACAACGAGCACTGTACCGTCGTTACGGGAGCCGCCTCCGTGGTGAGCCGTACGGACGACAAAGTGGTAGTGGCTTGCAACGAAGAACAATACGATGCGGAGAACCTGCTGATATGCACCGGTTCAACCCATTTCGTGCCGCCTATCCCTGGCGTGAAAGATAATCCCGCCGTGTGGGATGCTACCGATGCCCTCGCGGCTACCGAACTGCCGCGCTCCATCGTCATAGTCGGTGGCGGCGTGATTGGCATGGAGTTCGCCACGCTCTACCATGAGTTGGGCGTACCTGTGACCGTGATTGAATCGATGCCGTCGATATTGCCGAACATCGACCAAGAGGTGGTGGATGTGCTGTCCGAGAAATACCGCAAAGAGGGCATCACCCTGTTGACCGATACCAAGGTGTTGGACTTGCAGGGTAACTTGGTCAGAACCTCTAACGGCGAGTATGAGGCGGAGCGTATCCTTATCGCGGTGGGGCGTCGGGCGAACCTGCAGGGGTTAGAGGCGCTCACCGACTTGGAGTTGAGTCGCGGGGCGGTTGTCGTGGACGAGATGATGCGCACCAACCTTCCGAATGTCTATGCCGCAGGCGATGTTACGGGCAAGATTATGCTGGCGCATGTGGCAAGCCGTCAGGCGGAAGTGGCGGTAGGGCGTATGCTACGCCGCGTACCGGTGCAACGCATTGCGTACAACGCCATTCCGAGCGTGGTCTATACCAACCCCGAAATCGCTTGTGTAGGCTTGACCGAGAAAGACCTAAACGAGATTCACGAGGGCGATTTTGCCCCCTCTATGTCCACGGAGGAGCCTTTTGTCCCCTATGAGGTACACAAGATACCCATGACCTATTCGGGGCGTTTTGTGGCAGAAAACGAGGGCGAGAACGGGCTGTGCAAGATGATTATCGACAAGAAGAACCACACGATTATCGGGGTGCATGCGATCGGTAATCCTTGCTCCGAATTCATTGCCGCCGCGTCCTTTGCCGTGCGCATGGGCTACACGGTGGACGAGTTCCGCCAAGTCGTATTCCCGCACCCCACCGTCAGCGAGATTTTGAAAGAGGTACTCTAATACAATACGATGTATTATCCTACGATTTAATGGTTAATTACAGGGTAATTAATGTTTTTATGAGGGATAATGTAGAATCTCCGCGTCAAGAAAAGGTGCTCGCCTATTTGGACGAGCACCGTATTCCGTACACCTGCTACAACCACCCCGAGGGCAAGACCATTGAGGAGGCGAAACGCTGGTGGCACAACGATGGCAGCGTGCATTGCAAGAACCTGTTCATGCGCAACCACAAGGGCAATCAGCACTACCTCATCTGCTTCGATTGCAACCACGACCTTGCCATCCACGACCTCGAACAACGCCTCAAAGTTTCCCTGCAAGCGGCGGGACAGCCTGCACCGGGGAAGTTGTCCTTTGCCGGTCCAGAGCGTATGATGCGCTACTTGGGGTTGGAGCCGGGCAGCGTCAGTCCTTTCGGGCTTATCAACGATACCGAACACCATGTCATCCTGTTCTTGGACGAGAACCTGCGGCACGCGGACAGTTTCAGCTTCCACCCCAACGACTGCCGCGGCACGGTGGTTATCGCCCGTCCCGCCTTCGAGCAGTACCTCCAATGCGTGGGGAATAGGGTGGAGTGGACAGCGTTGTATTAACCTTACAGACCGAGTTGGCGGCGGAGGTCTTTCGGAATGGCGTTTTTATGGACTAAGATGTCGTTGGTCTTGTAGCGCATAAACGCCTCGGAGATATACCAAATACCTTGATAATCACTCTTTTTCGTGCCCCACGAGTTCTTGACCATATAGTAACGCTTTCCGTTCTGGTCGTGTGCCGTGCCGAAAATCTGCATGCCGTGGTCGTCGGTGTTTTCCCAACTGTCAAACGCCTGCTGGCGCATTTCCTGCGTGATAACCATTTCGGGCAACGGACGCTTGGTGAGTTCCTCTTTCTTGTCCTTTTCGGTCAGTCCCAACCAATGGGCGGCATCGCTGCCCGTGAGGTCTGCTCCCTTGTCGGCATCGGGCATTACACCAATCCCCTTGCGGGTGAACCCCACCTCGCTGACATCGGCGCCCCATGCCAAAGTATAGCCGCTTGCCAAGGCATTGTCGATGATACGCATCATATCCTCCAACGGCACATTGTACATTTTGTCCATGCGCCAGTTGTCGGGCACTTCGAGCGCGAATGTTGTGTAGAAAGGATGGTGCGTGTACGATGTAATGCTCACATAATCATCGGCATTCAGCCCCAACGCCTGCGCGAAAGAGAGTGGGGTATAGTCCTTGCCGTTGTAGGTAAACCAGTCGGGACAGGTACCGAGATAAGTGTCGTAAATGGCTTGCAGCCCCTGCTTCCACACAGGAGAGAGGCGCTTGAGGTTGGAGGTGGTCAGTGCATGCACATAGCCGCCTGCCACCGCGTCCAACTCAGCATGCACGGGGAGTGTGTCTGCCGCCGAACTGCCGTATAGGATACCGGGCATAGCCGCTTGCGGTACCAACCCGTAGTGCTTGAGGCAGTAGATGACATCGTACGCCGAGCCGCCCGGCGCAAACTCGCTGCTGCCGTACAGGCGAACCACATATTCAGCACGGTCAACCATCGTGTGGCTCACCACAAACATCTCGCTCAAATCATACTCGCCCTTGCCCATGCGCAAGAGTTCGCTCTCGAGGAAGCCGATGGTGGAAAATGCCCAGCAGGTGCTGCTGCGGTGCTGGTCTTTCACGGGGGTAATGCCGATACTGTCTATGGTGGTGAAGACAAACCCCTCGAGAGTGTCGGCGGGGAGTGTCGTAGTGTCGGCAACGACCGTTCTGTCGGTTCGTGCCATTGCCGTCAGCGTCAATGTGGAAAGCGCAACGGCACATAACAATCTCTGTTTCATATCCTTATGGGGTATTAGTATGCGTTCATTTGTGCCTTAACGGTGGAGTTAATAAAGTCTGCGAACTCCTGAATGGTCATCTGACCCTTGTCCTCAGCGCCTTGTTGGCGAACACTGAGCAGTCCTTGTTCTGCCTCTTTCTCGCCCACGATGAGCATGAACGGAATACGCTTCAACTCGTTGTCACGAATCTTACGCCCGAGTTTCTCGTTGCGGTCGTCTACTACCACACGCACATCCTGTGCCTCAAGCAGTTCTTTCACTTTCCACGCATATTCGTTGCTCTTCTCCGAGATCGGCAGTACAACGGCTTGGTCGGGGGTCAGCCACAATGGGAACTTACCCGCAGTATGCTCTATCAGTACCGCCACGAAGCGCTCCATCGAACCGAACGGCGCACGGTGAATCATTACGGGGCGGTGTTTCTGATTGTCTTCGCCCGTGTATTCCAACTCGAAACGCTCCGGCAGGTTGTAGTCTACCTGTATCGTACCCAACTGCCAGCGACGCCCGATAGCGTCCTTCACCATAAAGTCGAGTTTTGGTCCATAGAATGCAGCCTCGCCGTACTCTACGCGTGCGGGCAGGTTCTTCTCACGGCACGCCTCGATGATGGCGTTTTCGGCTTTTTCCCATACCTCATCCGAACCAACATACTTGGTCGTGTTCTTGGGGTCACGGAGCGAAATCTGTGCCTCGAAGTTATTGAAGTTCAGTGCTTTGAATATAATATCAATAATCTCCATTACACGGATAAACTCGTCCTTCACTTGGTCGGGGCGGCAGAATATGTGTGCATCGTCTTGCGTGAACGAGCGCACACGCGTCAGTCCGTGCAACTCACCCGACTGCTCGTAGCGGTAAACTGTACCGAACTCTGCAATACGCAGCGGCAGGTCTTTGTACGAGCGGGGGCTGTTCTTGAATATCATACAGTGGTGCGGGCAGTTCATCGGCTTGAGCATATACACCTCGCCCTCTTCCGGCGTGGTGATCGGTTGGAACGAGTCCTTGCCGTAGTGATCCCAGTGTCCCGAAGTCACATAGAGTTGCTTGCTACCGATGTGCGGGGTCATTACCTGCTGATAACCATAGCGTTTCTGTATTTTCTTGAGGAACTCTTCGAGGCGCAGACGCAGAGCCGTGCCTTTGGGCAACCATACGGGCAGTCCTTTGCCGATCATGTCCGAGAACATAAAGAGTTCCAGTTCTTTACCTATCTTGCGGTGGTCGCGTTTCTTGGCTTCCTCCAGCAGGTTCAGATACTCATCGAGCATCGCCTTTTTCGGGAACGAGATTCCGTAGATACGCGTCATCATCGGGCGTTTCTCATCGCCACGCCAGTAAGCGGCAGCGCAACTGAGCACTTTCACCGCCTTAATTGGCTCCGTAGATAGCAAGTGCGGTCCCTTGCAAAGGTCGGTGAATGCTCCCTGTGTATAGGTCGTGATATGCCCGTCTTCCAGGTCGGCAATCAACTCGCACTTGTAGGTCTGTCCTTTGTCGCCAAACTCTTTGAGTGCGTCTGCCTTTGCGATACTTTTCTTTACGAGTTGCTCTTTCTTGGCACGCAGTTCGAGCATTTTCTGCTCAATGGCGGGGAAATCGCTCTCTTTAATCACTTGTCCTTCAGCGGGATACACATCGTAGTAGAACCCGTTCTCGATAGCGGGACCTATACCGAACTGAATGCCGGGGAACAACTCTTGCAGTGCCTCTGCCATCAGGTGGCTCGAGGTGTGCCAGAAGGCGTGTTTTGCCTCCTCGTCGTCCCACTTATGCAGACGGATGAAGCAGTCGGCTGTCAGTGAGGTATTGAGTTCTACAATACTCCAGCCTTCGCCCTGTTGCTCAATGGTCTCAGGTTGCTCCGAATAGGGTTTGATACTTGCTACAAGGATGTCTTGCGCCAAACGACTGCTGATGCTCTCAGCCACTTGGAGCGGCGTTACGCCACTCTCGTACTCACGGACGGATTGGTCCGGGAATGTAATTTTAATCATATAAACGTACAAATGTTTACGGCTCGGAGCGCACAAATGCTCTTTCGCCAATTCGGGTGCAAAGGTACTGCTTTTCCCGAATATACACAAATTCGAACGAACCGTCGTTGTATAGTAGTGAAATTAAAATCTATTATAGATACTATGAATTTGTATTAAAGGATAAAACGGCGGTTATTCAGCAGTGGATAAGCATATCTTAAGCGTATCTTGTCGGGTTCTGAATAGTAAAAAAATATAAATATGGCAATGCCGCCCACGGAGGACGGCATTGCCCAGAATCGGTTTGCGGCTCCTTGTGAGTATGGAGTCGGCATGCGGGGTGGTACGCGCTTTACTTACGGATACCCAACTCCTTGATAATGGCGCGGTAACGCTCGATGTCTTTCTCTTTCAAGTAGTCGAGCATTCGGCGACGCTTCCCTACCAATGCCGTCAAGGCACGCTCTGTACCGAAGTCCTTGCGATTAACTTTCAGGTGCTCCGTCAGGTGGTTGATACGGTAGGTGAACAGCGCAATTTGGCTCTCTGCCGAACCGGTGTTCTTGGCGTCGTTGCCATATTTGGCGAACAACTCCGCTTTCTTTTCAGCATTCAAATACATGATTCTCTGTTGCTTAAAGGGTTTTACGATAATAACCTCGCCCGATATTTCATCCAAACGATGTTACATTATTTTGCCTGTACGGGTCATATCCCGCACAAAACGCCCGCAAAGGTACTGCTTTCTTTCGATATGCACAAGTCCGATGACTTTTTTCTGCAAAGAAATCGATTTCTGCCCCGCGAAGGAGCCTTATTGCGCCATAATCTTGCGGTACAACACTTTCGGATCAACCGCTTTGGCTATCATAGCATGCAAGTCTTCTATCTTAACGCGCTCCTGCTCCATGGTATCACGGAAACGCACCGTGACGCACCCATCGTTGAGGGTATCGTGGTCAACCGTCACGCAGAACGG
The DNA here is from genome assembly GCA_963630875.1 of Mycobacteriaceae bacterium. Lineage (GTDB taxonomy): Bacteria > Bacteroidota > Bacteroidia > Bacteroidales > Paludibacteraceae > Colicola. The sequence continues at coordinate 12,046 of CAVGOI010000011.1, read as the reverse complement.
CGTACCGATGGCATCCTGACGACGGTAGCGTTTGCCGATAGAGTCCTTCTCATCGTAGTTGGTGTGGAAGTCGAACTTAAGCATTTCGACAATCTCGCGTGCTTTCTCGGGCAGCCCGTCTTTGCGCACGAGCGGCATAACGCACACCTTAACCGGTGCGAGTACAGGCGGCAGCGAGAGTACAACACGGCTGTCGCCCCCCTCCAACGGCTCCTCGTGGTACGAAGAGCATACCACGCTCAAGAACATTCGGTCCACGCCGATAGAGGTCTCTATCACATACGGGGTGTAACTTTGGTTGAGTTCGGGGTCGAAATACTCAATCTTCTTGCCGCTGAACTTGGCGTGCTGGCTGAGGTCGAAATTCGTACGACTATGAATACCCTCTACCTCTTTGAATCCGAACGGCATTTGGAACTCAATATCCGTGGCGGCATTGGCATAGTGCGCCAGTTTCTCGTGGTCATGGAAACGGTACTTCTCATCGCCCAATCCAAGTGCCTTGTGCCACTTGAGACGGAACTGCTTCCAATGCTCGAACCACTTCATCTCCTCGCCCGGACGAACGAAGAACTGCATCTCCATCTGCTCGAACTCACGCATACGGAAGATGAACTGACGCGCCACAATCTCATTACGGAAAGCCTTGCCAATCTGTGCAATACCGAACGGAATCTTCATGCGCCCCGTCTTCTGCACATTGAGGAAATTGACAAAGATACCCTGTGCGGTCTCGGGGCGAAGATAAATCTTCATCGCTGCATCGGAGGTGCTACCCATCTCCGTCTGGAACATAAGATTAAACTGGCGCACATCTGTCCAATTGCGTGTACCGGAGATAGGGCAGACTATCTCTTCATCGAGGATAATCTGCTTCAACTCCGCAAGGTCGCCTGCGTTCATTGCTGCGCTGTACCGCTCGTGGAGAGCGTTGCGCTTGTCGATATGCTCTTTCACGCGCTCGTTGGTCTGCTTGTAGAGTTCCTCATCGAAAGAATCACCGAAACGCTTGCGTGCCTTCTCAAGTTCCTTCTCTATCTTCTCATCGTACTTGGCAATCTGGTCTTCTATCAGTACATCCGCACGATAGCGTTTCTTCGAGTCGCGATTGTCAATCAACGGGTCGTTGAAGGCATCCACATGCCCCGAGGCTTTCCAAGTGGTGGGGTGCATAAAGATAGCCGCATCGATACCCACGATGTTCTCGTGGAGAAGGGTCATCGAGTCCCACCAGTACTTTTTGATATTGTTTTTCAGTTCTACGCCGTTCTGCCCGTAGTCATAGACGGCTGCGAGTCCATCGTAGATGTCGCTGCTCGGAAATACAAAACCATACTCTTTGCAGTGTGCGACAATTTTCTTGAAGGTTTCTTCTTGTGTTGCCATATTGTTTTTATCCGTTTATCTGTTTTCGGTTCGGGCTGCAAAGGTATTGCTTTTTTCGGGAATACGCAAATTAGACCATTACGCTGTTAGAGGTTTTTTAGGGGGGGCGACCCGCGGTGTTTTCCCGACAAGCGTTTGTGTATATGGCGGAAAAACTATATCTTTGCCGCGAAATTGGAATGTTGCCGCTATGATAGAGATACTGAAATACACCCTGCCTGCATTGGTCGTGCTACTTGCCACATGGATTGTGATGCACAAACTCTACAAAAACGAAGACCAAAAACGCCTGTGGGAACTGAAGAAACTTTCGCAGAAAGAGATTTCGCCTCTGCGTATGCGTGCCTACGAGCGATTGGCACTGCTCTTGGAGCGTACAACGCCCGAACATCTGCTGATGGACAAAAACCTGATGGAAATGAGCCTGACGCAACTGCAACAGCAACTGCTCTATACCATTCGCCAGGAATACGACCATAACCTCAGCCAGCAAATCTACGTGAGCGATGAGGCGTGGCAACTTATCGTCAATGCCAAAGAGCAGATGTTGGTGTTTGTAACCCGCATTGCCCAACAACTGCCGGCAGGCAGCAGCACTTTGGACTACGCCAAAGCCCTTATTACCGCCTATACCGCCACCGGCGAAACTGCGACCGACAAGGCGATGGAATACCTGAAAGAGGAAGCGCGAAGACTGCTATAGATTCTCCGCGTCTGTGCGAATGCGCTTGGCAGGAATGTAGGCTGCCACAGCCCCCAACCCGAGAACGATAATGCCGACCCACAGAATGTCCGTCAGTTGCACTGCAACGGGATAGGCGGCGACCACATATTCGGTACCCGACCCCAATTTGAGCAAACCGAAATGCTCTTGAATGCTGCAAATCACCCCACCGAGTACAATCCCCACCGTCGCACCCAACGCCGAGATAAGCCACCCCTCCAAGAGGAATATCCGCCGGATAAGCGGCAGGTCAGCCCCCAAATCCGAGAGGATGCGGATATCGTTGCGCTTGTCAATAATCAGCATCGACAGCGCACCGGTTACATTAAACGAGGCAATGAGCAGAATAAATACCAAAAGCAGGGTCGTAAGGAACTTTTCAATGCGCAGGATACGGAAAAAGTCCGCCTGCTGCTCATAGCGGTCTAACACTTGGAAATCACCGCCCAACACGGACGCAATCTCCCGTTTGGCTTGCCGCACCGATGCTTCAGGTGCCAACTGCACCAAAAGAGCGGTCATCTCGTTGGGCGCGTACTGCAACAGGCGGCGGGTAAAATCGATCGAAACTAGCATGAGTTGGTCATCGTACTGCGTCTGCTGCACGGCAAAAGTTCCTGCAATAAAACAAGTCTCACGATTGAAACTCCGGTCGGGACGAAGCATATTTACCCGCTCCGTGCGTTTGGGCGCATACACATGCATGGGGTGGACAAAATGGGCTCCTATCCCTAATTGCCACGCCAACCCCTGTCCCAATACGGCGCGTTCAAAAGCCCCGTCATAGACCATATATTTGCCGTCGGTGATGATGGAATCGATGTGCGTCAAACGCGAAAAGAGAGTATCCACACCCTGCAGACGCACGGGCATCTGCTTGTCCTCAAAACGCACCAAAGCGGTCTCTTCGATGGTCGGACTGAGCCGTTGCACGGAGGGCAGACGCGATAACTGCGCTGCAGCGGAATCGCTCAAACAAAACGACTTGCCCTCCATCGCTACAATACGCAAATCGGGGTCAAACTGCGAGAACAGATGCTCCACCATCACGCCGAACCCGTTCATCACACTCATCACACACACCATCGCTGCCGCCACCACGGCGACCGCCGCCGCGCTGACACCCGACACAATGTTGATGGCATTATGCCCCTTCTTGGAGAACAGGTACCGCCACGCTATGAGATGTTCTACCCGATGCACGAACTGCTGTTATGCGTGGGACGACTCTTGCCGAAGCAGGGCATCGATATGCTCCATCTTGTCTAATGTCTCGTCCAAATGAAAGCGAATGTCTGGAATAATACGCAACTGATGACGCTCAAGATTGCCCAAAGCACCCCGTATCTTACCCTTGTCCTCTTCGATTTGAAGCATGGTGGGCTGCTCCTTGTCCTGCGGGAAAATGCTCAAATACACATGGGCGATACTGAGGTCAGGCGAAACACGCACCTCACTCACCGAAATAAGTGTGCCGCGAAGGCTACGCGCATACTGCAGAAAAATACCGCTGAGGTCTTTCTGAATCAAGCGTTCTATCTTTTCTACCCGAGTGGATTCCATACCAAAATACAATATGTGTAATACGATTTATGACAAACTTATCGCAAAAGAGGGAAAGGAGTAGAAACTCTTTTCCCTGTGCGATGTAATCAGGGGAGCATCTCCCCAAACGGCAAAAAGTAACGGCTAGATTAGAATTTGTGGCGTCCTTCGTCGGCTACGGTCAGTTTCTTGCGACCTTTGGCACGACGAGCCGCCAGTACACGGCGACCATTGGCGGTAGCCATTCTTTCCATAAAGCCGTGCTTGTTGCGTCTTTTGCGTTGCGAGGGTTGAAAGGTTCTTTTCATTGTTTTATTGCTTTATGTCCCATCGTAGTGGGCGAGTTTATAATTACCAAGTAACGCCTTTTGCGCCTATAATTTCCCAATAAGAGGGCGTATCAAGCGAAAAAGCGTGCAAAGGTACGGCTTTTTTGCAATATACACAAATGTTTCGTTACTTTTTTTGCCCCCTTCCATCATTTGGAGGGCGAAATGGCACGCTATTTGACGGTATCAAGCGGAAAGTGTACCTTTGTTTTTGGTTTTATAAGGTATCGCTTCCGCCTGCAAATTATGTTTGAACTCCATGCTCCCTATCAGCCGACCGGCGACCAGCCGGAAGCCATCCGCCAACTCGTGGACGGTTTGCGTGCTGGTGCCGAAGCACAGACCCTGTTGGGTGTAACAGGCTCTGGAAAGACCTTCACCGTAGCCAATGTCATTGCCAAAATTGGTCGCCCGACGCTCCTGTTGAGCCACAACAAGACCTTGGCTGCCCAGTTGTATAGCGAGATGCGGCAGTTCTTTCCGCACAACGCCGTGGAGTATTTTGTATCGTACTACGATTATTACCAACCTGAAGCCTATATCCCCAGCACGGACACCTACATCGAGAAAGACCTGAGTATCAATGAGGAAATAGACCGCCTGCGCTTGAGCACCATAGCCGCCCTGTTGAGCGGACGGAAAGATGTAGTGGTCATCTCATCGGTCAGTTGCCTGTACGGCATTGGCAACCCGCAAGACTTCAGCCGGTCGTGTATCTCGGTGGCAAAAGGGCAGACTGTGAATATGAGTTACCTGCTTGGGCAGTTGGTGGACGCCCAATATGTGCGCAACGACCTTGACCTCAATCGCGGGCGCTTCCGCGTGAAAGGCGACACGGTGGACATCGCCTTGGCGTATGCCGACTACATCCTTCGCATTGAGTTTTTCGGAAACGAGATAGATGCCATCAGCACCCTTGACCCCGTAACGCTCGAGTGCATTGAGGAGTTTGACACCTATAATATATACCCTGCTACTATTTTCTGCACCAATCCTGACAAACAAGCCGCGGCTATCGCCCAAATAAAACGGGATTTGGCAACGCAGGTGCTGCACTTTCAAGACATCGGCGAACCCCTCTACGCCAAACGCATCGAGGAGCGTGTGAACTACGATATCGAGATGATACAGGAACTCGGCTACTGTTCGGGCGTGGAGAACTACAGCCGCTACTTTGACGGGCGCGAAGCGGGTACGCCGCCCTACTGCCTGTTGGATTATTTTCCGAAGGATATGCTCCTTGTCATCGACGAGAGCCATGTTACGGTGCCGCAGATACACGCCATGTATGGTGGCGACAAGGCGCGTAAAGACAACCTCGTGAACTTCGGTTTCCGCCTGCCTGCCGCCCGCGACAACCGCCCGCTGACCTTTACGGAGTTTGAAGCCAAGACGGGGCAAACCGTCTATGTGTCTGCCACGCCTGCCGAATACGAGTTACAACGCTCTAACGGCATTGTGATTGACCAACTGATTCGCCCCACCGGACTGCTTGACCCCGAAATAGAGGTGCGTCCCACTTTGCATCAGGTGGACGACCTTATGGAGGAGATACGGCATCGTGTGGAGCGCGAAGAGCGTGTACTGGTTACCACGCTGACCAAACGCATGGCGGAGGAATTGGACGAATACCTGCGCAAATACGGCGTGCGCTCGGCGTATATCCACTCGGATATTGACACCTTGGAGCGTGTGCAAATCATGGAAGACCTCCGCAAGGGGCTGTACGATGTGTTGGTGGGTGTAAACCTGTTGCGCGAAGGGCTTGACCTGCCCGAAGTGAGCCTTGTGGCGATTTTGGATGCTGACAAGGAAGGTTTCTTGCGCGACCACCGCTCCCTTACCCAAACGGCAGGGCGTGCCGCGCGAAATGTGCATGGCAAAGTTATCCTGTACGCTGACAAAATCACGCCCTCCATGCAGATGACCATCGACGAGACCCTGCGCCGTCGTGCCAAGCAAATCGCCTACAACGAGGCGCATCACATCACGCCCACCGCTATCCGCAAAGCCGTTGAGAGCAGTCCCCTAACCGCGATGATACGCCATGAGGAGAAAGAAAAGCAGCAGTTGGAAGAGAAGATACGCGAAGGGTGGAAGACAGCCCCGTGGCAGCAGTTCTCCAAAAAGCAACTCCAGAAAGCCGCCGAGCAGCAACGCCGTGCTATGCTTGCGGCTGCCAAAAACTTGGATTTCACCACGGCGGCACGCCTGCGCGATGAACTGCTGCAGATGGAAGACCGCTTACAAGCCATTGATTAAGTGGACTTCTATAAATTGCTTTGTAGGGGACTTCTATAAATTGCCTTGTAGCGATTTTTGGAATTTTGGGTAGCAGATACTTGGTTGGAGCGAAGGAGCATTCGGGTTCCCTTCAAATCTTCGATTTGCGGGTGAGAGTGCGGGCACTGTGACGGAGTGAGAATACGTAGATGCAGCCAAAAAAACAAAATGCGCACAAAAGTATTTGTAGTCCCGAATTTGAATAACTTATTACTAAACGGGGAATTTATAGAAGTCCCCTGTAGTATTCCCGCGGTTATTCCGCTGTTAACTACGGTAGATACACGGTAGATATACGGTAGATACACGGTTCATTTAGCGACTCCGACCGTACCCATACAACAAATTAAAAATTAGAAATTAAAATTCCTCCTTAATAATATAGTATGATACAACTACGCGAAATTCACACCGCCGACACGGCATACCCGTTTGTTGAAACCTTGTGGTTAGAGGCTTTCCCGGACGATGAACGCCGTGCAACCCTTGCCCAACGCCGCAACACAGACGCGAACCCTGCGTTTCATTGCCTGCTTGCCGAATCAGAGGGGCAGGCGGTCGGGTTCTTTACCTATTGGGATTTTGGGCGATATGCCTATGGCGAGCATTTTGCCACCGACCCGCAAGTGCGCAATCACGGCTACGGCGGGCAGATCGTGGCGGCACTGTTGCGCCATATCGGCAAACCGTTGGTCTTGGAGGTGGAACTGCCTACGGACGAGATGAGTTGTCGGCGGGTGCGTTTCTATGAGCGAAACGGGCTGCGGCTGTGGGCGGAGCAGACCTATCTGCAACCCCCGTATGCCGCCGGCAAACACGCCTTGCCTATGCGGTTGATGGCGACCGACGGACTGACCGCTGCGCATGATTTTGCCGACATCGTGCGTACCATCCACCAAGAGGTATATGGGGTGCAAACCCCCGTTGCGCAGGAGGGCTGATACCGCTTTTATTGGCACAACTGACGGAAAGCGCAACGCTCGCAGGTATCGTGCTTGGACACGGCGCGGAACGGCTGCGTGGGGTCGAATATCTCCTGCACCAAGGCGCATAGCGCGTCCGTAAACTCCTGTTCTACATCGCTGAACGAGAACGAATCGGGGCTACCTTTGGGGTGCACCAAGGTGCGGGTATCATCGTCAGCAGACAGACGGCGGACGGGGTAGAGGTGCGGAGCACCTCCCTTGTATAGCCAGCAGTAGAGCAGAATCTGCAAGGCTTTCGCTTGATTCTTCTCGCGGTCGAACACCTGATTCATATCCTTAAATTCGGTATCCACCTTGCCCGTCTTGTAGTCCACTATGCGCGTCTGCCCTGCCTGTTCATCAATGCGGTCAATGATGCCATAGAACACTACCTCACCCACCTTTGGTACCGACAACGCACGGCGATAGGTCTGTTCGGACGCAATATAGCGCACGGGCACTTGCGTGCTGTCAAACTGCAGCAGGTTGTTCAGGTAGCAGCGCACCACCTGTTCGGCAAGAACATCACCGTGCAGGTTTTGCAGGCAAGGGCTTTTGCCATCGCGAAACGAGGCATCGACCTGCTCCTGCAAACGGCGTATATCGGCGGCGGTGAGTATCTTCCCTTCGTAGGGGTGGTAGAGTTGGCTTGCGAGGGCGTGGAATACGCTGCCCAAGGTGGCATCGGATACCACTACCTCCTCATCTTGCGGCGGTTCGTGAATGCCGAGTACATGGCGGTAATAGAACTGCTTGGGGCAGCGCAAATACATATTGAGTGCCGAGGGTGAAATCCCCCGTTTTGCGTAGTCGGACAAACTGCGCAGCATCGCATTGGTCTTGTCGATGTCCTGCCGTGTCTGTGCAGGAGAATACAGCGGACTGACCACGGTCTGACGGTCAATGGGCAGGTTGTATTGCCATTGCAGTTGGTAGAAATAGCGTGACACCTCGCCCGAGTGCTGCTCATCGGCGGTGGCATTGGTAATGAACCACACCTGCTGCGCATAGGAGAGCATACGGTAGAAATTGTAGGCAAATATGGCGTCCTGTCGTTCGGGAGTGGGCAAGCCGAAGCCTCGCCGCAGGATATAGGGGATAAAACTGTTGTTGCGTGTGCGTCCGGGGTAGAGGTCATCGTTGAAGCCCGTGATAATCAAGTTGTCGAAGTCCAAGGCGCGTGTCTCGAGAACGCCCATCACCTGCAATCCGTCCAACGGCTCACCGGCGTAGGGGATAGCCGCCTCCAAGGTCAGCATGCGCAGCACTTGCAGCACTGCCTCCACCGAAAACGGCACTTGCGGGTAGGTAGTCATCACGGATTCTATTTTGTCAATCCCTTGCAGCAACTGATAAGTCCCCTCCGAGTTCTCTTCTGTGCGCTGTTCCGACAGAAAAGTACGCAGCCGCATGAGCATATCCGCGGGCGTGGTGGGCATAGGGTCGAAGAACTGTTCAGGGTAGGCAATGGGCATATACAACGCCGTGGCTCGCAGGGGGTAGCCCATGGTCACATTGATGCGTTTCACCTCCGGCGGGAAGCAACCCAATAGCGGAATAAGCAACTGCTCATCGGGCAGCACGACGGCGGTGCGGGTGTAGTCGGGTTGTGCAGCATCGGCGTACAGGTCATGCAGGATATGATAGACCTCGTGTGCCTCGCCGATGGTGGAAGAGACGGCTATCAGGTGGCATTCGGGCTGTCCGTTGTCCTCGGGTTCGGGGAGGGGGTAGCGCGAATGGAACAGGCGTCGGTTGTCTTCCATAAACAGGGACGCGCGGTTCTTCGGGTCGCGCAAACGCTCGTTCTCGTAGTCGAAATAGAAGTCGGCACGCCCCGCCTCTTGCAGCCAGCGCATAAGTTGCCGCTCCGACTCGGTGAGGGCGTTGAAGCCGATAAACACATACTGTGCCTTCAGCCGTTCTGCTGGCAGGGTGTCAAAGTGTTCTATCACCTCGCGGTGCAGCAGCCCGTCGTATGCCAAGCCGTCTGCCAGCAGACTCTTCCTGAGAGCGTCATACAACGGGTAGAGCAATTCCCATGTGCGCATAAACTGCGGGTGCATATTGTCGTCGGGGTGGTGTTTCTCGGAGGCAATGAACTCGCCCCAGAAATGTCGGATAGCCTCCCGCTGGTTGTCGGTGAGGTAGGCGAACCGCTCGTCGATATCGTGCAGGTCGCGCACTGCGCTGAACAGGGCTTGCACATTGGGGACAAGGTGGTTGTCTATCTCCGAAAAGTCGGAAAGCATCATCTTGCCCCAATAGAGGAACTGCTCAAACGCCTCTGCATCGGGGCGGAGGTGCCGATACAGGTCGTACAGCCGCACCAAGAGGGTCAGTTGGTCGGCGGTGTGGAGGTCGCTCAGGTCGGCGAAGCACTCGTTGATAGTGCCAATCTCGGGCGCGAAAGTCGGGTGGGGGAGTGCTTGCGCAAGGTACTTGCGAAAGAACAGTCCCGCGCGGTGATTGGGAAAGACAAAGGTGTAGTTGGGCAATCGGTCGCCCGCTTGTTCGGCAAAAACGCCGGCTATGCGTTGGAGGTAGGAGTTCATGGGTTACGGGTTGTCAATATCCTGTCGTTGTTTGCCGCGCAGCAGGCGTGCGAGGAATCGGCGGGTGCGTGTAACGACCGACCAAGTGGTACTGGCCTGCGGAATATCCATCAGAAAAGCGTCCATATCGGGTCCTCCGGTCTGTTGTTCGGGATAGACTACCATATAGTTATTGTCCGCGAAGAACTGTTGCAACACGCGCGGTATCTGCTCAAACAACGGGTTGTAACTGGCAGTCGCCTTGCGCGAGGAGAGCAGCACAGGCATATCGTCCGTGCGCATATCCTTGGCGATGAGTAGCACATCTTCCCAGTCGTCCAAATCGCGGAAGGCGGCGCGGAGGGTCTTGTTGGGTCGGCGGCACATGGCTTGCAGTGCCACCTGTGTATCGGGGTTGGCGTAGAATATCACCTTGGCACCTATCTCGCCCGACAGGCGGCGGATAAAGCCGAAGCAGGTGATGAAGTCGCGCTCTTTCTCGGCGTAGCGCGGCACGGCGACAAGCAGCCTATTGATGGTGTTGAGGGGCTGACATTCGTGGTACACCAACACCGATTTGCTCACATGCTCCACCGTGCGTTGCACATCCGTCCAATCGGCGGACTGCGCTATCTCCACATTCTTGAGCGACGCCATGATAGACAACTCCCGCAGTTGGGTGTGCAGGTCGGTGCCTACAGAGGTCAGGTACCACGAGTCCTCTTCGTGGTCGCTCTCCAAGCGGGCGTTCTCTTGCAGGGCTAACTGTTTGGCAGCATGTTCGGTAATGAAGCCCGACAGCGTGCAGAGTACCAATATCATCAGCACGGCGCCGTTCAGCACTTCCGACGAGAATACGCCCATTTGATAGCCGATGGTGGCGACTGCCAGGGTGCCGGCGGCGGAGGCTTGGGTCAGACCGAACACCAACTGCCGCTCCATGGCGGAGAAGCGGAACGCGCCTTGTGCTATCCATGCAGCGATGGATTTGCCTGCCAACTTGCTGCCAATCATCACGGCGGCGACTATCAGGGTCGTCCAACTGCTCCAGAACACATGCACATCAATCATCAGCCCCACGCTGATGAGGAAGATAGGGACGAACATACTATTCCCCACAAAGGTAATGCGTCGCATCAGAGGGGAGTGGTTGGGCAGCAGACGGTTGAGCGACACGCCGCACAGGAACGCACCCAAGATGCCCTCCAACCCTGCCTTGTCGGACAGATAGGCGGATACTACGAGCATGAGCATCACCAACATAAACCCCACCACGGGGTCTTGGTAACGCTTGAAGAACCACTGTGCGATACGCGGAAACAGCACAAGCACAACGCCCAAGAACAGCACGAGCAACGCCGCTTTCTGCCCGTAGCCCACGCCCGCGGCGGCAGTATCTTGTCGGGCTTCGACTACTGCCAGCACAACGAGCGAGAAAGTGATTGCCCACATGGTGGCACCGACGGCGATATTCACCGCGCGGTTCTTTTGGATGCCGTAGCGGCTGACGATGGGATAGGTCATAAGGGTATGGCTGCCGTACATCGCACCCAACAACAGCGAGGTCGTCCACGGACAGCGGAGCAGGTAGTGTCCACTCACAACGCCTATCAGGAGGGGGATAAGAAAGGTGCAGACGCCGTACAGGAGGGCATGAAAGCGATACTGTCGGAAGTCGTTCATATCTATCTCGCTGCCGGATTGGAACATAATATAGAGCATACCCATTGCTCCTAACACCCGAATGGTTTCGTTGTCGCCAATCCAGTTGAGTACGGAGGGTCCCATGACCATACCCGCAAGGATAAAGCCCACAATGGCAGGTACATGGACTTTTCGGCAGACGATGGGTATGAGTAGGATGGTACCCAACACCAAGGCGGTTAGTAGCAGGGAGTCGGTTATCATAACAGATCTTCTTATCGTTGTTTTTATGGATTTTCGATTGCCCCTCTCAAAGCGACCCCACAAAGGTACAACAATTCCCGCACATACGCAAATTGTATGTACGATGCCGAATTTACGATTGGCAAATTTTTTTCGAGGGGCAATCTCGGATCGATCGCCATACCATTATCCTACCACTACCCTACCACTTATAGTGGATAGAGGGTTTTTAGAGGGCTTTTGCACACCTGCGGTGCTTGACTGTTTTTGCCGTCCCTATAAAAACAACCGCCCTGCAAAAACACTAATTTCTATGAATGGCCCATCCCCATTGACTAATGTCGCCCTCGCTTATTGGTGATCGTTTTGTGTGCGTCCTACGCATTTATATAT
>CAVGOI010000010.1:0-58102 GCA_963630875.1 Mycobacteriaceae bacterium | reverse complement strand
CACTTTCGCACGCTTAAATTCTGCTGCGTAATGCGTCTTTTTTCGAGATTTTGACCCAGAGACTCTCGATAACTCTTCGCTTTCTTGACTCATTTTTTTTACTCTTTTGAGTCAACTTTTTCCGTACCAAGACATACCCTTATGCGAGGAATCGTACCTTTTTGAGCAGCCACGCTAAAAATCGCTGCAAAGGTACAAATACCGTTGGATATGCACAATAGAGGGCTGCATTTTTTCCATGATAATGGCTGCTCAAAAAGGTACGATTTTCTGCAGCCGCATCGGCGCAGAGAATAGTGCGTGGCGTTGTGTAGTCCACGCTCAAAATATACAATAAATCAAGACATTTATGAAACATTTTCGCACGCTGTCGCTCGCGTTTTCGCTGTTTGTGCTATGGGTTTCCGCCCCTCTTCTGCAAGCAGAGACCGTTACTTACACCATTGACTCCAAGACTTCCGTAACTACTTCGGGTACTGCTCCCGAAGGCTCTTCCGCGGCATATATGCAGACCTATAATGATAAGTGCCAAATAACTGAAAAGAATTCTGCCACGCTTACCCTCTCGGGCTATACCGACTGCACCATTACGGGCATCGTCCTGAAGATGCGCTCAAATGCGAGTAAAGGTTCGGGAACTTTCTCGGCTACGGCGGGTACGACATCGTTAGCCGCTATTGCTACGGCTACCGCATTCAAAAATTGGTATGGCAACACGGAATATACCGCTACCTATAAGGATGTTACCGTAACGCTGACGAACAGCACCTATAGGATACAGAAGGGCGAAAAGGTCGTCATCACGATCGCAGCGACTGTGAACTCCTTGTATATTCAATCCTACACCATCACCTACACCGACACCCCCTCACCCATCACGGTTACGCCTGACTCGTATTCGTGGACGGGCTTGGTGAAAGGGAGCGAAGCAACGGCACAGGCGTTCACGGTGGAGGCGACCGACCTGACAGACGCCATCACGGCAACGCTCACCGACGATACGCATTTCTCCCTATCCTCTTCCTCATTACCCGCAACGGGCGGCACACTCTCCGTAACGCCCCTCACAACTACGGCGGGCACCCATACGACGAACCTCACGCTCACGAGCGGATCAGTCACCAAGACCATACCCCTCTCGGCGGAGGTGTTGGACACCTACACCGTGTCTTTCTCCATAGCCGACGGCGTGGGTACTCAACCTGCCCCACAAACGGTAGCCGATGGCGATAGTATTATCTTGCCCGAAGTGGGAGACATCGACTGCAACGGCTATACCCTCAAAGGGTGGGCGACCGCTGCGGTGGAGGAAACCCAAACACTACCCGCTCTTTGGGCTGCGGGCAGCACCTATACACCCACGGAATCCACCACCCTCTACGCCGTTTATGGCAAGCAAACCGCATCCGCTAAAACAGCCACGGAAACCGTAACGGTGAACAGTTTTCAAAATCTCTCTACCTCCATCCGAATCTACAAGGGGAATGCCGTAACCATAACTTGGAAGAAAAATAAAGGATCGGATTTTTATACCAGCACCGAGATGCGCATATACACCAAGCATACGGTAGAAATCAAGATAAACAACGGCTATTCCATTCCCGCAATAGTGGCACTATGTGAAAGCGCTTCCTATGCCAACACCTTAGGGGATGGTTCTTTGACGGGGGCGACCAAAAACAAGAATGACAAAACGGTAACATTGACCCCCACGGCGGACACGATTCTTATCACGCAAGCCAGTCAAACAAGGGTAACCAGTTTCACAGTCTCCTATACCTACATACCTTACACCTACACCTCCAACCCGAATTGTGATGCAACGCCCGTTACCAAACACACCATTACCTATATGTCGTGCGGTCAGGTCTTTGCCGAGCAGCAGGAAGAAGAGGGGGCGGTACTCTCTTTCCCTGCCACAATCCCTACGGCGAATAGGTTGGTCTTTTACGGCTGGTCTGCCGTCGAGGTCAGCAGGACGGATGTCGCTCCTGCCGTGCTGTCTGCCGATGCCGTTGTGCCTGCGGAGGACGCCACCTACTACGCCGTTTTCACACAGGCGGACTACACCAAAGTCACCGAAGCACCTGCCGACTGGACAGGAGAATACCTCATCGTCTGCGAGTACAACAACCGTGTCTTCAACGGTGCCATTACCACGGATTTGGACAAAGCGGGCAATTACAGGGAAGGCATTGTCATAGCGAAAAACAAAATATGCGCCACGAATATGACGGACTCCATCACCTTCACGATTGCCCAATATGGCGACGGCAGCGACAACTACTACACGCTGCAAAGCAAATCCGGCTACTATATCGGGCGCACGGCAGCAGACAATGGCTTGGACTTCAGTCGGACAACCCTTTATCCCAATACCATAACCTATACAGATGATTCGGTTACGATCAGTTCCGCAACCGCCGGCGTAACGGCTTACCATTTGAATTTCAACACCACATCCTCAGCAGATCGGTTCCGTTATTACACTTCAAAGGCAGGAAACAGTTATCCTGTCCAACTCTATGCCAAGGGTGCGTACTACAACTACAACACCACAGGCATTGCCATCCAATGGGTCATCGACACCGAAACCTATACCGACTTGGACGCGGCTACTATCGACCTTTTCGTCGGCTACGGCGACACCCTTATCCTCAAAGGCACGAGTTCGACGGTACACTCTATCACCCTGCAGGGCGGTGCTATGGTGTCGGTCAGCAGCAAACTGACCCTCCAAACGGGGCTGTATCTCAACGCCGGCTGGACAAAGACGGACGGGCAGATGAAGTATGCCACACCGCGCCTTTATCTGAACGACGGCTGCGAAATCGACAAAACCAACGACACCATCTATCTTGATTTCGCTATCAACAAAGACAACTACTACCCCCTCTCGGTTCCCTTTGCAACCAAAGTAGCGGATATACGCTATGCCGACCCCGAGTTGGCAGCGATTGCCCGATACGGCTACGGGGCAGATTATCAATACTGTATCATGACCTACAATGGCGAGAAGCGTGCTACCGGTGCGTTGGGCGACAACTGGGAGGTCATCGGAAAAGACCAAACCCTGCAGCCCTGCGTGGGCTACATCATCAAAGCCGTACCGGGCAAGGGCGATGCCTATGCCGTGATACGCATCCCGATGAAAGTGGACAACAACTGGCTGCTCAACGGTGAACAAACCACCTACGACGGCGTAACGCGCAACACCGTCAGCGTGGAGGCGTACGGCGCAGACGCCACCGATGTAGCCTACAACCACAAAGGCTGGAACTTTATCGCCAATCCCTATCTGTCGGACTTCAACGGCAGCAACCTGTCGGGCTGCAATATTACCTATGTTACGATGCCCGTATTCAATTTTGCCTACTACGAGCAGAAAAAACGCAGCGAGGTGGTACTCCCGCCCGAATGGAGTTTCTTTGTGCAGACAGGCGAGAGCGGCACGCTCACTTTCGATGCGGCAGGGCGGCAAACCGTGGCGCCCATGCTCCGCGCCGGGCAGACCCGCACCGTCATCGAGGCGGATATTTGCCTGACCTCCCTGCAGAGCGGGGCAACGGACAAAACGGGACTGCTCATCGGCGAGCAATACACACCGGCATACGAGATAGGGGCAGACCTCGAGAAGATGTTCGGCACGGCTTTTACCGTAGCCGCCTACACGCTGACCGCTGCCACGCCGTTGGCATACAATGCCCTCTCCATGAAGGATGCGGACTCTATCCCCCTCGGTTTTCATGCACCGCAGGCAGGCGACTACACCCTTTCGTTGCTGCCCGACCAAGAGGTGGAGGGCGTGGAGCGGATTGACCTCATCGACGGTCAGGAGGGAGTGGTTACCAACCTCTTGCAGGACGCTTACACCTTCTCCGTTGCGGCTCCGTGCAAAGACAACACCCGTTTTGTGTTGCATATCGTGGCGGCGGAGCAAACGCCCACGGATATTATCGAGACGGCGGGCAACGCGGACAAGGCGCATAAATTCCTGCGCAACGGACGCCTCTATATTATTCGGGGGAACCGCGTGTATGACGCTGTCGGTCAATGTATTCAATAACTTTCCTATAGCCGTATGGTACTCCAATCGCTACTTCTTGCCGTTGTCTTGAACATCACGACCGGTGCGTTTGATTCCCCGAAGTTTTATGCCCCGATGGACATCGATCATGTCTTCTCCGAACGCACGATGACAGACTATTCGGCATCTGTCACGCCGTTAGCAACCACCACCTACGATTCGGAGAACACCCCCTTCGGCACAACCGATGGCACCTGGGCTTCCGATTCCCGCCAACGCCGCCGCGCCAGCGGCTTTGAGGACGGCGGCACAGAAGGCACCCCCGATGACCCGGGCCTACCGGTAGGGGACATCCCTTGGGGTTGTATGCTCCTGCTATCCGCCCTCACCGCCCTCCGCCTCTCGCGCAAGTCCCACACCACCGCGTAAAATACATTTGGATTTGCACATATCCGACAAAACCGCTATCTTTGCTGCCGATTAGAGCGTAAAGTATGAATTCCGAGACACTGAATTTTACCATCTTTTGTGTGGGCAATGTGGCGCAATATCTGAATAGAAACGCCAAGGAGGTGTACCACAGCATGAAGAATGGGGGAATCATTGACGACTATATTGTGCCCTGTTACGATGTGTTGCACACTTTCTCAAAAGAGTATATCGTGGATGATTTGGTCTCTCTAATGCAAAAGAAAGGACTCCTCTAACCGCGTGCCTATGCTGTTGTATCACACTTCCATAAAGGAAATCCGCATACCTGATATCGAGTACTCGCGTCCGTGTCTTGATTACGGCAGGGGCTTCTATCTGACATCATTGCGCTCCCAAGCAGAGCAATATGGCGAGCGTTTCTTGCGCAGAGGGGATAGTGCTGTTCTCAATACTTACTTGTTGGACGATACTATCCATTGCCGGCGAAAGGTATTTCCGGCTTATGACGGAGAATGGTTGGATTTTGTGGCGCTGTGCCGTAAGGGATTGCCCCACGAAAAATATGACATCATAGAGGGAGGTATTGCAGATGACCAAGTGTTTAATACGATAGACTTGTATTTTTCAGGGATTTACACACGGGAGCAGGCTCTTGACCAACTGAGATACAAACAACCCAATCATCAAGTTTGTATCACCTCACAGTAGGTGCTTGATAAACACTTGCATTTTCAATCTTCACAGCAACTATAGGATATGCAGGCAAATCCGGTAATATTACAGATGAAGTACGCGCGTATAGTAGAACTGTTCGCACGGCAAGCCGGTCTGTCATACGAGGAGGCGTTGGGTAAATTCTACGATTCCACGACCTATGACTTCATCAGCAATGGCGTTGCTGATATGCATTGTTTCAGTGATGCATACTTGGCAGACGAACTGCTGATAGAATACGGGTATAAACAAAAGGTTTCCTAATCCCTCACTCCCAATTCCTAATTGCAAAAAAGGCTGCCCGACAATGTGTCGGACAGCCTTCGATTTAGTCTTCTATGAAGAGAGGGGGGTTACTCAACCACTTGACCGGTCATGTTGTAAGCCTTCTTGCCGCGGATAATAACGAGTTGCCCATTGCGAACAACTTTCTCTACGACAACCTTTGTCGAAAGATTCTCTATCGCTGTAGAGCCTCCCAATGTGTAGTCAGTAGGCTCCTTTACGCCCGGCATACCATAGTAAGCTACCAATTTACCGTTGATGGTTAGCAGCAAACCGAGGTTTTCGGCATGGTCTACCAAATTAACTGCAGTGCGAATCTCGCCATCGGGTAATGCAACAGGAATAAAGATACTATCGGTTGTCAGTTCCTTGGTGTCGGCTATTGCAACCATCGAGTTGATATACGGAGTCTCGATTTTATTGGTCTTGTTATTGAGGGTTCCCACAATATAGCCTTTTACCCATGTGGCTTCGCTTTGTGAATTGTTCAACGCAATCACATCGGCAACCGTGTAGGGGGATTCTTTCGTGCCGTTCCCGACCAACTTGATAACATTGGCTGTGATTTCTGCCTTTTTCACAACGCTGCCGGATGTCAAAATGAGGGTGTCTTTGTAGGCACCGGCTTCGGCTGCGGTAACGGCAACAGTTAAGGTGCCGCCTTCTGCCGTCAGCGTTCCGGTAACCGTGAAGGCTTTACCTTCTTGCAAAGTAGCCACAATGGCATCGGTTAAGTTCTCGCCCGTTACGGTAACCTCCTGGCTGTTTTCGTCTGCCACATTGACAGTACCAAATTTAATATCATTGCAGGAGATATTAGGCTCTGAAGACGCCTCCTCATAGGTGAAGATGACCTTTGTAAATTGTGCATTGTTGCCATTGGTCAGAACAATACTATAACTATTTGTTGTAGATTGTTGTGCAACAGGAACAGGAATTGAGTATGTTTCTTTGCAACCTGTATAAGAATTTAGTTCGGTAGTTCCAACGAGAAATTTCCATGTAACACTACCAGAACCACCACTTGCTCCAATTAGTTCTACATTGGTAACTAATTTGTCGAAAGAATTAAAGGTAAGTGTTGCACCGGCTACTTTACCAAATAATAATGTTGAGGCTCCTCCGTAAGAATTAAACTTATAGCCTTTTGAGTCTGTCATCCCACTAAAGGAAATAGAGCAACCTGTAACCTCGTCAGTAAATGTGGCGTTTTTGGTTGCATAGTCCGTAGGTAATCCCCAAGTGTTGGATGTAAAATCCAAAGTAAGGGTTTTGGTCGCCGCGAAAGACAAAGTCGCTGCCATCAGTGCGGCGAAAAAGAGAGATAATCTTTTCATACGAATTGATATTTAGTGAGTTAATGAATTTTGGCACAAAATTACGCAAAGTTATCGGATTGTGCAACAGTGGCATAAAAAAAACACCACCGCCCGCAAAAAAATGCGGGCGAAAACTCCCGTGATAATTACGCGGGTCTATCGCAGGTCTATCGCAGGTCGTTTGGTTATTTTTGGTATTTGCCGACGGCTTTGATGGCAAGACGGACCAACCAATCGGGCGTGTGCTTGAGCAGCGGCGTGCAGAGATGATTGATAACGCCCGGCATATCCGCTTTCTTACCTTGGAACATCTTACGCAAGGCACGGTGCACCAACTTCTCCGGCGGAATAGACACCGTGAGATTCACTGCCAAACAGCGCAGGTTGGGTGCCAAGCCGAACAACTCGGTATCCACTGCCCCGGGCGTCATTACCGTGATATTCACGCCCTTGGGTTGGAATTCATACCACAGCGACTTCGAGAGGTTGTAGATAAACGCCTTCGTCGCATTGTAGGTCTGTATTCCCGGCATCGCCATCCATGCGGACATAGACGACATATTCAGGATATAGCCCTTTCGGCGGGGCTTGCCGCAGATACGCTGTGCTTGCTCCTCGGCGGTCAGTTCCCTGTTCATCATATCCTCGCCGAAAAGACGGCAGAGTTTCGCCACCGTCACCGTATGCAAGTTGAGCATCAACTCAATACGGCGCATGGCAGTCTCGCAGTACGGGTTGAAGAAGAACACCCCGGCATTGTTGATGAGAATATCCACCTGCAGGCTGTTGTCAAGGCAGAATTGGTGTAGCCTTTCGGCAGCGTCTGTCAGGCTGAGGTCGGCGTAGTGCGCTATGGCGCGTACCCCGTACTGAGCCGACAGGTCGGCGGCTACGGTACACAACTCCTGCTCTTGGTTGCTGACGAGCAGCAAATCCGTATGGTAATCACGGGCTAACTGCGTGGCATACTGCAACCCGATACCACTACTTGCTCCGGTAACTAAAGATAACATACCCATTATACATTTGTAGGGTGCATGAACTGTTGGGCTTGGGCTTCGAGGTGGGCTATCTCCTTTTTCAGGCAAGCGGGAATCTTCTCGCCGTCACGCTCTACGCACTCGTGGCACTTCATATCCAATGTGTACATACGACCCACGCAGTAGTTGGAGCGTCCGCAACCGGCATGGTAGTGCGGGTTCTGCCGTACATGCTGGACAAAGTCAGGGTCCTTAATCAGCACATGTGCAATCTGGAACAACTCAAAGCCCTCGTCCATAATGCGTTGGCAGTTATCGCCCGACTGCACACCCCCCACATAGATGAGTTGCGTATCGCCCAACTCGCTCTGCAGTTCGCGTTGGAAACGCTTTGCCTGCTCCATAAAGTACAGTTCCTTGAACGGCACGGTCGGAATCATCAACGCTCCGCCACCACAGAGCAGTGCGGCTTTGAGCCACCAGAAACTCTTCATCGGCATATAGTGTGCCAGGGTCTTAATCGGCATGGCACCGCCCAAGATACGCATCGGAGAGGCACTCACCGTTCCGCCCGAAAGGACAATACCATGTACCTTGTGCTTCAGAATCTCACGCGCCACCTGCAATCCCTCTTCGATATCCGAACCGCCACGGCAGGCATCCCACATATTGGTCTTAACGACTACCGCCATATCGTCTTTGGCGTGCCGCATCACCTCGTCCAACACCTCGTTCATAAACCGCACACGGTTCTCAAAACTACCCCCGTACTCGTCGTGGCGATGATTGGTACGGCGACTAATAAATTGCGAGATAAGGTAAGCGTGCCCTGCGTGTATCTCCACACAGTCGAAACCCGCCTCACGGCAGAAGTCCACCGCCTCGCCAAAGCGTTTGACCAACTGCTTTATTTCGCTGACTTTCAAGCGACGATGAATGGTCGGCGAATAGAGATTGAAGCCATTGCTGGCACTCACGGGCATACAATGGCAGGTATAGAAGTGCGTCATATTGCCGCAATGCCCCAACTGAATGCTCGCTTTCGCTCCCTCGGCATGCACGGCATCGGTCAGTTTCTTCAAACCGGGCAGGGCTTCTTCGCGCACATAGAGTTGCCCGTCGAAACTCACACCGCTCAAATCGACTGCACAATAGGCAACCGTCGTCATCCCCACGCCGCCGTGCGCCACACTGACATGATAATCCTGCAGTTGTTGCGACGGCGTGTTGCTGTGGCACATATTCTCAAACGCCGCAGAACGAATAAAACGGTTGCGCAGCGTAATAGGTCCCAAAGTACAGGGCGTAAAGAGTTTGGACTCCATAGATTAGTAGATAAAGGGAATGATACGCTTTAGGCGTTTGCGGTCGAACTCATCGGGGAACTCTTCCTGATACTTGTGCCAGATAGAATTGGCGCGAGGTACAAGGTTGCAGCAACTGAACCACCAGAAGCACAATCCTGCGTATGACCATGTGAGAATGGCAAAGCCCAACCACTCGATGGTTTCACCAAAGTAGTTGGCACTTGTCACATACTTGTACAACCCCTTCTTGGGCAGGTAGTGGTTGGTGTCGCCCGGCTTGCGCAGATGGCGAATGACATGGTCGGAATGTATGTTGATCCCCCAGCCGATGAAGAATACCACCGTCCCGATGATAAAGCGCGGGTCTGTGAGCCAGTTGGCGGCGTAGGGTGCGTACTGCGGCGCAAGGTGGAAGAGCCAATAGCCCTGGATGTAACCGTTGATAAGGTTCCATATCACCGATAAACCCATAATGGCAACGGGCATCTTGCTGTTGCCTTTCATAAGGAACGGGAAGACAAAAGAACGCTGAAAGTAATGGAACTCGAAGAGCAGGAGGAACATCCAGTACGGGAGTTGCCGCGTAACCCCATCGTACATCGTGGTGGATTTCACATAGAGATACAACACCACAATAAACACCGGCATCTCCATGAGAAACCACCCTATCTTGTTGTTGATAGCCGGTCCCCACTTCTCGGTGCGCATCTTGCCGTATCCCGCATCCACAAAGAACAAGGTGATGAACACCACCAATCCCACCAATGCCAGAATGAACAGCAAATTATAGAACGAGTCTAACGTTGTAGAAAATATCATAGGCAGTATCTTTTACCGCGCCCCTCGCAGAGCAGGCACGAAACAACCCGCAAAGGTACGCATAAAATACCGAATAGCCAAGTCCTTTGCGAAAATCAGCACTTTTTCCCCTGTTTTTGGCAGATAAACAACCCGGTTATGATAATAAAAATGCCTATCCATTTGCCGAGGGGCAACTGCTCGCTGAACCCGATTCCCATGATGAGAGCCGTAAAGACGGGGCGGGCATTGTTGAAGGCATTGGCGCGGGTAACACCGATTTCCCGCACGGTATAGCAAAACAAAATGAACGCCGCCACAGACGACAACACCGCCAAATAGCCGATTGCCCACAGCGATTGCGTCAAGGCGGCAATATCCACGGCGGCAAAGTGTGCGGCCAGCGAAGGGGCTTCGCAAATCCCCCACAGCGGATAGAAAAGCAACAGGGCAAAGGCCTGCACATAAAAGACAATGGTCAGCGATGAGTAGTGCGAAGGTATGCGCCGCAATACAATGGTGTATGCCACGGCGGTGCATACCGTAACGAATGCCAACAGGATGCCCCACGGATTGCCCAAGGTAAAGTTCTCTGCCCCTGCCAATAGCAAAAGCAACATACCCGCCGTGGATACTAATATCCCCACGATGTTGTACACGGTAACGCGCTCGCGCAGCAGCAACCATGCAAACACCGGTGCTATCAGCGGTCCGGTGCTGAGCAGGGCTTCGGCAATGGTCGGGGAATCGAACAACCGGTAACTATAGGTCTCGAGAATATAGTAAAGAAAGGGCTGGAAGAACCCGCCCAAACAGAACAGGGGCAGGTCTTGCTTGCGTATCGGCTGCAACCCTAACACGCTGTTGCGGCGGAAGGCAAGCCCTATGGCAAGCATCAGCATGATGGCGAGCGTGAATCGCGCTACAATAAGCGTCAGGGGCGGCAACGATACCAAGGCGGCTTTCACGGCAATGCCGGAGCCTGCCCAACAGAGCATTGCCACTATAATGGCAATGTACGGAACAATTTTTTTCATATCCTCAGGAAATCTCGCTCCAATTCACGGCAGTCTGCCGTAGGCGGTCGAGTTGTTGCTTATAGATGTGGTTAAAGGGCGTTTCCAAGGCAGGGTCGGCGTCCAAAATGTCCATGGCGGCTTGGCGTGCCCGCTCCAAAATCTGCCCGTCGGAAGTGAGGCTGGCAATGTGCAGTTCGAAAGGCAATCCCGATTGCTGGGTGCCTTCCAAATCACCGGGACCGCGTAGTTGCAGGTCGGCTTCGGCAATGCGAAAGCCATCGTTGGTGGCAACCATGATATCCATTCGCTTGCGGGTGTCCTGTGTAAGTTCCATCTTGGTGAGCAGGATGCAGAAACTCTGCTCGGCACCGCGCCCGACACGCCCGCGCAGTTGGTGTAACTGGCTGAGCCCGAAACGCTCCGCGTTCTCAATAATCATTACGCTGGCGTTGGGCACATTCACGCCCACCTCTATCACCGTGGTGGCGACAAGTATCTGCGTTTCGCCCCTTACGAAACGCTGCATCTGTTCCTCCTTGTCTTTGGCTTTCATCTGCCCGTGTACAATCGAAATCCTATAGTCGGGGAAGGTCTCGCAAAGGCGGTTGTATCCGTTCTGCAGGTCTTGTATGTCCAACTTCTCGTTCTCCTTGATAATAGGATATACCACATACACTTGCCGCCCGAGTGCGATTTGCTGGGCAATGAATTGGTTGATGGTATTGCGGCGTTGCACGGAATAGTGCAGCGTCTGTACGGGTTTGCGCCCGGGCGGTAACTCATCGATAACGCTCACCCGCAAGTCGCCGT
Source organism: Mycobacteriaceae bacterium (assembly GCA_963630875.1). GTDB lineage: Bacteria > Bacteroidota > Bacteroidia > Bacteroidales > Paludibacteraceae > Colicola. Next base: position 46,411 of record CAVGOI010000010.1, on the reverse strand, counting down.
ACACGGTCATTGCCAAGGTGCGCGGGATAGGGGTTGCCGTCATCACCAATATGTGGGGCGGGCATACATTCTTGCTCCATAGTTTGGCGCGTTGGGCTACCCCGAAGCGATGCTGTTCGTCCACGATACACAGCCCGAGGTTGGCAAACTGCACGGTATCCTCAATGAGCGCGTGTGTGCCGATAAGAATATCGATTTGCCCGTTGCGCAGGGCATCGTGCAGTGGCTCGCGCTGTTTGTGCGAGGTGGAACCGGTAAGCAGTGCCACACGCACCGACACCCCCTGCATGGGGTCGCCCGCAGGGGCGGGTTCGGCTAACATCGGGCGCAAGAATTGCCGCAGGGTGTCATAATGCTGGTGTGCCAATATCTCGGTGGGAGCCATCAGACAGACTTGGTATCCGTTGTCGATGGCAAGCAAAGCGCATAGCAGCGCCACCAAGGTCTTGCCGCTGCCGACATCCCCCTGCAACAGGCGGTTCATTTGCTTGCCCGACTTGAGGTCGGTCTGTATCTCGCGGATAACCCGCTTTTGGGCATTGGTAAGCGAGAACGGCAGGCAGGTATGGTAGAATGTATGGAAAGTTTTGCCCACCAACGGCATGGGAAATCCCGCACTCTGCTCCCGCTTCTTGGCTTGGCGCAGTATTTGCAGTTGGATAAAGAACAACTCCTCGAACTTGAGCCGCTCCTTGGCACGCTGCAGGGTGGGGTAGTCGGGCGGAAAATGGATATTTGCCAAAGCCTCCGTCAGCCCCATCAGGTGGTATCGCTCCAGCACATCCTGCCCGATGGTTTCAGGCATGCCTTGCCGGCGCAAGAGCGGAATGAGGGGTGCGATGATGTTGCGCATGGCTTTGGAGTTCAATCCCGTACGCTTCATCAGGTCGGTGGTGTTGTAGTGCGGCTCCAAGCCCTGCATCATCTCGGGTTTGACCTGCGATAGCGGGGTCAGTTCGGGATGTACAAAGTTGTAGTAGTGATTGAATGTGGAGGGTTTGCCGAAGAGCAAGTATTGAATCCCTTTTTCCAATTTGATATATTTCACCCCCTTGAACCACACCAATTCGATGGTGTTCTGCCCGTCCGTGAAAGTGGCGGACAACCGTTGCGCAGAGCCTGTGCCGAGCGTGTGCCACTCGATGACCGTCCCGATGATTTGTACATAGGTCTCCTCGTTGTCTATCTCGTGGATATAGTAGAAGCGGCTGCGGTCGATATACTTATAGGGATACTGGCGCAGCATGTCTGCTACCGAGCGTACCCCCAATTCTTTACGAAGAATGTCGGCGCGTTTCGCACCGACACCCTTACAGTAGGTTATATCCTGATAGGATAGTTCCACGACCCATGTGTCTGTCTGCTCCTATTGCAAGCGGAAATTGATAGGAACGGTGTATTTTACACGCACCGGCTTGCCGCGCTGCTTGCCCGGTGTCCATTTGGGCATAGAGTTAATCACGCGTACCGCCTCTTTATCCAACGAGGCGTCGCCCGAAGTACGCACTACGGCTACATCAACAATCTTGCCGTCTTTATTCACAACGAACTGACAGATGGCGCGCCCCTGAATACCATTCTCTTGGGCAATGACAGGGTACTTTACATTCTCGCTAATGAATTTGAACATCGCTTGTGCGCCGCCCGGGAACTCCGGCATTGACTCAACTACCACGAAGATAACCTCTTCCTCTTCCTCCTCAACGGGAGCCTCTATCGGGGCTTGAATCACCACTTCCACATCCTTTTGGTCTTCGGTGTTGATTTCAATAGACTGGGTCTCCACATCGTCTTCCACCACATTCAGCACCTCTACCTCTTGTACGGCAGGAGGGGGGGGCGGGGGAGGCGTGGTCTCTTGGGAGGTTTGCTGAATATCCATCTCTTCCTCTACTAAGAAATCGGTGTCCGCAATCTCGTACTTTGTCACTTCTTTCTCTGTCCATTCGAAAGCGACATAGCACACGCTTAAAACGAATACCAAACCCATTAGGACATAGGTGAAACTCTTGTCCTCAAGGCTTGCTTGTTGTGATTTTTTCTCTTGCATATTGTTGCTTGTTTTGTTTCTATGGTTTCGACCTGCAAATTTACTGCTTTTCTCGGAATGCTACAAATATCTCTGCGCTTTTTTGTGTAAAAATGTGGTATTCGTTGGAATTTCGTGCTATTTGTAGTACTTTTGCAAACGCAATGAGTAGCATGCTTTTCCGCATAAAAGACGATTTCCGTGTCTTCCGCCAATCGGCAGGCGTACGCAACTTTGGTAAGTTGCTGTCGGCGAATGTCGTAGCGCAGGCGATAGGCTTGTTGGTCTATCCCGTACTCACCCGCCTATACGCCCCCGACGACTTCGGACTGCTCAACCTGTTCTTGAGTATAGGCGGCGTGCTGGTTATTCTCGCTACGGCGGAATACCAGTATGCCATTGTCCTACCCAAGGACGACAAGCGTGCAAGGGCAGTCTTCCATGTCGGGTTGCTCGTGCTGTGCAGTGTAATCGCTTTGGTGTTGCTCTCTGTTCCCTTTTCCCGCCCTATTGCCCGCCTGTTTAATACACCGGACTTGGCAAAGTGGTATTGGTTGATGCCGTTCTATGTCGCCGTGTCGGGGCTATGGGTGCTACTCAACTATTATTACACACGCCAAAGGCAATTCGGGCGTATCAGTCGCTACCAACTCTCGCAATCGGTTCTCAATGCAGGGGCGAAGATGTCTTTCGGCTTTGCCGGCTTATTGCAAAGCGGACTGATACTATCCACGGTGCTTGCACCCACACTCTCCATCGCAATGAGTATTGCTGCTGCGTGGAGAAAAGGACTACGCCAACTCCTGCGTATAGATAAAGAGGAATGTCGTACAGCCGCTCGAGAGTACGCCAATTTCCCTAAGTACTCCCTCCCTCGTGCGTTGGTCAATAATTTGAGCGGTGCACTTCCGTCGTTGCTTCTGACTCCTTTCTTTGGCTTAGCCAACTTGGGCTTCTGGGGCATGGCACTGACGCTTGCCTTCCGCCCCCTCAATATGATTTCCCAGTCGCTCTATCAAGTTCTGTTTGAGAACACAGCCCAGCGGGTTAATCAGCGTCTTTCGATACGCCCGACTATCTTGCGTTTTCTGTGCCTGACGCTTGTGGTTGCCGTGCCGTGCTTTGCAGCGTTGTACTTTGTACTACCGGCACTCACTCGCTGGTTGCTTGGAGCCGAATGGGAAATATCGGGGCATTATATTAGAGTTATGTTACCATGGCTACTGATGTCCGTATTGGTAGCACCGGTTTGCTTTCTGAGCGATATATTCAAGAAACAGAAAATAGGATTGTACTTGGAAGTACTGCTTATCGTTTTGCGTCTGTTGGGCTTGGGAATTGGTATATGGCAACATAGTTTCTTCTATGCCATTGCGGGCTACAGTATAGCCGGAGCCATTGTTATCGGCGTACAACTGCTATGGTACTTGTCCCTTGTACGCAACTACGAACGAGGCTTACAGACCGAATGATACACCGACATTAATTCTTTCCCTACCGTATCATAACGGTATTTATCTCCGTATTGTCGGATACGCTCTGCGGAATAATCATCCAAATGGCTCACCATTTCGAGTATGGCGTTAGTAAGAGCCTGTTCGTCTTCTATAGGGACGAGAATACCGCAGTCGTTGTTCACCATCTCGGGAATACCTCCTGCTCTACTACTAATAATAGGTAGCCCTACTGCCATACATTCGGATAATACGACAGGTGCGTTTTCATATCTTGAGAAGAATAGAAAAGCATCGCTGCCATACATCCATCTACATACCTCAATCGGAGGAACCTCGCCTGTAAAACGAATGCTGCCTGTCGGGAACTGCAGGTTGTCAGCATATTTCTTGTCTTTTTCAAAGTCTATCCCTGTGCCGACAACCACTAATTCCATATTCTCATTTCTTGCGAGGGCATTCCGATAGGCACGGAGCAGACCTTGTATATTCTTGGCTTGCTCGTCAAAGCAACTTACATGCAACAATCGTATTCTATTAGAGTTGTGTGGAATACGTTCTGTGGGTCTCTCATAGAAAAAGTCGTCCACTACATTATATACTCTCTCCCAACGGGAACAGCGGATACCGCACTGCTTCATTGCTTCTTCCAACATCCGACTGACGGGCATAATGCACGATGCTTTGCGGGCAATATATTTCATGGCTTTGCCATGCCATCCTCCTTTGAACGAAAAGTTAGCAGGCAGATATCCGCTCCAATGCTCAATAATGACAAATGGGATATGATAGCGTCGGCGCAGGTAGAGAGCAAGCACGCCGTTCTTATCAAGTACATTCATCTGTACTACATCGGGCAATCCCCATTCTCGGTGCAATTGTTTCCATGCGCGTGCCATTTCCCACGACCACCGTATGCCTGTGGCTTCGGAGTAGAGAACACGCACATCCGCCCCTTGCTGCGCAACGGCTTCCGCATGCTTTTGCACAAACAATCCCGCCATCGCATCCCGCTCGGTCGGATACCACGCACTAAGAAACAAAACTTTCATGGCATGTTTCATAGTTTGTCTCCTGACCAGCCGTGTCCGATGTCCCAATGCTCGTCGATATAGCGGTCGGCATCGTCTTTCTGCACCCCGAACAGGGTGTTGTGTGCATAGTCGTACCAGAATATGCCTACTTGCGGACGCCCTGTATCGGCAAAGCCCCGCATAAGGTCGAGCATGTCGCGGTGTGTCTTATCGTCGGAATGGAGGGTCATACTGCATTGTTTTTGGTTTCGGCGTATAAGTCCACACTGCCAAGATGCCAAAGTTTGGTATGCTCTTGCTCCAACTGCCGATACATCTGCGAGCGGTATATTTGTGCCACGGCGTCCACTACGGAGATATCGTCATCTTCCATTAGCATCTCCGCCACGCGGCTCACTTTCGAGGGCAATAGCAGATAAAGGTTGTCTTGGGTAATGTCCGTCATCTTATCCGGTGAAATTTCAATAGGTTGCACAATGCCGTTACTTGGTAATTTCTTGTGCTTCCACAAACTAAATGCATTGCAAGGCAGCCTGTGTGTGAAAGAGATATTGGTCTATCAACCTGTAAGTCTTCAATTCGCTGATAAGCCCTTGCCGCGACAACAAACCACCCTCGTAGAGCGCAAAAGCCGCATACACTTTGTCGTTGGCAACGGGACCATATACGATGTCGTAGTCATGCACAAAATCTCTTTGTGTGCGATTCTTCATCACAAAATCCAACCACTCTTCGGAAGGCGAAGCGAACGACAAGCAATGGAAACTCTGTATGCTGCTTTCGTCAAACGCATACAGATTCACATATCCTTTTTGAACATCCGTTTCTTGCAATTTACGGCGTACCCACTGCGCGGCTTGGTCGTAGGAAGTGGTGGTATAGAAACCGCTACCATAGTCCAAGGTGCGTGCCGGTATGCGTATTTCGGGGCATGCTACAATATCCAAACTGCCATGGTACAATATCATATTTTCGACTTTTTGCGCAGGGCGATAAACTCTTCCATGTCTTCCAATATCCATTGCGCACTTTGTGTGTGCAGGACTTCGTAATTATCCGCAAGGTATTGCAGCACACCGACCTCTTGCAGATATGCCATAGCCTCTTCGCCGCGCAACCCGTGCCGGTGCTTGTACTGCTCTATGCAGAACGAAACAAAATAGGCGATGACTTGGTCTTGTGAGCCGTTCATAAGTGCGGATGGCGTGTAACTGTTCGATTGTGCGGCAAAGGTACAACTTTCTTTTCAAACCTGCAAATCGTAAAAAATGACACTTTTTACCGGTTGCATAAGGGTAGCCTGTCCCTTGCTCATCCCTTGCGTATCCCTTGCTGTTTTACCCGACCCTGTACGGAGGGAGTGCCGAGGGAGGCAATCTTAAAAATCGTATATTATCGGTACTTGGCTTCGGTGATGTCCTCCAACATCGACAGGTAACTCTCATACCGTGAGAAGGCAATCGCGCCGTCTTGCACCGCCTGACAGACTGCACACGCCGGCTCATCGATATGCAGGCAGTCGGAATAGCGGCACGCCTGTCCCGTGCGGAATATCTCCCGAAAGTAATGCCCCACCTCCTGCCGCTGCATATCCAAGACGCCGAAGCCCTTAATCCCCGGCGTGTCGGCAATCCATACCCTGTTCCCGCTGCCGCGCAGGGGGTACATCTCCGAAAAAGTGGTGGTGTGCATGCCCTTGTCGTGCGCCGATGATATGCTGCCTGTGCGGGCGATATCCTCTCCCAAAAGGGCGTTCAGCAGGGTGGATTTTCCCACCCCCGAGTTGCCCGACAGCAGCACGATACGGGTGTCTTGCTGCGGCTGCGGCGCCAAGGCGTGCAGGAGGCTGTCGTAGTCGTCCGCCCCGGCGGCACGGCGCAACGCACTGATGGCGTAGGTGGGGTATCCGAGCGAGGCGTACAACCCGCGCAGGGCGGTCAGTTGCTCCCGTTCTTCGGCGGTGAGCGTGTCTATCTTGTTGAATACCAAGCACGCCGGCACACGATACGCCTCGCAGGTGGCCAGGAAGCGGTCGATGAACGTGGTGGAGGTGCGCGGGTGATTGACCGTCACGAGCAGTGCGGCAAGATCGATGTTGGCGGCGAGGATATGCGACGCGTGGCTGAGGTTCGTGCTGCGGCGGATGATATAGTTGCGCCGTTCCGCCACATCGGTAATCCAGTGCGTGCCGTCGGCGTTGCGCGCCACCTCTACATAATCGCCGATAGCCACAGGGTTGGTGGAGCGTATGCCGCGCAGGCGGAAGTTGCCTTTCACATAGCATTCCCGCGTCTGCCCGTCATCCATGCGGACGGTGTAGCCGCTGCCTGTCGATTTGATAACCAATCCTCTCATACTCAAAACGCCTCCGTTGCCGTGAAATAGAAACTGTACGCCTTGCTGTCGTTCCAACGCGGGTCCACATTGCTGCGGGCGACATCGAAACGGATATTTACTTTGGCGCGGTTGATACTCACACGCAACCCCAAGCCGTAGCCCACTTTGGGTGTCGCCCACTGCCAATGGTGCAGGTCATACACATCACCGATACCGGCGAACACCGTAGCGCGGAAGATACTCCATATCGGTATGCGCAACTCGGTCTGCAGCAACACCATGGCGTCGTCGCGGAACATGTTCGTACTCACTCCGCGCAACCCGTCCTGCCCGCCTAAACACGGCAACATCATATACGGGATGTCCCCTGCCGAGACAGCCCATTGGGTCTTGCACTGCCACGCCCAGACGAAGTCGCAGGGCAGCGGCACGAACTGCCGCAGGTCGCACGCTGCCATTGTGAGCCGCGCCGTCGAACCGAGTGTCGGTTCGTAGTGCGTCAGGGTGGTCTTGAACAGCAAGCCGCGGGTGGGGTAGAATACGCGGTCGCGGGTGTCGTACTGCGCCCCTATGCCCAACCCCCATTCCACGCAAATGGGGTAGGTGGCTTGCTCCTCCGTGAGGTCGGAGTGGTGGTACTGAAAGTCGAACAACGGTCCTACCGACCAGTTGCCCCCCACCGACAAGCGTGTCTGCACCGACAGCAACCCCTTGCGAAGCGTGAAAGGCGTGCGCACGCGGCGCAATCCCACCTCGGTGTTGCCTGTGTTGCCGATGCCGTAGTAGGAGGTGGGTCGGTCGCTGTACCACGCGCGGAACTGCAACTGCCACGGAAGCCTACCTCCGAAATAGAGCGTGCCGGACGCATTGACATACCACTGCTTCTTGAGCGTGTACGCGCCGTCCAACTGCACAATCGAGGTCTTGGTCTGCTGCGGCAGGCGGAAATAACCTTGCGCAGCGGCACCGAACTCCCATGAGGTCTCGGGTGTGTAGTTCACGACAGGCAGCCCCATCGCAGGCAGATTGACCACGCTGTCCAACGACAACGCGCGGCACCACGGGCTAACCCCTGCCGCCACTGCCACTGCGAGAATGTAACGCCACTTGCCTGAACGCATCACGACCGAGCCTATACGGTCATAATATCCTTTTCTTTCTTGGCGTAGAGTTCATCGATTTGCCGTATGTACTTGTCGTGCAGTTTCTGCACCTCGTTCTCGGCATCTTTCTCTGCGTCTTCGGGCAAGCCCTCTTTCACTTGTTTCTTGAGCAGGTCGATCGCGTCGCGCCGTGCATTGCGCACGCTCATCTTGGCATTCTCCGCCTCGCCCTTGCATTGCTTTGCCAACTCGCGGCGGCGCTCTTCGGTGAGCGGCGGCATAATCAAGCGGATACACTCGCCATTGTTGTTGGGTGCCAAGCCGAGGTTGGAGTTGATGATAGCACGCTCGATAACGGACAGCATCTTCTTCTCCCACGGCTGAATCTGAATGGTGCGTGCGTCGGGCGTAGTAACGGTCGCCACATTGGTCAGTGCGCTCATCTGTCCGTAGTAGTCCACCTTGACGGGGTCGAGGATACGCGTACTTGCCTTGCCGGCGCGGATATGCGCCAAGGCGTCGTCTAAAAAGAGGATAGCAGACTGCATCGACTCGTCTGCATCGCTCTGAATCTTGGAGGGTTCAATCATAGGTATAGAGTTTTATTGTCAGGGTTTAACCAAAGTGCCTATAGCCTCGCCGTTCATCACCCGCGCGAGATTGCCCACCGTGTCCATATCGAACACATAGATAGGCATATTGTTCTCCTTGCAGAGGGTGATAGCGGTCAAGTCCATTACTTTGAGATGCCGCGCCAGCACCTCGTCGTAGGTTATCTCCGCGAATTTGGTAGCGGTGGGGTCGCGTTCGGGGTCGGCGGTATAGACCCCGTCCACGCGGGTTCCTTTGAGCATGACATCGGCTTGCAACTCGATGGCGCGCAGCACGGAGGCGGTGTCGGTGGTGAAATAGGGGTTGCCCGTGCCGCCGGCGATGATGACGATATTGCCTTTGGCGAGCAGGCGTCGTGCTTTGGCGGTGCTATAGAGTTCGCCGATCGGTTCCATGCGCACGCTGGTCAGCACGCGCACTTTCTGTCCTGCGGCTTCCAAGGCGGAGCAGAGGGCGAGGGAGTTGATGACGGTGGCGAGCATACCCATTTGGTCGCCTTTGACGCGGTCGAAACCTTTCTGTGCGCCGGTCAGTCCGCGGAAGATATTGCCGCCTCCGATGACGATACCGACCTCTATGCCGCGTGCGGCGAGGGCTTGTATTTGCAGGGCGTAGTCGCCCAATCTCTTTTCATCGATGCCGTATTGTTTGGCACCCATCAGGCTCTCGCCCGATAACTTCAGTAATACTCGGTTGTACATATTGTGGCTGCGCGTTCAGGGTTGTTTTTGTTGTTCGTTGCAGGTACAGCGCGCAAAGGTACAATAAAAATTGCATATTGCCAAATCTTCCTCCTCCCCTCTCTCTACTTTTCCTTTACCAACTCCTCTCAACCCTCAACTCTCCACTGCACCCAACGCTAAACACTATCCTCCCAGACCCCCTCCGACTCTCCCTTCCTGCCCACCTGCCCAAAAAACGCATAATTTTTGGTAGTATGTTTTGCATAGTACAAATAAAAGCACTACCTTTGCAGCGTGAAACAGAAAAATTGCGCCTTCCGATCCCCAAAACACCCCGATAAACGCCCCCAATAAAACGAACATATTCACCCAATAACCCAACAACAATGAAGAAACTGTATCGTTCCGCCGACCGTATGATTGCCGGCGTATGTGGAGGGATCGCCGCTTATTGCGAGGTTGATCCGACCGTGGTGCGCATTGCGTATGTGATGCTGACGCTATTCACCGCCGCATTCCCCGGCATCCTGCTCTACATTATCATGTGTGTACTTATGCCCAACGCTCCCACCGATGATAGAGAATATTAAAAGCCAAATGCGGAAAGGGATACTCGAATACTGTATCCTCTCCGTCATCAGTCGGCGCGAAGCCTATGCCTCCGACATTCTGGAGGTGCTTAAGCAAGCCAACCTGCTCGTTGTGGAGGGGACGCTGTATCCTCTGCTCTCCCGCATGAAGAACAACGGGCTGCTTGCCTATCGCTGGCAAGAGTCGAACGACGGACCTCCGCGCAAATACTTTCGTCTGACGCAGGAGGGACACAACCTGCTCCGACAGTTGGACGCCGAGTGGCACGCCATCAGTGCGGCTATCAACGCCATAGCGGCGGAAACCCCGACGGCGGAGGCGCAAACGCCTTACACCGATGCCGATCCTTTGTTTAATCCCAATAACAAACCCCAATAAATTACCTTTACAATGAAAGAGACTCGTACAATCAATCTCAACGGACTCGTTTACAACATCGACTATGATGCCTACCAAGACCTGCGGGACTACCTGCAGGACATCGAACTGCGTCTGCCCATGGACGAAAAGTCGGATGTGCTGTCAGACATCGAAGCCCGAATAGCCGAGTTGTTTCAAAAAGCCTTGTTCGCACGCAATGCCCAGGTCATCAACCGGGACATGGTCAATACAGTCAAGGCACAAATAGGCGCCCCCGCAGAATTCGGGGAGAACAAGCGTCCGAAAATCAAGAAATCGCCCTCCTCACAAGCGGGCTGCGGTCGAACCATCGGCATAACAGTTATCGTGCTGCTGGCACTCATCGCCATACCGTTACTCATTCCGGTACTCTTCGCCTTCTTCGGCGTAACGGTCGGGCTATTGGCGGCGGGCGTCGGTGTGATGAGCGTTGTTCCTGTGGTCGGTATGGAACTTTTCGGGGGCGATGCATGGTGGATTGCATTGGGTGCGGTGTGCGTACTGACGGCGGTCGTTGTGCCGGTGGTGATGTTAGTACACACCATCGTCGCGTATCTGCGCACACGCCGTGCCCCCAAAGCACGCTTTTGGTGGATAATACTCATCATCTGGCTCTTGTCGATAGCGGGCGTAGTGTGCGTCATCGTCAAAGCCGCCCACACAACAGGCGGCACGCGCCAACTGATTCAGACCCTGCAGCGTGTGGCGGACGACGATTCTGACTATCTCTTTACCGAGACGCGCACCCTGCCTGCCTTCCACTCCATAGAGGTGGAGGGAGCGGCTTCGGTTACGCTGCAACCGGCATCCGAACCGCTGCTCTCTGTGGCTTGCAACGAACCTGCCGCCATCATCTCGGAAGTACGCGACAGCGTCCTCTACCTACGAATCCCCTCCGAACGATACGAGGGGGCAGACCTCACCGTCTGCGTCCCGGAACTGCGCCGCATTCGCGCCACGGGTGCCTGCAAGGTGGAGAACGAAGGTGTCTTGTGCCAACCGGCTCTCGTATTAGAATGCACGGGTGCCGTATCCACCGACTTGCACCTTGCCGTGCTGCACCTCACGGTAACGGCGCAGGGAGCCACGGAATTGGAATTGGAAGGCTCGGCACAAACTGCGGATATCACCCTATCCGGCGCGGGAAAAATAAACGCCGACGACCTGTCGGTGCAGGATATGCGCATCAACTGCAAGGGAGCCAGTTACGCAGAACTATATGTCTTGCGAACACTATGGGCGCAAGCAGCCGGCGCCAGCAAAATAGTGTACAAGGGAACCCCCGCCGTCAAGCAATCGCTTTCCGTCGGAGGCAGTCAAATCTCCAAACACTGACCGCCGGATAGTGGAGTGTTGAGTGTTGAGCGTTGAGAGCAATTTCCTTATAGGTTGAAGGCGGTGCCGACGCAGAGATGCAGGCGTTGCTCACCGGCTTCCGCCAACGGACGCAGCACATTCGCCGCATTCACGCGGTACGGATTGAGCATGGCATGGGCAAAGGCAGACCAACTGCCTTTGCCCATCGTCCAAGTTTTCTGCAAACGCAAGCCGACCAAGGTTACGGCAAAGTCGCCCTCGTAACCCGTGTACAGACTGCGGGCGGGCGTCATACCCACCCGCGCTGCAAGCAGCCAGTCGCAGGGCAAAGCGAAGTCATACCCCGCTTCGATATAGGTAGAATAGGCACGCCGAAGAACCCCGTCCTGCCTGTAACCGTCCCTCCCGAAAGTACGGAACGCAATCAGTACGCTCAACGGAAGACGGTTGCTCACACGATACGACACGCGCCATTCACCAGTGGTGCCACCTCCTCCGGGCGTATAATTACGCATATCGAAAAAGCGGGAGCGCGTCCCATCGGCATAATGGTCAAAGTAATACATGTGCAGATAATAGACCGACAACCCCCAACGGCTGAACCCGACAGCAAGGTCTATTTCGGGGTTGAACTGTCGAAAAGTCCAGTCCGAAGCCCCTATGTTCCACCACATATTTACGAAGAACCCGCCATAGCCGACCGTAGCATCCGCCTGCAAACTCAAACCGCCTACATACAAACCCCGCCACAGGTAATTGCTTACGACAGACGCGGAAGCACCGTACTGAAAACCGATATGCGCGGGATAAGGGTCTAACCACGCCTGCCGCGTCGAGGAGCGTACTGTGTCGTTACCGGCATATACCGACCCGCTTGCCGCCGCGAGCGACCCCACTAAAAACAGCCCCCGCAGGAATGCGCCGCGTATCGGAGAAGAAGAGTGTCCCATAAAAGTATTAGCCAAAAGTCGGGCAAAGGTAGGGTTAATTCCTGAGACCCGCAAATCGGATTTTGCATACCTCGGATAAAAGCACTACCTTTGCGCACGAAAACAACGGAAAATACGCAACCTACATTCCAACCACAATGGCAGACGATAAGAAAATCATCTTCTCAATGGTGGGCGTGAGCAAAAGTTTCAGCCCGCAAAAACGCGTACTCAGCAACATCTACCTCTCCTTCTACTACGGAGCGAAAATCGGTATCATCGGACTAAACGGCAGCGGTAAATCCACCCTGATGAAAATCATTGCCGGCGTAGAAAAGAACTACGATGGGGAAGTGGTCTTCTCCCCCGGCTACAGCGTCGGCTACCTCGAACAAGATCCGAAACTTGACCCCGAGAAAACCGTACGGGAATGCGTGCAGGAGGGCGTGAAGCCCATTATGGATATGTTGCACGAATACGACGAAATCAACGCTGCTTTCGCCGAACCGGACGCCGACTTCGACAAGTTGCTCGCACGACAGTCGGAACTACAAGACAAACTCGACAGCAGTGATGCGTGGAACATCGACCAGAAACTCGACCGTGCTATGGACGCCCTGCGCTGCCCCGACGATGATGCGGTCGTGAAGAACCTTTCGGGCGGCGAACGACGAAGAGTCGCTCTTTGCAGGTTGTTGCTGCAACAACCCGATATTCTGCTGTTGGACGAACCTACCAACCACCTCGATGCTGAGTCGATCGACTGGCTCGAACAGCACCTGCAACAATACGCAGGAACCGTCATCTGCATTACACATGACCGCTATTTCCTCGACCATGTGGCAGGATGGATACTCGAACTCGACCGCGGCGAGGGCATTCCTTGGAAGGGCAACTACACCTCGTGGCTCGAACAAAAGACTGCCCGTATGGCGCAGGAGGAGAAACAGGCGAGCAAACGCCGCAAGACCCTCGAACGGGAATTGGAGTGGGTACACATGGCACCGAAAGCCCGACAAGCGAAGGGCAAAGCGCGTCTGGCGGCATACGACAGGATGCTCAACGAAGAGCAGAAAGAGCGGGAAGAGAGGCTCGAGATATTTATCCCCAACGGTCCCCGCTTGGGTAACAAAGTCATCAACGCGGAAGGCGTCGCTAAAGCCTTTGGGGAGAAGGTGCTGTTCGAGGACTTGAACTTTATGTTGCCGCCGAACGGTATCGTGGGCGTAATAGGTCCGAACGGCGCAGGCAAGACGACCCTCTTCCGTATGATAATGGGTATGGAGAAACCCGACAAGGGTACTTTCGCGGTAGGCGAGACAGTCAAGGTAGGCTATGTCGATCAAGTACACTCGAACATCGATCCCGAGAAGACCGTATTCGAGACCATCGCAAACGGCACGGAGTACATCCGTGTGGGCGGAAGGGAAGTAAACGCACGCGCTTATCTGAGCCGCTTTAATTTCACTGGCAGTGACCAAGAGAAAAAGTGCGGTGTGCTCTCCGGCGGCGAACGCAACCGCCTGCACCTTGCGCTGACACTGAAATCCGAAGCCAATGTGCTGCTGCTCGACGAGCCGACCAACGACATCGATGTGAATACGCTGCGTGCCTTGGAAGAGGGGTTGGAGAACTTCGCCGGTTGTGCCGTTGTCATCTCGCACGACCGCTGGTTCCTTGACCGTATCTGCACCCATATCCTCGCCTTTGAGGGTGATTCGAAAGTGTTCTGGTTCGAGGGCGACTACTCCGACTACGAAGCCAACAAGAAAATGCGTCTCGGCGAAGACGCATGTGCGCCCAAACGCGTACGGTACAAGAAACTCCTCTAATTCCTTATTCCTGATATGCATACGCTTCGTTTCTGGCTGAAGAACAGCCGTGATATTTCGCTGCCACAGTCGGCATTGCCCTGCCTGACGGCTATGGTGCTTTGTATCGGGCAGGAGGGTTTTGTGTGGTGGCTGGCACTGCCCGTGTTGTTGGGCGTGTGTGCGGCGCACCTTGGTATGAATCTTGCCGACGACTATTTCGACTATCGCCACGACTCACGCATACGCTCCGAACTATGCTCCGAGAGTATTCGTGCGCGGACGGACAAGTGCAACTATATTCGCAGCGGGGCTACAACCTTGCATGCCTTGGGTTGGGCAGTGGCGTGGTTTCTCTGTTTTGCTGCCTCCATGGGGCTGATTGCCTTTCTTACGCAGGGATTGTTGCATGGTTGGCAGGCAACATTCGGCATCGTGCTGTATGCGGTGTTGGGGATGCTGTTGGGGTTGAGTTACTCGGGCAAACCGTTCGAATTGGGCTACCACGGTCTGGGCGAATTGGTTATAGGCTTGATGTTCGGCCCTCTGAATATGCTCGGTGTGCAGGCGGCGATGACGGGGACGCTTTTCTCATGGCAAATGTTGTTTATGGGGTTGGCAGTAGGCAGCCTTGTAACAAACATCCTCTTTGTCCATTCCGTGATGGAGGTAAATGCCGATGCGGCATTGGGGAAAATGACTTTTGCCCGTCTGCTGCGTCGCCCTGCGGTGATGCTTGCGTTTGTGGCGGTGTTTGCGTTGCTGCCGTTTGTGCTGCTGGGTGTAGGAATAGCCCTCGCTTGGTGGAGTGCGTGGTATCTGCTTACGCTTGCCACACTGCCGATGTCGCTCTATCTGATTTATTCGACCTATCGATTTGTGCATAACCTGCCGTGCCTGACAAGTCCCCGCTGGTGGATGGGACCGATGGGCAAGTGGGATGATTATGTGCAGGCGGGTATTGATTGGTTCCTTATCCGTTGGCTCCTTGCCCGCAATATCTGCACCTTTTTCTGCTTGATACTCATCGTGGTACATATCGTACTCGCTATACTCTAAACTATCAACTGCACTCAACTCTCAACACTCAACACTCAACTAAACAACTCCCTCATGCTCCGACAATACTTCTATTTGGCACAATGGTTCGTGCGGGCGCGTTTTTTCGGACGCAAAGCCCCGCTGCAAACTGTGTTGTTCATCACTGACAAGTGTAACCTGCGTTGCAAGCACTGCTCTGTCTATGGCAGTGCGGGCTATCGGCAACGCACCTACGATGAGATCGTAGCGGATATGCAGTATGCCTATGCGCAGGGCTCTCGTTTTATTGACCTTGAGGGGGGCGAACCGACGCTGTGGAAAGAGGGCGACCGCACCATCAACGACCTGATAGACAAGGCACGGGCGTTGGGCTTTTTCTCGATTACCGTCACAACCAATGCGCAGCAGGACTTCTCGTGGATTCACCCGCATTCGATTTGGGTGTCTATGGACGGCGTGGGTAAGTTCCACGACAGCATTCGTGGCGAGGGTACTTTTGCCCGCTTGGAGGAGAATATACGCCGCTCGGGGCAGAAACATATCTGCGTTAATATGGTGGTAAACAGCCTGAACTACGAGTCGCTGGATGCCGCCATGGAGTATGTGCGGCAGAACCCCGCCATCGAGCAGATTTCCGTCAATTTTCATACCCCCTATCCCGGCACGGAGTATTTGATGTTGCCGCCGGAGAAGAAAGCGGAACTGATAGATAAGGTGTTGACTTACAAGCACAAAGGCTACCCGATAATGAACAGTTATTCGGGTTTGCGCAAGATGAAGAAGAACGCTCTCGGACAGATTTCGTTGGGTAAGGAGTGCTTCGTGACCAATTTTATCTACCCCGACGGCAGCCGTGGCTTATGCGTGGGCTATGGTACGGAGCAGTGCCGTCAATGCGGCTTCTGTATGGCGGGCGAGATGGCATCTGTCTTCCATTTCTGTCCCGACACACTGCTCAGCGGCTTCAAACTACGCATGTAAGGTATGCGAATTTGGTATAATTCTTGTACATAAATGTTATAACCCATTAAAATACAGCAAGATGAAACAAGTAGTATGGTCTTTGTTGGTGGCGGTAGCGTGCCTGGCAAGTTGTACGCACAAACCCTCTGCCTATCAACAATTTCAAGTCAAGCAGGACGCAATGATTGCGCAACTGCAGGATTCCCTTACGCCCGAACAGGCAGACTCAATCGTAACGGCTTTTGTGAATGAGAGTTACGATTTTATGGTGCAACATATCGCCGATGCAACCAGCGACTCAATCCTCTACAATATCTACTATCTGCTCTCGACCGAGCAGAAGAAGGGGGTGTTTGAGGCTATGCCCGCAGAACGGCTGCAAAATGAGAGTATGCAGGAATACTATGCCAATTATCAGGCGGAACGGATGGGAGCCCCCGGCAATCCGTACACCGATGTGGCTGCCCTGCAACCCGACGGCAATGTGCTGGCTTTGAGCCAAGTGGTGGGAACCGCCGACTATGTGCTGGTGGACTTTTGGGCATCGTGGTGCCGCCCCTGCCGTCAGTTGCTGCCGGTACTCAAGGAACTTTACACCTCCTACCACCCGTCCGGACGCTTGGAGATAGTCGGCATCAGTTGCGACCGCGACGAGGCTGCGTGGCGCACCGCCATTGAGGAGGAAGACCTGCCGTGGAAACAAATACGCGACCAACGCGAACCACCCTACAACCCCTTTGATGTCTATGGCGTTATGTCCATTCCCACCACGCTGCTCATCGACCGAGAAGGCACTATCGTGCTGCGCAACCCCAACGAGGCAGCGATAGAAGAGGTGCTGGCAGGGCTGTAAAAGCCGATATTCCCCACCGAAACATACGACAACATAAAGGGCAGGCTACGGTCTGCCCTTTATTGACCCTTTATCGGAATTGCTGACTAACCCGTTGATAACCCGATAAGTACGCGTTAATCACCCGTTAATCACCCGTTAATCACCCGTTAATCACCCGTTAATCACCCGTTAACGACCCGTTAATCACCCGTTAGCAACCCGATACTGACAGCGAGAAGGCAGGGAAGACTCCCTCAACCCCCTCCGAGAGGGGGCTCGACAGATGTCCCACAAGCCCCTCCCTTGGAGGGGTTTGGGAAGGTCGGTGGCGCGTCCATAGTGGGGATTGACGACGCGAGGGACGGAGACGGCAGTAGGTGGGGAAGAATGCGAAAGGGAGGTGCGGTGGTGTGCCTCGTGGGTTGAGAGGGGAGGTAAGCCTTTTCAGTGGAGGTGGGATGTCTTGTGGGATGAGGGGAGGTGTCTTGGCGGTGGGGTTAGTGGGGGGCGGTGGTTGGGTTAATGAGGGTCGGCGGTGGGGGTGGTGTCGGGCGAAGGCGGCGCGGCAATCTTGTTAGTCCAGATAAGCCAGAGCAGAAACAACATACTGTAGAATAGGTACTTGAACAGGTAGGTGTGCAACAGTTCAAACCACTCTGGGTGGTCGGCTATCGCCAAGGCAATCACCGCAATGCGGAAGATATTGAAAACATAAATGCACAACCAGCCAAGCGGAATGAACCAGCACTTGTGGTACCACGCACCCCGCGCGGCAAGAAGAATGACAAGCCAGATGAACGACTGCTTGATAGCCGTGCAACTCCATACAACCGTAATGCGGCTGCCCGTGTCGAATACAATCTGCGTCCCCCGCAAGACCGCCGTGTCGCGAAACCAATGCACGATGGCGTACACGACCGTGGCAATGTGCTGCGTGAGCCAATCAAAGGGACGCGTAACATCCCACCCGAGGCAGGTAACGCAGGCATGCCCTTCATCGCCCGAGATGGACAGTTTCCATACCCAGTTCGCCGCGAACAACGCCACGACAAACACAAGGATGTCCGTGTAGGGGCGTATGTCAAATTTGCGTTTTGGCATACGGGACTGCGTCCAAAGAACAGAAATCGTGGTCTAAATACTTGAAATAGCCCGCCTGACAAATCATCGCTGCATTGTCGGTGGTAAAAGAGAAGGGCGGGACAAATACCTCCCAATGGTAACGCTTGCCGTAGTCCGCAAACGCCTGACGCAAACCGCTGTTCGCACTCACACCGCCCGCTACAGCGACTTGGCGGATATTAAGGTGCAAGGCTGCCTGCTTGAGTTTCGCCATCAGAATCTCCACCACCGTCTTTTGCAGGGAAGCACACAGGTCGGCTTTGTGCGTCTCGATAAAGTCGGGGTCGTCCTTCAACCGGTCGCGCAGGAAATAGAGAAAGGAGGTTTTCAGCCCCGAGAAAGAATAGTCGTAGCCAGGGATATGCGGCTTGGCAAAGGTGAAAGCATCGGGGTTCCCCTCGCGGGCGAGTTTGTCAATCCACGGTCCGCCCGGGTAGGGCAAGCCCATGACCTTGGCGCACTTGTCGAAAGCCTCGCCGGCTGCGTCGTCGATCGTCTGACCGATGATTTCCATTTGGTTGTAGTTGCGCACGAATACAATCTGGCTGTTGCCGCCGCTCACGAGCAGGCACAGGAACGGAAAGGAGGGGTGCTTGATGACGGCATTGGCAAGACTTGGAGTCGCCGCTTTCAACGCTGCCGACGGCTCTACGAAATGCGCGAGGACATGCCCCTGCAGATGGTTTACCTCAATAAGGGGAATGCGCTGCGACAAGGCAAGCCCCTTGGCAAAGGATGTGCCCACCAATAGGCTGCCCAGCAGCCCCGGACCGCGCGTAAAGGCAACCGCCGAGAGATCTTGCACGCCCACACCTGCACGGCGGAGTGCTGCGTCTACCACCGGCACGATATTCAACTGGTGGGCACGGCTTGCCAACTCGGGTACTACTCCGCCAAACTCCTCATGCACCTTCTGCGAGGCGGTTACATTGCTCAGCAACACACCGTCGCGGATAACGGCTGCCGAAGTATCATCACAACTGGATTCTATAGCAAGGATAACGACTGCTTCCATTCCTATGGTTTGCTTTGTGGCTGCAAAATTACGCAATATATTTGGTCAATCCAATAAAAATCCGTAATTTTGCGCAGTTTTTAATTGCGTGCAGTGTGCTATGTATTTATATTTCCTCTTGGTTCGTATAGCGGCATTCTTTGGTCATGAGAAGGCAAGAAAGTTGGTGGCAGGGCAAGGGCGTGCCTTGCAGGAGTTGAAAGCATGGGGAGGAAATCGGGTTGTATGGTTTCATGCGGCGTCCGTGGGCGAGTTTGAACAGGCGCGCCCCATCATCGAACACCTGAAAGCCGAGCAACCCGCCCGCAAAATTCTGCTGACTTTCTTCTCACCCTCCGGCTTCGAACTGCGCAAAGACTACGACAAAGTGGACAAGGTGGTCTATCTGCCTTTCGCCACCAAACGCAACGCCGAACAATTCCTGCGCGCGGTCGATGTGGAGTTGGCGATATTCGTCAAGTATGAGTTCTGGCCGGCGTACCTGCACGCGCTCAAACGCCATGATGTCCCCACCTATCTAATCTCGGCGATATTCCGTCCCGGGCAGTTGTTTTTCCTGCCTTGGGGCAAGGGCTATCTGGAACTGCTTACCTGTTTCCGGCACATCTTTGTGCAAGACGAGGCATCGTGCCAACTGCTGAAACGCTATGGCATTAAGGAGGTGGAAGTGGCGGGCGACACACGCTTCGACCGCGTGACAGAGGCAATGGCGGCGGCGAAAGACCTGTCCCTCGTGGAGGAGTTCGCACGCGGCGCAGACCGTCTGTTGGTGGCGGGCAGTACTTGGCCGCACGACGAGGAGTTGCTGGCGCGCTACATCGCCGAACGACCCGGCACCAAGTTGGTGCTGGTGCCGCACGAGGTAGGTGCAGGGCATCTGCACCGGATATTCCAGTACTTTGAGGGGCGTTATGTGCGCTACTCGGAGGCCTGTGCGATGAGTATTGACAAGTGCCAAATCCTTTTGGTGGACACCATTGGCGTGCTGTCGTCCATCTACCGCTACGGGCAGGTGGCGTATGTGGGCGGAGGCTTCGGCGAGGGGATTCACAACACCTTGGAGCCCGCTGTGTACGGCATGCCTATCGTGTTCGGTCCGAACTGGCGCAAGTTCCGCGAGGCACGCGGGCTTATCCAAGCCGATGCGGCACGCACCGTGCGCTGCTATACCGAGTTGGTAGCCGCGTTGGACGAGGCGTTCCTGCGGCGGGACGAGATGGGGCGCAATGCGGCACGCTATGTGCAAACCGAGTGCGGGGCTACCGCGCGAATCTATTGTAAACTGTTCAATTCATAGGAATATGGCGCAAAAACCAAGTATCCCCAAAGGAACCCGCGACTTCTCGCCCGTAGAGATGGCGCGGCGCAACTATATTTTCGACACCATTAAGAGCGTCTTCGCTCTCTATGGCTTCCAGCAAATTGAGACGCCCGCCATGGAGAACCTCTCCACCCTCATGGGCAAGTACGGCGAGGAGGGCGACAAACTGCTCTTCAAGATACTCAATTCGGGCGACTGGGTCAGCCCGCTGCGCGAGAAACTGCAGGACGACCTGAGTATCGGCAAGGCGACGGCGGTTGTGTGCGAAAAAGGGTTGCGCTACGATTTGACAGTGCCATTCGCGCGCTTCGTGGTGCAGCACCGCGATGAGATTCAGTTCCCCTTCAAACGCTATCAGATACAGCCCGTATGGCGTGCCGACCGCCCGCAGAAAGGGCGTTACCGCGAATTCTACCAGTGCGATGTGGATGTGGTGGGGACGGATTCGCTCGTGAGCGAGTTGGAACTCATCGAGATTGTCGAGGAGGTGTACAAGCGGCTCGGCATCCGCGTCTGCCTGCACATCAACAACCGCAAGATTCTGGCGGGTATTGCCGAGGTTATCGGGCAGCCCGACAAGATAACCGACATCACAGTGGCTATCGACAAATTGGACAAGATAGGCATCGACAATGTGAATAGCGAACTGATAGAGAAAGGCTTACCCCAAGAGGCAGTCGCAGCGTTGCAGCCGATACTGCACCTCAACGGCAGCAACCGCGCGAAACTTGCGCAACTGCAAACGGTGCTGGCGCAGTCCGAAACAGGCTGCAAGGGCATCGCGGAGATGACCGCCATCTTCGACCTCGTGGACGCGGCGGGTGTGGGGCTGGACATCGAACTCGACCTCTGCCTCGCACGCGGGCTGAACTACTACACGGGGGCTATCTTCGAGGTGAAAGCACTCGATGTCCGGATGGGCAGTATCACGGGCGGCGGGCGCTACGACAACCTGACGGGTATCTTCGGTATGCCGGGCGTGAGCGGCGTGGGTATCTCGTTTGGGGCAGACCGTATCTACGATGTGCTTACCGAGTTAGACCTCTATCCCGCGGATATGCTCCAGACCACCCAACTCCTCTTTGCCTCGTTCGGCGGGCAGGAACTGCAATACGCCCTCACTTGTGCCAACACCCTCCGCGCACAGGGTTTGCGGGTGGAGGTCTATCCCGAGCCTGCCAAGATGAAGAAGCAATTAGGCTATGCCGACGCCAAACACATCCCCTTCGTGGCGATTGTCGGAAGTGATGAGATGGCGGCTGGCAAGGTGATGTTGAAAAATATGTTAACGGGCGAGCAAAGACTCTGTCTAACCCAAGAGGTCGTTCAAACTATCAGCAAGGGATAGGCAAGGGATGAGCAAAGGATAGGCAAGGAATGCACGCCCGTCAAGCGATGGAAACTGCGGCGATACCGCCGACACAAGAATCTCTATTTATTAACAAATTTAATATATAAACAACATGAAACACATTCTCACAGTAATGCTCGCTATGCTGATGGCGATGCTGACCGTAGCCAATCCGCGCACCATGGAGGAGGCTATGCAAATCGCAGGGCGCTTTGCCGCCGACAAGCAGCCCGCTGTTTCCTCTGTGCAGCGTATCCAACGGGCGCTTTCCGCCGGTCGGACGGTGCAGCCCATGCAATGGGCATATACCCAGACGCAAACCGACAACGCAACTCCGGCATTGTATGTGTTCAACACCGCCGCCACCGACGGTGGATTTGTCATCGTGGCTGCCGACGACCGTGCGCGTGCCATTCTTGGCTACGCGGACAACGGTGCGTTTGACGCAGAAAATATCCCCGACAACCTGCGCTTCTGGCTGCGGATGTACGCCTCCGAGATTGCCGCACTCTCCGGCGAGGCGTCTGCCGGCGGTGCGCAGACGGCTGCAACGGCTGCCGCAGCGGCTACCAACACCACCTATCCCATAGTGGATCCCCTCCTCGGTGAAACCGTTTGGGGGCAGGGTACCCCCTTCAACAATCAATGCCCCACCAAAGACAATGAGCGTTGTGTTACGGGCTGCGTCGCCACAGCGGCAAGCCAGATTATGTACTACCACAAGTATCCCAAAACGGGAACGGGTTCCCATTCCTACGAATGGAATAGTCAAACCTTGAAGGCTACTTTCGGAAAAACTACTTACGACTGGACAAATATGCTGCCCGACTATAGCGGCACCTACACGAATGCGCAGGCTACTGCGGTCGCCACTTTGATGTACC
The DNA here is from genome assembly GCA_963630875.1 of Mycobacteriaceae bacterium. Classification (GTDB taxonomy): domain Bacteria; phylum Bacteroidota; class Bacteroidia; order Bacteroidales; family Paludibacteraceae; genus Colicola. The sequence continues at coordinate 23,580 of CAVGOI010000010.1, read as the reverse complement.
ATGTGGGCGTCGCTTGCGAAATGCAGTATGACCTGTCCGCCAACGGCGGTAGCGGGGCGTACAGCAGCCAAATGATGCAAGCCCTCATCGACTACTTCGGCTACGATGCGGGCATACGCGTACTGCCCAAGGACTATATGAACGAGAGCGAGATGCTCGGTATCATTGCGCAAGACCTGCAGGCGGGACACCCTATTTTTATGAGCGGGAGTACCACCAAAAATGAGGGGCATGCGTTTGTTCTCGATGGCATACAGTCCAACGGCTATGTGCATATCAACTGGGGATGGAACGGCTACTACAATGCCTATTTTCCGATTTCGGCGATGGACCCGACGGGGCAAGGCACAGGCGGTGCTGCCAGCGGAGAAGGTTTCACCGAACGTGTTACCGCCTACACGGGGATTCAACCCAACCAAAGCGGTAATGCTATACCGCTAATCATCGCAGACAACATAACGCTTACCTCTAAGGCGCGCCTTCGCAAGTCTGACAATGTATCATTCAGCATCTACCCGTTCCAAAATAGTGGTATCGCAAATGCAGCGGGAGAGGTTGTGTATATCATCTACAAGGACAATGCACTTTATACAACACAGTTAACAGGGTCAAGTTACGATTTACCATCAGGTTACTATTACACGAATGCGTACAATGTGGGCAGTTCACTTTCGTCGCTCGCTGCGGGGGACTATGAACTGTCGGTAGGTGTCTTGCCAACAGGAGGCACTACCCCCTATCCGATCCTTACGGAAACCCCGCGCGGCGAACACCGCTTCCCGCTCACGGTAACAGCGGACTCCGTCTTTATGGGGACGGCGGGTGAGAAGCAATATACCATTCGCCTTGCCAAAGCCTCTGGTTGTGATATGGATATCACCGGCGGTCTGTGGCTCTGGTGGTGGGCAGAGGATAATACCGGGGAATGCGTATCCGCCACCTTGGATACCGATGGTTGGTACACCGCCACCGTTACCTCTACGGCGAACTCCGTCAACTGCCTTGCCGTCAACCGCGATGTAACCGACGGAAGTTGGTCGGGCGCACAGCAGACGGAGGACTATACGGGCATAACGGAAGATGTCTGTTTGAAGATAGGCGGCAAAGGTTTGACAAACTACAACATCTATGCTGCAGACTGCTCGACCTCACCGATTTCACCGACACCCAATAGGAATTTCGAAGAGGGAACGATTGTGGACTATGGGAAAGGAAACAAGTATTTGCACCTATACTCCTCCGCTAACCCAACGGACAACACCGTTGCCGCACACTTATATCTCGACTTATACAGCGAGTACTCTTCATCAATCATTGGTTCTTATGTGTGGGCTGCAAACTCCGACGGTGCGATTGGCACAATGTCTGCCTTGACTTCTTTTTTGTTCTACACCGTGGATGGAGTGGATGTAACAGAGTCCTTCACCGATGGTGCTACCACGATATGGCTCGATGCGGACGGCAACTACCGGATTGCCTATACCACCGTGACGAACGACACCCGCTATACCGATACCGTTAGCATCGAGGCTTCCAAGATGTACATATCCGGAACACCGTTGAGCAACACCGGTGTTACAGCCCTCACGGTGGCAGAAGCCTTGGACAAAACGAATGCGCTGTCTTCCGGCGAATACTCATCGATCCCTTATTTCGTGCGTGGCGAAATCACTTCCGTAAGGGAAATAAGCACATCCTACGGGAATGCCACCTTCTATATAAAGGACAAAGACGCCGACAACAGCCTGTATGTATATCGCGTATATGGGTTGAACAATACGAAATTTTCCACAGGGAAGGAACTGGCGACGGGCGATGATGTGATCGTGCTGTCGCTGCTCCAAAACTACAAAGGCACTACGCCGGAATTAAGCCGAGGTTATGTGTACAAAAAGGAAGTTGCTGCCAACTATATCCCCACCAACCTCCAAGCCGTTGTTACCAACAATATAACCGTAACTTTCCGCTGGGAGGTAGCAGAGGGAGACCTCTTTGAACTGAAATATACGCGTCTGAACAGCGATCGCGAAGACAGCATCTCGGTATCGGATACATCCGCCACAATGAACAACTTTACGGCAGGTACTTATCAGTGGTGGGTGCGCACACGCACGCTCAGTGGCAAATACCTATCCGACTGGATACAGGGCAATGACTTTGTTATTCAGGAAACGCCCTATACGCCGTATAACCTCACCGCAACAAGCACCGATGGGTACCACTATACCTTCTCGTGGCAGGCCGACCAAGCCGCTCCGTCATACACATTGGTGATTACCTATGAGGATGCCGATTCGTATTACCATTCTTCCACGGCGGCTGCCGCACGCCGCGATGTTACCTTGGCACTCAATGGCGACTATTCATGGTGTGTTATCGCCAATTCGGAGGACGACACACCCGTCGCTCAAACCTGCGCGGACGACACCATCTCGGTTACTTCTGCACCGGCTTCCGTTGTGTCCGGCTTGCAAATCAACAAGTCCGGTCTTACCGCCACAATTACATGGGAAGGCGATGCGCCATACTATCAAGTCCGAATATACGACAATAACTACAACTGGTTGGAAGGCGATGTATTGGATACCAAATCCTACATCTATACGGCTTCGGAGAATGGGACTTATTGGGTGTGGGTGCGGCCGGTCAATGAGGAACAGACCTACTACATCGGCTCCGCCGTACAAGAGAGTTTCGCATTCTTTGATGCCGACCCTGTATATACGCCCTACAACCTCCAAGCCTCGGCAGGGTATGGCAAACTCTCCCTCTCGTGGCAGGTTCAGCAAGGAAGTAATTTCCGAATAAACATCTCGGTGGATAATGGAGACTCCTATGTATTTACATCCGACAAAACTTCGCTGAACCTCAATGTGGCAGGTTTGGAAAGCCGCACGATATTCTGGAAAGTATGTACATTGAACGATGCGGGAGGGATGTTGTCGGAATTCGTACAAGGTCCCGATGTGCTGATACCGGCAAACCCGTATGAGCCGAAGGACTTGCAAGCCACATCCAAAGACGGTTATACATATACCTTCACATGGACGGCAGAGACAGCTTCGCCCTTGTACTATATTATCATCGAGAATGCAAGCACGGGCAACACTGTTCATACCCATGTGGTATCACAGATGTCGGAAACTTACACCTTCACCCAAGCAGGCTCCTACAACTGGACGGTATATGCTTGTGCAGCCGACAGCACCTTCCAAGGATTCCAAACCGGAGCCGTGATTACGGTAAATACTACGCCCGATTTCTCGCTGTCGAACCTGTCCGTAACTGCACAGGGGCTCGTTGCAACGGCGACATGGGAGAGCCTCGCACCGTGCTACGAGGTTACGCTCTACGATGCGGGGAATGCGGTCTTATATACGGACACCGTAGAGACGCACTTGTGGCAACGCACCGTACCGGTTGCAGGTACTTACCGCATAGCCGTTACACCGCTTGATACCCACGGCAACGCTCTTGCCGCTGCGGCTACCGACGATTTCACCGCCACAGAGGCATCGGGTAAGTACTATACGCTTACCCTCTCTGCCACGCCTACCGAGGGTGGCACGGTAACGGCGACACCGCAGCAGAATGCCTATGAAGAGGGAACGGCGGTTACGGTTACGGCATCGCCTAACACCGGCTACCGCTTCACGCAGTGGAGCGACGGCATCACCCAAGCCATGCGTACCCTCATTATGAACGACAACTACACCCTTGTCGCCACTTTCGTACAGGATATCCATACCGATGCCGTTACCAACCTCAGGGTATCGCCTTATGCCAATCTCAAGGCGAAAGCGACATGGAGCAGTGATGCACCCCAATTCCACATCATCGTCACCAACGCTGCGGGAGAGGAACAGAAGAACGAGTTTGTCACGGCGAAACAGTACATCTTCTCCGGAACCAAGACGGGGCAATATACACTCTCGGTACAACCGGTAACAGACGATGCGACTACCATTCTCGGCGAACCGGTTACCAAAAACTTCTCGTTAGTGCATTTCTACGATCTGTACATCTCGGCAGGTACGGGCGGCACGGTAAACGAGGAGGTCAATATGTCTTATCCGGCAGGTACGCAGGTCGAGATAATCGCTACGCCCAACCGCGGTTATGTCTTCAACAAATGGAGCGACGGCGACAAAAAGGCAACGCGCACCCTTGTTATGGACCAAGACTATGCGGACCTCAAAGCCACCTTTACCAAGACCTATACACTCTCGATATCCGCAGGCAAGGGTGGTCAGGTAAACGAAGAGGTAAACGGTACTTACCGGTCCGGTGATCAAGTGGAGATAATAGCCACACCCGACAGGGGATACAATTTCGACCGGTGGAGCGATGGAAACCGCAAGGCCACCCGCACGCTGGATATGTACGAAGACTACGAACTGACCGCCCTCTTCCGGATTATCACCTACTCGGTTACGATTGAGCAGGCGGAAAACGGAAAGACCTCCCTCGAAGCGGGTACTTACTCCTACGACTACGGCGACGAACTCATCCTCACCCCCATAGCCGACAAAGACTATCTCTTCGACTATTGGATGGTGAACGAACAGCCCATGACAGACTATCCCCTGGCGCTTGTCATAGACAAAGACTATAGCATTCGCCCGTATTTCAAACCCGATATCACAGCGGTGGACAACATCACGGACGGATTTGTTATTCGCACAGACGGATATACCATAGAGATAGTTGCCGCTATCGAATTGCCGCAAATTGCTTTGATGGACGCTTTGGGCAAACAGGTAGGCGTAGTACATCATACCGACCATGCCGTCTTCACGGTGCCGCAGGCAGGTATCTATGTCATTCGTACGACGAACCGGACGGCAAAGGTACTTATCCCCTGAAGGTATTTATAGATAAATGTCTTTTTGTACGATATGAATACAGCAGAAGAATATGACGAAGTGGTGGCGCGTTGCCGCCGTATCTACGCGCTGAAGATACAAGACTACGGACCCAGTTGGCGTATAATGCGTCCGCAAACCGTAAACGACCAGTTGTTTATCAAAGCCAAACGCGTCCGCGAAATCGAAATGACGGGCGTAAATATGGTGGGCGAATCCATCGAAGGCGAGATGATGGCGATTGTGAATTACAGCATTATCGGTCTGATACAAATGCGCGAAGGGTTTGCCGATTCGGTGGATATGACGCGGGAGAAGGCGCTTTCCTTGTACGACCAATACATTGCGGAAGCAAAAGCCTTGATGACGCGTAAGAATCATGATTACGGTGAGGCATGGAGGGATATGTTTCCCTCCAGCCTGACCGACATTATCCTCACGAAAATCAATCGGAACAAGTCCATTGCGGCCAACGACAACCATACGCTGATTTCAGAGGGTGCGGACGGCAACTACTTCGATATGTTAAATTATGCCGTGTTTTATCTGATACAAATGACGGAAAAGGCACACTGAACAAGAGACGGTTCGCGGGGAGAATACCGCGCACAGAAGGATATGGGAGAAGAGAAAGAACGAATCGTAAAGACGGTTGCTGCGGCTGTAGCCCGCGTTGTGTTGGGCGCAGTGTTTGTATTGTCGGGGGCAGTGAAAGCCATTGACCCGACGGGGACGGTGTACAAGATAGAGGACTACCTGAAAGCCTTCGGCGGCTTCTTTGACGACTGGATGCCCTTGGCACCCGTGGCGGCAGTGTGCCTCATTGCCTTGGAGTTTGTGCTGGGTGTATGCCTGTTGAGCAATGTGCGAACAGCATGGACGGCATGGATTACCTTGGCATTCTATGCCCTTATGACACCACTCACGCTCTATATCGCAATTGCCAATCCGGTGAGTGACTGCGGATGTTTCGGGGACGCGCTGAAACTGACCAACTGGCAAACTTTCGGCAAGAATATCGTGCTGATAGCTTTGGCTGTTCTGTGGGTCGTGCTGCGAAAACTGCAGCCTTCCCACTGGAAGCCGGCAACGGAACTTGTCATAGCCTGTGCGGCATTGGTCAGCGTATGCGCATGGATGCTCTATACCTGCTTGCACTTACCCGTCATAGACTTTCGCCCCTACAAAGTGGGGACAAACATTGTGGATGCCATGCAATACCCCGAGGACGCACCTGCCGATGTGTACGAGATTCGTTTCGTGTATGCCAAAGACGGGAAACAGCAGACCTTTACCTTGGACAACTATCCGAAGGGGGATACCGCATGGGTGTTTGTACGACAGGATTCGCGTCTTGTACAGAAAGGCTATGAACCGCCCATCCATGATTTCGAGATTATGAACGCCGATTACGAGGATATTACCTACGACATCTTGGAAAGCGAAGAGCCCGTAACCCTTGTGATTATGTACGACCTTGCCAAAGCCGATCGCCGCCAAATGGACAAAGTGGAGGCATTGTGTCTGTCGGGTGTGTTTGACGGAGAACAGCGGTTCTACATCCTTACCGGTTCGGGGGAGGATGCCATACGCGACCTGATAGCAGCCCATCCCCTTTTGGAGGGAACGGTATGCACTTGCGACCCCGTAACGCTCAAAACCATTGTCCGTGCCAATCCGGGGGTAATAGTGGTGCAAAACGGCACGATTGTTGATAAGTACAACCTGCGGAACAGGTAGTCCCCGCCATGCAATGCAGTACGGGAATGATACGGATAATGCAAACAACGAACATAACAATATAAGCAAATGAGAACAAAAATGGTAGCAGGTAACTGGAAAATGAACAAGAACCTGCAAGAAGGGGTAGCCTTGGCTACTGCGTTGAAAGAACAAGTAAAAGACCCTGCCTGTGCAGTGGTTATCGGCACGCCGTTTATTCACCTTGCCACAGTGGCAGAACTGCTGAAAGACAGCCCGATTAAGGTGGCAGCCGAGAACTGCGCAGACCACGAGAAGGGTGCCTATACGGGTGAGGTAAGTGCCGAGATGGTGAAGTCCACCGGTGCAACCTATTGCATACTCGGACATTCGGAGCGTCGCGCATACTACCACGAGGATTATGCCATCCTTCGCGAGAAAGTGCAGTTGGCATTGGCACAGGGTCTGGAAGTGATATTCTGCATTGGTGAAGTCAAAGAGGAACGCGAAGCCGGCAAACAGAACGAGGTGGTGAAAGCCCAACTGGAGGGATCTGTATTCAATCTCACGGCAGAGGAGTGGAAGCATATTACTTTGGCGTACGAACCCGTATGGGCTATCGGAACCGGACTGACGGCTACCCCTGCCCAAGCGCAAGAGATACATGCCTATATCCGTTCGCTTGTTGCAGCGCAATACGGCGCGCGAGTGGCAGATGACACCACCATTCTCTATGGTGGCAGTTGCAACGAGAAGAATGCAGCCGAGTTGTTTGCCAACCCCGATGTGGACGGCGGCTTGATTGGCGGCGCGGCTCTCGTAGCTGAGAAATTCCTTGCAATTATCAACGCACGATAAGAGGGGTACGGGTTGAATGTTGAGCGTTGAACGATAAACCTATTGCTTATAAAACTTCGCTCAACGCTCAACTCTCAACGCTCAACTCTCAACGAAAAACATGGCATATATCATTCCTGTTCGCGGCTTCACACCGCAGATTGGTAACAAATGCTTCATAGCGCCCAATGCAACGATAGTAGGCGACACGGTTATCGGTGAAGGGTGTTCGATATGGTTTAACGCGGTGCTACGGGGAGATGTGAACTCCATACGCATAGGCAACCATGTGAATATCCAAGACGGCTCCGTGTTGCATACGCTCTATCAGAAATCAACGGTTGAGATAGGCGACTATGTTTCCGTAGGGCATAATGTAACCATACACGGGGCGCATATTCACGATTACGCCCTCATCGGTATGGGAGCCACGCTGCTCGATGATGCCGAGATAGGCGAAGGGGCTATCATCGCCGCAGGGGCTTTGGTGCTTAAGGGGACAAAGGTGGGAGCGTACGAGATATGGGGCGGAGTGCCGGCCAAGTTCTTGAAGAAAGCCGACCCCGCGCAAACCAATGAGATAAACCGCAAAATCGCACACAACTACGCGATGTATGCCTCCTGGTATGAATAACTGCCGCAGGAAACCATGATAGCAGCACTATTGTTGGCGGCACTGACCGCCACCTATACCGTAACGACCGCAAAGACCGTTGAAGCGGAGGGCGATGTGCCGGTTGGGTCGGAAGCAACCTTTGTGGCAACACAAGGGAGGGGAGGGCAGATGACAACCGGTAAATCGGCTACACTGTCTCTAACGGGCTGGGATGACTACACGATACATTCGGTAACGCTCTCCATGCACTCCAACAAGGCTTCCGGAGCGGGGGAGTTGGCGATGACCATAGGGGAGCAGTATGTGTGGCAGATAGCCGATGCCCCTTTCGAAAGCACGGCATGGTACGGAGCGTGGTCGCAGGCTTGGGTGGATATAAGCAAAAGTATCGGCAAACAAGTGGGGACCCAAGAACCGGTGGTTATCCGGATAACGGCAAGCGAGAACTCCCTCTATGTGCAGCGATACACGGTGGTGTATTCGCTATCCGCCCAACGACCCTATCGTGTGGCGTTGGTAACGGGCTTGGGCGGGGTAGAGGAATCTTTGAAAGAACGGAGCCGTGGTGAGGGCGTGGTGTTGCCCCTGCTGCGCGATACGCTGAATTATTCCTTTGCGGGGTGGAGCGAAGAGGAACTGCAGGGCATACAAACCGAATGCCCTGCGCTTCTGCCCGCGGGAGAACGCTATTATCCTGCCGCCGATTGTACCTTGTGGGCGGTATGGGCAGACAAGACCTCGGTTCCGACGCAGGTGACGGACTACGACTCGGGAGAGTATGTAGTGGCACACCATAACACCTATTGGGAGGGACATATCCTGACAGGCAGTGTCCGCTATAAGGTATTGGCGGCACAAACCGGAATCAAAGGCTATGTGATAGAGTTGGATACCGCCGTTTTCGACCGGTCGGAGAGCAAGGCGTGGGAGTTAACTTCTGCGATACGCTCCGAATACGGATATACAATCGATTTCCTGACGGATAGCACGCTGCGGATAACGCATACCAACGAAAATGCTCCGATAGGCTATAAAAACCAAGACTTGGCGGAAAAGGTGTGCGACTGGCGATATACAGTGTTGCAAGACAGTACCTTGATCTTGTGGTACATCTACAAAGAGAAATACTATTATCTGACCGTTGCATACGGAAAAATGGCTGTGTCGGACAAGTTGGTAGCCTATGTGCAACAAGTCAGTTCGTTGCCGCAAACGGGTGGTTTGAGGCTATTCCCGCTATTGGAACGGAAATACACAGGCTCGCCGTTGCAGCAAGCCGATGTACCTGCCACAACTCCGATAGACCGCAGTACGGATGTAATCGTGCAATTCGGCATCTACAAACTGCATATAAAGGACGGAAAAAAGCGGATTTATTTGGAAAAATAGGAGATTTGTTGTATCTTTGCAGTCTATTTGTGTGTGCTATGAAATACGGGAACTATATATTGCTTGCTGTGCTACTGCTCATAGCAACGGCGGCAAGGGCAGACCGGTTGACGGACATCTTGGACGGCAACTACAATGCGCGTACCCTTTCAGAGCAAGAAGCGGACAGTATTCTAAACGGTGTAGACAAAGCGCGATACCGCCTTGAATACGAGAACAAGCAATCGTTGTTCCGCCGCTCATTCCTGGCGGACTATTACCTGGTGGATACGCAGAAAGGGACGCGGGTGCGCTTGAGCGATACCCCGATACGCGACCCGCAGATAGCACCCAATGAGGAATATGTGGTGTACGGAAAGGCGGACGGCAACCTGTATATCAATAAATTGCGGTTTGAGGGGGTGGAGGTTCCCATTACCCGCGACGGGAGTGCGCAGGTATTCAACGGCATAGCCGATTGGTTGTATGAGGAGGAATTTGGCGCGACAAGCCTGTTCGCTTTCTCACCGGATAGCAAGATGGTTGCATTTGTCCGCTTGGATGAGACAAAGGTGCCTGCTTTCGAATGGCAAACCTTCCTGACCGAAGGGGTCTATCCGCAGTTGGACTCGCTACGCTATCCCAAAGCGGGTGAGCAGAACGCAAAGGCAGCCGTGTGTGTCTATGATATATACCACAAATCCATTCAGACCATGCAACTGCCGGAGATGAAGGACGCCTACATTCCGCGGATTTGTTGGACGAAAGGCGGAACGCCTGCCAAGGGGAAAGAGGTATCGACCCCCGACTTGGCAATCCTGCGGCTCAACAGAGACCAAAACAAAATGGAGGTGCTGCTCGGCAACCCGAAATCCACAATCACACACCGTTTCTATCAAGAGGAAAGCAACCGGTATTATGTGGATTATGCCTTATTTGACGCTTGGCAGTGGCTACACGACAACAGGGTGGTTGTGTTGAGTGAGAAGGGGGGCTACACGCAAGCCTATATGTATTCTGCACAGGGTGTCGAACAGAAATGCTTGACGCCCGAATCGCGCGATATAACGGCGTTATATGGCTACGATGAGGTCACGCAAACGCTTTACTATCAGGCGGCAACCTCTCCCGAAGAACGCCAATGCTTTGCCGTAAACTGCAAGAAGGGGATAACAACCCCCTTGACGCAAGGTGCGGGGGTGCACAGCCTGACTTTCTCGGACGATTGGAAACGCTATATTGCCTGCTATCAGAGTGTAACAACGCCCAATGTCTATACCCTCCATACTATAGGAAAAGCGGCGGCGGAGGTGTTGCTGACCAATGATTCGGTTGCGCGTGCCTGGCTGGCAACGGGCTTGCCAGAGATGGAGTTCTTTACATTTACCACCGAGCGGGGTGATGTATTGCACGGTTGGATGCTTCTGCCGCAGCATAGGGAGGCAGGAAAGCAGTATCCCGTAGTCATGTTCCAATATAGCGGTCCTGCCAGCCAAAGGGTGCTAAACCGTTGGCGGAAGCGCTTCGAATACTATCTGCCCGAACAGGGATACATTGTGGTATGCGTGGACGGCAGAGGCACGGATGCACGCGGAAGAGCATTCCGCAATGCAACCTACATGCAGTTAGGCGTGAAAGAGGCGGAAGACCAGATGAGCGCAGCCCGATACTTGCAAACACTGCCGTATGTGGATGGGAAGCGCATCGCTATCGTGGGATGGAGTTACGGTGGGTTTGAGGCTATTATGTGTATGAGCAACCAACCGGCAGTACAGTCGGGGCAGTCGCCCTTGTTCAAGTGTGGTGTTGCCATTGCGCCTGTTACCTCATGGCGGCTCTATGACTCTGCCTACACGGAACGCTATATGCGCCGTCCGCAGGTGAACGAGAGTGGCTATGACAGTAGCGACCTTATGAAAAGGGCGGCAGACTTGCAGGGTAAGTTGTTGCTTGTCCACGGATTGGCAGACGACAATGTGCATGTGCAGAACACATTCCTTTATACGGAGGCATTGGTGCAGGCGGGCAAGCAGTTCGAGATGCAAATCTACACGGACGACAACCATTTCCTCCGAAAACGCAGCAACTACGAACACCTGCACCGTCGGATCCTGCTCTTTTTGGCGGAGAATTTATAGCAAGCATACCGATAAAACAAACTTTATAACTATATACTATGGGTACTAAAATGAATCGAAACACACTGCCTATTGTAGTCATGTTTCTCCTGTTTTTTATGATTGCCTTTGTGACAAATCTTTGCAACCCGATGGCAGTCATTGTAAAGAACCACTTTACCATTTCGAATTTTGCTTCGCAGTTGGGAAATGCGGCTAACTTCATCGCTTACGCAGTAATGGGCATCCCGTCGGGTCTTCTTCTCAAGAAGATAGGCTATCGCAAGACTGCCTTGGTGGCTGTTTTGACTGGCTTTGTGGGAGTGCTGTTGCAATATATATCGGGGTTGGACGGCGTGCAGAGTTTCTGGGTGTACCTCGCTGGCGCATTCGTTGCAGGATTCTGTATGTGTATGCTCAACACGGTCGTAAACCCTATGCTCAACACATTGGGCGGCGGCGGTAAACATGGTAACCAGTTGGTGCAATTCGGTGGCGTTTGCAACTCGCTTGGTGCCGTATTGGTAACCATCATCATGGGACACCTGATTGCCGATACCGCGAAAGCGCAAATCTCGGATGCCACACCGGCTCTGATGATCGCATTGGGCGTATTTGCATTCGCGTTCCTCGTATTGCTGTTGGTAAAAATACCGGAGCCGATGTTGGAAGCCGAACAACACGCGGCATCGTACAAGACAACGGGAAAGAGTTATTCTGCTTTTTCGTTTCGTCACTTCAAGTTGGGTATTCTGGCTATATTCCTCTATATGGGGGTAGAGGTTGGGGTTCCGACCTATGTAATGCAATTCCTTACCACCGTACCAGATGCCGCCATACCCGGATTGGGTATTGATCCGGACATTGCAGGCGGCATTGTAGCCTTGTATTGGTTCTTGATGTTGATAGGGCGGCTGATTGGTGGTTTGATTGGCGGAAAGGTATCCAGCCGTACGCAGATTATGGTGGTGTCATCGGTGGCGATTGTGTTGGTTCTGTTGGGTATGTTCTTGCCAAACGATATGTCGGTTTCTTTCTTTGGAATTGAATGGGATAAGATGGAAATCATTGAAGCCAAAGTACCGGTAGGTATTATCCCGCTCATATTGGTGGGGCTCTGCACATCGGTGATGTGGGGCGGTATATTTAATATGGCGGTAGAAGGTTTGGGACGATATACTTCTATAGCCTCGGGGGCATTTATGACGATGGTATGTGGTGCCGGTCTGTTGATTCCCCTGCAGGGGCGTTTGGTGGATGTGTTTGGCAACTTCCAGATGAGTTATATTGTTGTCATTATTTGTGCGGCTTACATCCTCTTCTATGCCATAGCGGGAAGCAAGAATGTAAACAAGGATATTCCAACTGAATAATCATCAAACTACTACTTATATGGAAAAACCGTATGTAATGGGGCTTGATATGGGGGGCACGAACTCCGTATTGGGTATCGTGGATGCGCGCGGGCATGTATTGGCGCGTACATCCATCAAGACGCAAGATTACCCTGTCATCACCAACTATGTACGCGCCTTGTACGAAGAGGCTGTGAAGATAGTGGAACCTCTCGGAGGTATGGAGCAGATACGCGGTATCGGAGCCGGTGTGCCGGATGGGAACTACTATACCGGCAAGATAGAATACGCGCCGAACCTGCCGTGGAAGGGGGAAGTGCCTTTTGCACAATTGCTCAGCGACCAATTTGGCATTCCTGCCCGTATCACCAACGATGCCAATGCGGCGGCTATGGGTGAGATGACCTATGGTGCGGCACGCGGTATGAAAGACTTTATCATGATTACCTTGGGCACGGGTGTAGGTTCTGGCATTGTCATCAACGGGCAAGTGGTGTACGGGCATGACGGCTTTGCCGGCGAACTCGGGCATACAAAAGCCGTGCGTGGAGAGAATGCACGCCTCTGCGGCTGCGGACAGAAAGGTTGCTTGGAAGCCTATGCGTCTGCCAGTGGTGTGGCGCGTACGGCGAAAGAAATCGTTATGACAACCTCCGAGCCGACCTTGCTGCGCGAGTTGGATGTGGACCATATCACCTCCAAAGATGTGTACGATGCTGCCGTGAAAGGTGATGGGGTGGCGAAGCGTATCTTTGATTTTACAGGGCGTATGTTGGGCGAGAAGTTTGCGGACTTTATCGCGTTCTCTTCCCCGGAGGCCATTATCATGTTCGGCGGCTTGACCAAGAGCGGTGATTATATCCTCAACCCCGTTGTGGAAGCCATGAACGCCAATGTATTGTCGCATTGGAAAGACAAAGTAAAAGTCATCTTCTCCGACCTCAAGGAGTCTGACGCGGCTATTTTAGGCGCATCGGCATTGGCTTGGGAATTATAGCGCGCCTTTGTGCGGCAAACGAAAGCAGTATCGTACGCGTTCCCTTACTATATCAGTTCCCCACATGGATGCAACATCTATACCAAGGGGTCGTCTGGCGATTGAATCCGTCATTGAAAGTCGTTTACTTGACTTTCGATGACGGTCCGGTGCCGGAATGCACGCCGCAAGTGCTGGATATCCTGCAGCACTACGGGGTGAAAGCCACCTTTTTTATGGTGGGGGAGAACGCAAAGCGTTATCCGGATTTGTTGGAGCGTGTGCGTCGGGAAGGGCATTCGGTGGGTAATCACACCTATCATCATCTGAAAGGTTGCACGCTGTCCACGAAGACCTATATGGAAAACATAAACTATGCCGATGAACTCTTACAGACACCGCTGTTCCGCCCGCCCTATGGGCGAATGCGGGGAAGCGAGAAGAAAGCCGTACTGCAAGCGGGCTACCGCATTTTCTTGTGGGATGTGCTGACGCATGACTACAATGCCGCCTACACGGAGGAGCATCTCTTGAGTGTGGTACAGCACTATACGCGCAATGGCAGTATCATCACTTTTCACGATTCCCTTAAGACAACCCCGCGCTTGGAGCGCGTGTTGCCTCGGGTGATAGAATGGTTACAACAGGCAGGTTATCAATGCTGTGCAATACCTTTAGACCGATGAGACCGCAATGGATAGGCAGCGTATTTGCTATGGTGTGTCTGCTCTGCGGCTGCGCCAACCGGGGCAATGGACCGCAGGGCGGACCGCGCGATACAATCCCTCCGGTTGTGGTCAAAGAGACACCCCGAAACGGGACGCTCTCGTTCACGGGCAAGAAGATAGAACTCCAATTCAACGAGTATATCCAATTGGATGATATTCAGAAGAATGTTCTTATCTCGCCGCCGCAGCAAAAGACACCCGAAGTGAAGGCTTTTGGCAAGACACTCTCGGTTGTATTCCAAGAAGCACTGCAGGATTCGACCACCTACACCATTGATTTCGGAGCCGCTATCTGTGATTACAACGAGAAAACGCCATTGCGCAATTATACCTTTGCTTTCTCCACCGGCGACAACATCGACTCGTTGGAGTTGGCAGGCTTGGTCGTAAACGCCGAAGACTTGAACCCGGTGCCGGATGTGCTGGTGGGTATCCATGCCGATTGGGCGGATTCGGCGTTTAGCACGCGTCCTTTTGCGCATATCTGCCGCTCGGACGAGGACGGGTATTTCACCATTCGCAACATACGACAGGGTTCTTACCGCCTCTACGCGCTCAATGATGTCAGTCGCGATTATCTCTACCAGCCCGGTGAAGCCTTGGCCTTTACGGATACCTTGTTCACGCCTATTCGGGTTGTGCGCGAGGAAACCGACACCCTTTGGCGGGACACGATGGTGGTGGACGCCATCTCCTCCGATACCTTTCCGGTACGCGTGGTGGATACGGTGCGTGTGGCGCAAGTGGTTGAATATGAGCCGGGTGATGTGATTCTGTGGTACTTCGCGGAGGACAAGCAGCGGCATTATTTCAAGGGGGCATATCGTGAAGAGCAGCATGCGTTCTCGTTGGTGTTTGCCACGCCGCAGGACAGCCTGCCGCTCGTGCGGGCACTGCGTCCGGATGTCGGCGACTCGGCGGCAGCGGATAGTGCGTGGACGAATTGGATGGACTATGCGCTCCTGCAGGTATCGCCCCACTACGACACACTGACCTATTGGCTGACCGATTCGGTGGCGATAGGGCAGGATAGTCTGTGCTTTGAGATGACCTATCCGGTGTCCGACTCGGTGTATAATTTGGTTCCGCAAACCGATACGATATGGGCGGTTTATCGTCGTCCGCGTATGTCGGCAAAGGCTTTGGAGGCTACGCAGCGGCGGAAAAAAGAGCGCAAGTTGGAACTCAAAACCAACGCTTCGGTGAAGTTTGAACTCTACGACACGCTGTGTATCCGCTCGGCATTCCCGTTGGATTCCGTCCACGAAGAGCGGATTCATTTGTCGCACAAAGTGGACACCGTGCTGCAACCCGTGCCGATTCGGATAGCCGCACGCGACGACTTGCAGCAGACCCTGCAAATCGTGGCGGCACTTCAAGCGGAGCAGCAGTATGTTTTGGAGATTGACTCGGCGGCATGCCGCGATATCTACGGGGCTTGCAATGAGGCAATGAAGGAGAATATCAAACTCAAGTCGCGGGACGAATACGCTACTATCTTGGTGAAACTCAAAGATTTCGACCCCTGCATTCGCCTGCAACTGCTCAGCGAAAAGGACGAGGTGTTGCGTGAATTGCCGGCGCAAACCGGAGGCACAAAGTTCGAGTACTTAGCCCCCAAGACCTACTATCTGCGGCTTTACTTTGATCGTAATGGAAACAACCGCTGGACAACGGGGGACTGGCTCACGCACCGTCAGCCGGAGCCAGTTTATTATTTCCCGAACAAACTCAAGTTGCGTGCCAATTGGGACTTTGAGGAAACCTTTGATTATAGAGCCATTCCGCAGATAGACTCCAAGCCCGCCGCCTTGTTCAAAAAGCCTACCGGCAAGAAATAGCCTTACCTTGGCAGGGGCTTCTCGGGAATGTTCCATAGGCTTGGCGACGCCCTTGCTCCATGGGGAGCATGGTTGCACAACCCATTGATTACCAGCATGCAAACCAAAGACAAACGATACCTCTACGGACTGCTTTTGACGGGGATTGCCGTTCAAATCATCACCTTTGTCCTCATACCCGACAACCCATGGTCGCTCGTCAGCGGTATCTTGGGTATTTGCTCGGTGGTGCTTTGTTCGCAGGGCAATATCCTCACTTTCTTCTTTGGTTTCGGGCAGATTCTCACCTACACTTACCTTTGCTATTTGGAGCGTTTTTATGCAGGAATGGCGATGAATGCCTTTTATTTTGCTACACAAATTTATGGCATTTACGCGTGGACGCAACGCCTGACCCGTAATGATGCGCGGCGTAGTGTGGAGGTCATCCCGCGCCAACTGTCGTGGAAAGTGCTGATTACCATTGTGGTAGTAACTATTTTGACCGCCCTTGCCGTAGGGTGGTTGCTCGACCGCTACACCGCCGACACCCAGCCCTATTTGGATGCTTTTACGACCGTGCCTGCCATTGTCGCCCAGATTTTGATGATACTCGCCTATCGGGAACAATGGTTCATCTGGCTGTTCATCGATGTGCTGTATGTTGTGTTGTGGTTGCGGGCGGAGAACTATTGTATGGTCGCCCAGTATGTCTTTTGGTGCATTAATTGCCTGTACGGCTTCCGCCATTGGAGCCGCCGAATCCGCTCCTCGGAGTCGTCATGACGGGTGCTATTCGGCGGGTAGGGTACGCAGGCGTGTGTCCGTGAGGGCGGCACGCAGGTTATCCATGGCTTGCTTACCGGAGCCTTGTTCGTCCTGCAGTTGCGGGTAGAGACGCTCAAGGCTCATCAGGATACGCTCGGCTTCCGCCAACGCAGTACGCGAGGTCTCGTCGGCACCCTGCACGCGCGTAAGCAGCAGATTAAGCATATCTGTTGCACACCAAAACATGGCCAAGGTGGTATATCTCCCATGATGGACGCGATACATCGGCAGGATAGCCCGATACGCCTCCTCCACTTTGCCGGCGCGCCGCAGTTCAAACACTTCTTGGACGGTCATTGTTAGCGCGGTTTAGCGTTTCATTTGTTGCATTTTGCGCATCATCTTGCTTGCTTGCTCAAACTGCTTGAGAAAGCGGTTTACCTCCACAATGGTAGTGCCGGCGCCTTTGGCAATGCGGTTTTTGCGGCTACCGTTCAGCAGGGCGGGGTGAGCACGCTCCTCGGGGGTCATCGAACCGATAATAGCCTCCACGGGCTTGAAGGCATCGTCGTTGATTTCCAAGCCTTTGGTGGCTTTGTCCATGCCGGGTATCATGCCGATGAGGTCTTTCATCGACCCCATTTTCTTAATCTGGTTCAGTTGGGACAGAAAGTCGTTGAAATCGAAGGTGTTCTTGGCAATTTTCTTGCTGATACGCCGTGCTTCCACCTCATCGTACTGCTCTTGCGCACGCTCCACGAGGCTGACCACATCGCCCATACCGAGTATTCGGTCGGCCATTCGCGCGGGGTGGAACACATCCAACGCGTCCATTTTCTCGCCCGTACCGATAAACTTGATAGGTTTGTTCACCACCGAGCGGATACTCAGTGCCGCACCGCCGCGGGCATCGCCGTCCAATTTGGTAAGGATGACGCCGTCGAAATCGAGGCGGTCGTTGAATTCTTTGGCAGTGTTTACGGCATCTTGTCCGGTCATGGCATCAACCACAAACAGGGTCTCGGACGGCGTAACGGCTTTTTTGATGGCGGCTATCTCGGTCATCATCTGTTCGTCCACAGCGAGTCGTCCGGCGGTATCGATAATCACCACATCGTAGCCGTAGGTGCGTGCCTCTTTGATAGCCTGTTCGGCTTTGCGTACGGGGTTACTTTCGCCCTCGGCGGTATAAACTTTGGCTTGTATTTGTTCGCCCAACACGCGCAGTTGTTCAATGGCGGCGGGGCGATAGACATCGCATGCCACCAACATGACGCGTTTGCTCTTTTTGGTCTGCAGGTAATTCGCCATCTTGGCGGCGAATGTTGTCTTACCGGAGCCTTGCAGACCGCTCAGCAGGATGACGGCGGGTGTCCCTTTGAGGTTTATCTCTGCCGCTTCGCCGCCCATGAGGGTTGCCAACTCATCGTGGGTGATTTTCACCATCAGTTGTCCGGGGCGGACGGCGGTCATTACATTTTGCCCGAGTGCTTTGGCTTTGACCTCGTCGGTAAATTGCTTGGCGGTTTTGTAGTTGACATCAGCCTCCAACAGGGCTTTGCGGATGTCCTTAACCGTTTCGGCTATATTGATTTCGGTAATGCGTCCTTCGCCTTTCAAGATTTTGAAGGAGCGTTCAAGTCTTTCGGATAGATTGTCGAACATGTGTTTGTAGTATTCGTTGCGCTGTGGAACTTTTGCTTACAGTCTGCAAAGGTACACAATTTTTAGGGATGGTGCAATAGGAGCATAAAAATAGCGGGCAATCGGCTGCAATGGCGGTCGTAAGGTTGCCCCCCCCTGTGGGCTACCTCCTAAAAAAGAATGCTATGACTTGGAGCCCTCCAAGCCATAGCATAGTTGTAATGGATTACCGATTAGAATTTGTAGCGTACACCGATTGTGACACCCGTGTAGAGTCCGTAGCCATAGAACCCTGCAAATCCATCTCCGAAATAGGCACCGATGTTCGGGCGGTAGTCAACCGACAATTCCAAGGGGAACCAGAAATCATAAGCCACGCCGCAGTGTCCTACAACACCGGCATAAGCCCAATTATACAGCCACCAATAACCGGCACCTGCACCAACACCGAGACTCCAATGCCACTCACCCTTGTTGTTCCAAGGAATTTGGGTGTTGAAAGGGTCAATCCAATCGTAAGTACAGGTAGCACCGATACCGCTGAAAGCAGGGAGGTTCACTGCCAGGTCAATCATATTCTTGTAGCCAAGGTTATGTTGATAGGAAAGGTCAAAACCATAACCGACATTTGCACCGACAGCGCGGGGTTGTGCTACAGCAGTTGCTACGCCTACCGTTGCCAAGATAGCAACCAAAAGAAAACATTTCTTCATAAGATATTTATTTAATGGATTAAATGAACCTCAATTCTCCTTCTCCCCCCACTGTGATCCATGCAGGATTCAAACCTGCAACCCCCACATCCGTAGTGTGGTACTCTATTCAGTTGAGCTAATGGACCTTGTTGCTGACAGACTCCCTCTCCGTACACTTGTCCCCCCCGCACGAAGACAAATCTCTCATTTCCGGGTGCAAAGGTACGGCTTTTTCGGACACCCTCCAAATGTTTG
Source organism: Mycobacteriaceae bacterium (assembly GCA_963630875.1). GTDB lineage: Bacteria > Bacteroidota > Bacteroidia > Bacteroidales > Paludibacteraceae > Colicola. The sequence goes on along the minus strand of CAVGOI010000010.1, from coordinate 3,835 downwards.
TGCGAAAAAAAGCATTCTGGGTGCTTTTTTCTGTTTTTGCGGGTGCAGGGGCATCGTCCTATTCGGGGTTCCGCCATTCGCCCGTGCGCATGAAATGTCCGATGGCGTCCATCATCCTCTCGCGGCGCGGGCGGAGTTCTTCGGCAGTTACATCGCCCATAATCCACGAGCCTACCCAATAGTCTTCCACATCGTCCAAGAATAGTGGCAGTTCCGCACAGTGGGCGGCTTGGAGAGGTGAGCCGTGCGGTTGCCAGGTAAACAGGTTGTAGTAGGCGGTTACGCCGTATTTCTGCAAATAGCGCACATAGCGGTGGGCGGGGTGGTTGAAGACATGTTCGGTAACGAAACCCCATGCTATCTTCGGTCCAAACATACTGCCGTCTTGGGCTTGCACACTCACAACGACCTGCTCCGGCCATGCCACTCGTCCCCCGTACGCGGGCATTTGAGGCAGGTTGGTCGGCGAAAAGGGGAGGGCGTGCCATTGTTGCGGGTGCGAATCCATATAGGCAAGTTGTGCTGCCAACAGGGAGTCGGCGGGGCAAGTCCAGGCGTTCAGACCTCTTTGAGCAAGGTAGCGGCGCACATAGCGTGTGCGTGGGGCGGCTTGCGCGGTGGAAGTGGTCAAGCCCATGGGGGCAGAGAACACGATGGCGCGTCGGACGGGTACGCGTGTGGTATCTGCCAAGCAATAGACCACGCTCTGCGCCCCTGCCGATTGTCCCGCCAAGGTGATGTTGCCGGCATTTCCTCCGAAGCGGGCGATATGGTTATGCACCCACCGCAGGGCGGTCAGTTGGTCTTGCAACCCCAAGTTCACGGAGGCGGAATCCGGCTGATAGAGATAGCCGAATACCCCCAAACGATAGGTTACAGACACCGTAACGAGGTGCTCGCGCAATGCCAACTCTGCCAACTGCGTATTGCGTTTCTCGCCCCCGCCTGCGTAGTAGTTGCCCCCGTGCAGATACACCAACACCGGCAGGTCGGCGGTCGGCGCATCGTCCAACGGATATGGGGAGTTGATGGTCAGCACCAGGCAGTCCTCCGTGAGGGGCGACGGTTCGTCTTCGGACACTACCACATGCGACTCTCCGTATTGCGTGTCAGGCGTTGCGGGGTTAAGTCGCTGGTAGCAGGTAATGGGGTTGCGGATGTAGGTATCCTGCTCTGCAATACCGTCTTCAGCAACCGGTGCACGAAAGCGCGTGGCATGGGCATAGGGCACCCCGTGATAGATATAGACGGTGTCAGCGTCGTTGCTCAGACGCAGGCAGTGTTGCAGGGTGTCGGTCATCGCCGATAGCGGCAGTGCGGCAACAATCAAGGTGATTCCGAGGAGGGCGGATAGGATAGGTTTTGTTGTCATATTGCGGATAATGGATTAGTCACAGAGTGAGAACAGGTCGGCTCGGGGATTGATGAGCATAACGGGTACGGGGCTGCGCAGTATGGCATGGCGTTCCGGTGCGCCGAAGAGCCAGTCGTCCAAGCCGTATTCGCGGCTAGCGGTCAGCAACAGCAACTGACACGCGAGGTCGGTGCGTCGTGCGGCTTCCGCATACAGGTGGAAACTGTCCTTGCGTCCGACCAACTCCTCGTAGGGAATGGCGGTATCGGTTCGCGCGGCGACGGTTTGGATATGGGTAATGATACGCTGGGTATTGCGTAGGGCATGGCTGCCGTAGTCGTTGGCACGCAGCAGAACAATGGTTGCGCCCGTCTTGCGGGCAAGATAGGTGCATATCTCTGCCTTATACACTTCCTCTTCCAACATCGTAACCGGCACAAGGATACGGTGCAGGGCATCCACCGGTGGCATGGTGTCGGTCAGAAACAGATAGGGGCGTCTTTCCTCGCGATGGGCGTCCAATGCGTCCTGCACCGCACGCCGCTTTGCCGCGCAATGCACCACCACTATATCCTCATTCGCATCCCAAATCATACCCCAGTGCGATTCAGTCCTTCGATATACGCCAATAGTTCCGTCTCGCCCAACCCGTTTTCGGCAGAGGTGACAAACACAGGCGGCAGTTCCACCCAGGTCTCCAACATCTGCTGACGGTATGCCTCCACATTTTGTGTGAAGCGGCTCTTGCTCAGTTTGTCGGCTTTGGTGAAAGCGATGGCAAACGGCACCTCATTCTCTCCGAGCCACTCCATAAACTGCAAGTCAATGGGTTGCGGTGCCAACCGGCAGTCGATAAGGACAAACAGGCTGACCAAAGGTTGCCGTAGCAGGCAATACCGCTCAATCATGGTGCGCAGTTTCTCGCGCTGTTTCAAGCCCGTCTGGGCATAGCCGTACCCGGGTAGGTCCACCAAATGCCATGCCTGCGGTGTGTCGGCGTTGATGATGAAATGATTGATGAGCAGGGTCTTGCCGGGCTTCTGGCTGGTCTTCGCCAAACGCGGGTTATGGGTCAGCCGGTTGATAAGACTTGACTTGCCCACATTGCTGCGTCCGATGAAGGCATATTCGGGCAGCGTGCTGTTCGGGCAAGACACCACATCGGGGCTTGATATAACAAAAGAGGCAGTAGTAATCATCGTGTTACGGAGTTGTTCGGGCGGATATGTTGAAAACTGCTGCAAAGGTACATAAAAAATACGGTTTCAACAAAAAATAGGGAACAACGCACAACCTAATTTAGGACAAGACCGTGCTTGCTTGTACACGCCCGACTTGGATTTGCAGATATGCAAAAATAGTTGTACCTTTGCGGCGGAAATCAAAAGACAACACCAAAAATCGCAATGCCTATGGAGTAGATACGCACCCGCTTGTGCACAACATAAGACAAGCATAACGTATGAGTCTTAGTTCTCTCTCATTCGAATATCGCCAATTTTCGCTACGGGAAGTAAGTATTTTAGCGTTCACGCCTTGGCGTGGACTTTACTTCTAAATTCGTGGTGATGGTGTTTGGCGATACCTATACGAGTGGATTGAAAAGTTTAGTCCACTTTTTTGTGCATACCCCAACCCACAGGACTACGGTCTCCGCCGAAACACCGCAAGCAAGTAGGCAGTGATATTTAACGGAGAATTTATAGAAGTCCCCTCAAACCTATTGTATCATGTATAAAAGTAACACATTCAGTAAGATGAGAATGCTCGTCTTTCTTGCAGCACTATTGACATCTGCTGCAACCTTTGCCACCGTAAACTACGAACTTAACGGCGGCTGGACCAACGATAATGGCTGGCAAAACAAGCAGGACATGTATTCAGGCTTGAACGCATTGTGGAACAAGTTTGCAAATGTTCCTGCGGATTATGCACATTACACATGGGCATCGCTTGATTCATGTAAGGGAAATGTGTCTATGGGTATTCCTACCGCTTGCTATGGGGCTATACAAGCGTACCGGCAATGACGGCTACTTTCTTTGCCGACGCTGATGTGAAAGCGAAATTCCAATGGCTTGTGGACTATATGCAGTATGTCTGCACACTGCAGAAAGTAACCTCTGACCTTACTGCAGAGGGAAATGATGCTTTCCTTCGTTACAACCTCCAAGCCTTCTTTCTCAATACCCAACGCAGTTCATGGCCTGTATCCGCTAACTACGAGGCGTATGGAAACATCAACTATTTCCAGGCTACATGGAAGCATGGCTTTGCCAATCCTACCAAAGTAGAAAGTGAATATATCCTCCAAGCACCCTACAAAGAGGAAACAATTGATGGGTTACTGGTCAAATATACTTTCGATGGATGGTGGAAAACCCATTTAGTTTTGACCCCTTCTGCCAGTTTTTGATTGACCCCCAAAACCATTTAAAAATTGACCCCTTAAAAATCCTGACAGGTGGGGTCAATTATTCA
>CAVGOI010000009.1:0-59610 GCA_963630875.1 Mycobacteriaceae bacterium | reverse complement strand
TTTTTTGCCCCTATGCTGACCCAAAGAAAATAAGTTTTACCGGACAGTAATAATATTATTCCTGCTCCATATGATGCATATTTCTACTCCAATACACAAGTGCGTATAGCAGATGGCTGTTGGTTTAAGGCTGGTAGTAAAGTGCATATCGCTATTAAAGATCTCCCTTGTGATGACTATTCTGGTACGAGAAGTGCTCCTGCTGTACATAAATCGCCGAGCATTGAGAATAAGGAAGATACAATAATAGATAATTCAAGTTCTGCCACCACAACGCAAATACAAACAAGTACCACTATAGATCACATCGCAGTCCATAACATCAGCGGTCAGTTGCTCCATACCATATATGGTGCCGATGCAGACCTTTCATCCCTGCCGAGTGGTTTCTATGTCTTGCAAAAGCACATGACTGACGGCAGTGTGGTATCAGAAACCATAGTGAAGAACTGACACTATACCTCATTCAACAAGATGAGAGAATTGGAGATTTATAGAAACAAGTTGAATTGCTAAAAAAGTAGTGCTATGAAACGAAATATATTTTTAGTCGTATTGATGATAGTGTCTGCAGTGGCATGTGTTAGTTGTAAGCATCCAGATTTAATCAGTGGTCCACCGTGGGGCGGCAGTATTTATATCTTTCAATTTCAAGATGAAAGTTTTCTTAATAAGATCCTGGTGCATAAGCCCCAGTCTCTGTATCCTAACGATTATTATTCATACGGGGAAAAGTTTGCTATCCCCCTCTATCCAAAGATTTCTCCGAACACTCCCATATTTGGAGAAACAGCAACTACACAATGCACAAACTATATCATTGGCGAAAACTACACGATAGAAGAACTACTCTCCGCAGAGCAGAGATATATCTCGTTGAACGACGGATACTATATGTGCTATCCCTTTGCATGCATTGAGAATGGCGCACAATTTATAGATGTAGAGTGGAAGGATTTTTATGCTGTCAATCCTGATACCGCATACATATATGATGCCGTTTCACCCTACAAAAATCGTTTTTCGCTTAAAGAGGAGGATCTGGTTCATCTAACCGGCAAATCAACGGTGCATTTCCATAGTTGTACGAAAAAGCAAATGACTATAGAGGATGTCGTTGATGCTATCAATACATTGATAGACCATCAGGAGTTAAAGAAATATGGGACTGCAGTACATTCAGAAGGTAATCTATGAGACACCTTCACTTTTGATTAACCACAGAAAAGGCTGCTCAAATTGGGCAGCCTTTTCTGTGGAAGTCGTAGTAACGGCGGGGTTACTCTTCCTCTTTCTGGCTTTCGGCGTACTCTTTCACGAGTTTCTCCTGCACATCAGCCGGTACGAGTTCGTAGTCCTTGAAGTGCATGGTGAAAGTGGCGCGACCGCCCGTGAGGCTCGACAGCGTCGTGGAGTAGGACGACATCTCCTTTAACGGCACTTGTGCTTTGAGGCGGGTGAAGTTCTTCTCCGTTTCCATGCCCAATACCATACCGCGGCGTCCTGTAATATCGGACATGACATCACCCATCATATCACTCGGCACGAACACCTCCACATCGTAGATAGGCTCCAATATCTTCGGGTTGGCATTGCGGAACGCTTCGGCAAAGGCGTTGCGTCCTGCAAGTCGGAACGATATTTCGTTGCTGTCCACGGGATGCATCTTGCCGTCGTAGATAATCACGCGTACATCGCGGGCATACGAACCCGTCAGCGGTCCTTGCTCAATGCGGTCCATCAAGCCCTTCAGGATAGCGGGGATGAAGCGTGCATCGATGGCACCTCCGACGATGGAGTTGATAAGTACCAACTTACCGCCCCACTCCAAAGGTATCTCTTGCGTGTCTTTTACGGAGATACGGTACTCTTGGTTGCCGAACTTGTACACCTCTTTTACGGGCACGCCCTCTTCGTACGGTTCCACAATCAGGTGCACCTCACCGAACTGTCCCGAACCACCGGACTGCTTCTTGTGGCGATAGTCGGCACGCGCAGCCTTGGTGATGGTCTCGCGATAGGGGATTTTCGGCTCGTCGTATTGCACCATCATCTTGTCGTTGTTCTCCAAGCGCCATTTCAGTGTGCGCAGGTGGAACTCGCCTTGTCCGCTGACAATGGTCTGTTTCAGTTCTTTGGACTGTTCGATTAGCCATGTCGGGTCTTCCTCGTGCATGCGGGTCAGCAGCGCACTCAATTTCTCGCTGTCGCTTTCCGTTACAGGGCGAATGGCGCGGCGATATTTCGGTTCGGGATAGGATATGGCAGGATATTGGTTCTCGCAGTCCTTCGCATTCAAGGTATTGCCGGTGCGTGTGTCTTTCAGTTTCACGGTAGCGGCAATGTCGCCTGCAGCCACTTCGTCCACGGGGACGCGAATGCTGCCGGCCACGCTGTACAACTGCGAGATACGCTCCTTGCTCCCGCGGTCGATATTCTGCATATCGTCCGACGCGCGTACGGTGCCTTGCATTACTTTGAAGTAGTTTACCTCACCGATATGCGGTTCCACCGAGGTCTTGAATATAAACAGTGAGGTCGGTGCGTTCGGGTCGGGGGCAACCTCCTTGCCATCCACGGTTACGGGCTTGGGGGCATCGGCTACGGAGGGGGTCATCTCGCCGAGGAACTCCATAAGGCGGCGCACACCCATATCTTTGGCACCGCAGGTACACATCACGGGGTACATATCGCCGCTGTCGAACACCACTTTCAATCCACACAGGGTCTCTTCGGGGCTCAGTGTTCCCTCCTCGAAGAACTTCTCCATCAGTGCCTCATCGGCTTCCGCTGCCATTTCGTGGAGGGCAGCCAGCAACTCGTCCACTTTGCCTTGTTCTTCTGCGGGAATGTCCTTCAGTTCGGGGGCACCGCCTTCAGCTTTCCACACCAACATCTTGCCTTTCAGGATATCCACCACGGCATTGAAGCCTGCCCCCGGGTTCACGGGATATTGTATCAGCACTACTTTGTTGCCAAACACCTCTTTCAGTGACTCTGCGGTGCGTTCGAAGTTTGCGTTTTCGTGGTCACATTTATTGATGACAAAAGCCACGGGTTTCTTGGCGTTCTCTGCCAAGCGGAAGTTGTTTTGCGTGCCGACCTCCACGCCGCCATTGGCGGTGAGGGTGATGACGGCGGTGTCCACCACATGCAGTGCCGTTACGGCGCCACCGCAGAAGTCATCGGAACCCGGGCAGTCAATGATATTGAGTTTCTTACCTGCGAACTCCAAGTTGCACACAGTGGAGAACACGGAGTATCCGTACTCTTTTTCCACGGGGAAATAGTCGCAAACTGTGGATTGTGCATCGATTGTACCGCGGCGTTTGATGACGCCGCATTCAAAGAGCATAGACTCCATGAGGGTAGTTTTACCCGAGCCACTGCCTCCCATAAGGGCAATGTTTTTAATCTCGTCAGCCTGATAAACTTTAGCCATAAAGCGTAGTCGTATTAGATGTGTTTATATTTGGTTTTAATTGATTCTATGTATTAGATTGATTCTATTTCGTTTGGTTGTGGTGTGCGGCTGTGGTGCCTTGGTCTGCGTACGATGTTCTCACCAAAAACCGCGCAAAGGTAGTATTTTATTTTCACAATACCAAATGCCCTGTACTTTTTCTGCAAGGCACCCGCCGTAAAATGACAGGAATTAGGAATTTTTAGTTGAGTGTTGAGAGTTGAGGGCAGTGGAGAGTGGTTAGTAGAGAGTAGGCAGTGCAAAACGCTAAACTCTCTACTTATGAACTGTGCTAAACGCTCAACACTCAACTAAAGATACTTGCCGCAGGCGAGAGAGCACCCCACTGCGCCCATAGGCTTGTGGGGACCCCGCAGGCGCCCGCGTCCCCAGCTTTGACGACGCGAGCCGCGTTGTCCCCCAAGGGGAATGGGACTAATGGCTACGCGTGGGAGGAGTGGCGTTGCGGGGCTGCTTCCACCAGAAGAAATAACGGTTCTGACGCTGCTTCTCCTCACGGGTACGCGCTACATAGACCGGCTCCATCGTATAGGGGTTCAATCCCGTATAGAACATCGTGGTGGAAAGCGTCATCGGCGTCGGCGTGAAGTCCTGTACCTGTTCAGGGTGGTAGTGCATCTGCTGCGTGAAATGCGCCAGTTGCTGCATATCCCGATTGGTGCACCCCGGGTGAGAGGAAATGAAATAAGGGATGAGTTGCTGGTGCAAGCCCGCCTCGCGGTTCACACGCTCAAAGAAATGGCAAAAGCGTTCATAATGCTCCCACGAGGGTTTGCGCATAAGGCGCAACACCGCAGCCGAGGTATGCTCCGGCGCCACTTTCAAACGCCCCGACACATGGCGGGTGATGAGTTCGCGTCCATACTCCTCCGACATCAAATCATAGCGGATACCGCTACCCACAAACGCCTTTTTGACATACGGCAACCCATCCACCGCACAATAGACCTGCAAGAGCGGGGCAAAGTCGGTGTTGAGGTTCTTGCAGATAGCCGGCTGCAGGCAGGAAGGACGGGCGCAACGGCGGCACAGGTCCATATCGTGCCCGTGCATGGCGTACATATTGGCACTCGGACCGCCCAAGTCGCTCAGATACCCCCGCCAGTCGGGCAGGTCTTTGAGTTTGTCTATCTGCCGCAGAATACTCCCCAACGAGCGGGAGGTGATTTGCTTGCCCTGATGGGCGGAAATGGTACAGAAACTGCAGCCGCCGAAACACCCTCGGTGCATGCAGACCGAGAAGCGTATCATCTCGTAGGCAGGTATGCGCTTGCCCTTGTATTTGGGGTGCGGGCGGTACATGAAAGGTAAGTCATAGACGGCATCCAACTCCTCCGTTGTCATCACCGGATAGGTAGGATTGACCACGACCCAATGGGTGCCAATGGGTTGCACGAGGGTGGCAGGCTTTATCTTGTTGCTCTCCATCTCGATGAGGCGGAAGTTCTCGGCGTGCTTGCGTTTGTCGGCAAGCGCCTCCTCGTGGCTGTGCAGGCATATCGTGTTGGTATCCGCAACGGGCTGTATGTCTGCAAGATAGGCGGTCTGCGGAATATCGTGCCGTATGCCGCGGCGGGCTATCTCAAGCATCGGCCGCTCGCCCATGCCGTAAACCAAGAGGTCGGCTTGCGAATCCACCAGAATACTCGGCATCAGGCGGTCAGACCAGTAGTCGTAGTGCGTCAGGCGGCGCATAGACGCCTCGATACCGCCGATGACAATCGGTACATCGGGAAAGTGCTGCTTGAGAATACGGCAGTAGGTAATCGTGCAGTAGTCGGGACGCATACCCGCCTTGCCGTCGGGCGTGTAGGCATCGTCGGAGCGCAGGCGTTTGGCAGCCGTGTAGTGATTGACCATGGAGTCCATACTGCCCGAGGACACGGCAAAGAACAGGCGCGGACGCCCCAACTTGGTGAAATCCCGGTGGTCGCCGCGCCAGTCGGGCTGCGGCACGACCGCCACACGGTAGCCCGCCGCTTCCAAGACACGCCCCAAGACCGCCACGCCAAAAGTTGGATGGTCGATGTAGGCATCTCCCGAAAAGAATATCACATCCGCCTCGTCCCACCCCCGCAGTTGCATCTCCTTCCGCGTGGTGGGCAAGTAGCGTTTCAGGTCGTAGGCTTCCTCCATTTATCGCACGCGCAGACGGACTATACTGCCCTCGCTGTTGGTTACAATACATTCTTTTCCGCTCAAAGGCAGAGGGGTGTTCAAAATCGAGTTTCCTATCTTGTGCCGCCACAAGACCTTGCCCGTCCTGCCGTCCATGCCGATAAGCACGCCGTTCTTGGTGCCGATCCACAGCGTACCGCCCTTTTCAAGCGGCATGCAAGGGTCATGTTCGTAGCCGAAGCCCGCATCGGTGCGCCACACCTCCTGCGGCTCCCGCACGCGGGCGTCCAACGCCACGACCTCGTCCCACATACACTTGGAATAGACACGCCTGCCGTCCTCACTCAAACCCACCGTCTCGCGCACCTTGTAGCGGTTGGTGCGCCAAATCTGTGCGCCTGTTTCGGCATCCAAACATGTCCAGAACCGGTCCGGCGCTGTGATAAACACTTTCCCCGAAGCAATAACCGGCCACACGCTCGCGGGCGACAATTTGGTGTTGCTCTTGCCGTTTGTCCATCGCCACGCAAGGCTGCCGTCGTTCAAGTTCAGGGCATAGAAATACATGTCCCAGCAACCGAAATACAATTTGTCGCAATAGACCAACGGACGCGTGAGCACATAGTTGTTGAGGCGGTCGAATACCCACTTCACCGTACCCGAATGGATATCAATCGCCCGCATGCAGCCATCGCCACCACCGATATACGCCACCCCCTTGTGAATCGTGGCGGCTCCCATCACCGCCTGTCCGGTCGGCACACGCCACAACGGCTCGCCGTCAGCAGCACGCAAGGCATATATCGTGTCGTTGGCACTGCCGAAGACCACGATGCCGTCGTCCACCGCCGCTGAACCCACGATACGCATACCCGTCGGGTACTGCCAGAGAATCTTGCCCGTGCGGGCGTCCAAAGCATAGAAAGTACCGATGTCATCGCCGATGAAGACGCGAATGCCGTCGCTCACCGGTGCGGCATAGATACCCCCCTGCAACGACACATTCCAGACCTCGCGCACCTCGTCGTATTGTGCATTGACGCTGTAGTCGGGACGCAGACTCGCGTCGGGCTGACCGTAGTGCTTATCGCCCAACGGCAGACTCAACCACTGCACAGGAGACATACCCACCCGCTTCTCGTAAACGCGGATACTGTCCGTGAGCGTGATGCGCGAGTAGCCGTTGAGGCTGTCGTTGCCGCGCAGGTTCGAGCGGTTGATGATATCGGGAATACCGTCGCAGTCGAAGAGCAGGTTGCGGTGGTAATGACCGCCGAGGATACATTGTACATTGTAACGGCGCAAGACATCCGTCACATCAAACCAGTTGTCCACATCTCCGTTCTGCAAGGGGTAGTGCGTGACAACCACCATTCGGTGGTTGCCGCAATGCGACACACTGTCCAACTGCTGCGCAAGCCACGCTATGTCCTGCGGTGCTACATGACCGTCCGCCATGCGGATAACCGGTCCCGAGTTGAAGCCAATAAAAAAAGTGCTGTCGTGCGTGAAAGCGAAACGGTTGCTGCCAAACACACGGCTGAAGTCCATGACACCGGACTCCGACCAAGTCGTCTCATGATTGCCCGAAGTGGCATAGTACGGCACGCGCAGTTTGTCCAACTCCCGCTTCACGGTCTCCAATGCCTGCCGGTCGCCGGACTCCGTGAGATCACCCGACACAAGGACAAACGCCACATCGTCCTGCGCATTGATATCCGCCACCGACCGCTGCAAATCCTCCAACGGCAGGGGGTTGGTGTTGCTCACATGGATGTCCGTGAGCAAGGCAAACGAAAAGAGTAAAACAGAGGCTATGTTCATGCTATTGTAATTGTAGGTTCAGCCTGTCCCGCAGGTCTTTGAGGTGCGGGTTGATTTTGAGCAGCAGTTTGTATTTCTCGGCGGCGGTATAGGCACGCTCGTCCTTTTCGTACTGCGCGATGTCCACTTGCAGGGTGATAGTATCGTTCTGCAACCGCTCCCGCAGCATGCGCAATATCGAGGGCGCAAAGCGCTCCAACTCCTGCTTTTGCCAAGGGTTTACCACCTTGACGCAGCACACGGAGGTATCGGTTAATTCCGGCGTATTGCCCAACAGCATTGCCTGCAGACGCTCTTCACGGGGGAAATACCCCTTCAGACCAACCCACGCGTCCCTGAGTTGGTCAAGCGTAAAAGGGTTGTTGCGCTTGGGCGTCTCCTTTTCCGCAGTCTGAGGAGTTGGTGGGGTATCGGGGACTATCAAGCCCACATTGCCCACAGTCGGCAGTTTGCCGATCGAAGGTTTAGAGGGTATCTTGGGAGAAGCCGGTGCGGCTGAGTCGGCAGTCTTTGCAGGCGCAGGGGTTGGTGCGGGGTTAGGCGCAGAGACAGGTGTGGTGGCGGGTGCGGGGGAGGGTTTGGAAGCCGGTGCTTTTGGGGCATGGGCTTTGGGCTGCGCTGTTTCCCGTACGGGCTGTGCTTCCTCCGCAGGGGCGTTCAGTTGGGTGAGTTGCACCAATGCTAACTCCACCGTCAGACGCTTGTTGTGTGCTTGGCGGGAGTTGATGTCGCAGTTGTTCATCAGTTCCATCGCCTTGTAAATCCAGCGGATGGGGCAGCGTGCCGCCTGCTCGCGGTAATGTTCGCGTACAGCTGCCGAACTCTCAATCAACGATATGGCTGCAGCGTCTTTCCCCACCAACAAGTCGCGCAGGTGTTTGGCGAAGCCCACGACAAAGTTGCCCGCATCAAAGCCCTTCAACAACACCTCGTTGAGCAGCAACAATGCCTCCGTGGCATTGCCCGCCAACGCCAAATCCACTAAACGGAAATAGTACTCCGTGTCCAGCACATTCAGTACGGCGAGGGTCTTCTCGTAGGTGATACGGTTTTGGCAGAATGCCGCCAACTGGTCGAATATGCTCAAGGCATCGCGCATGCCGCCGTCGGCTTTCTGCGCCACGACATTCAAAGTCTCCTCATCGACCGATATGCCCTCCTGCTTTGCCACATACTGCAAGTAGCGGATGATGTCCATGACCGTGATACGCGCAAAATCGTACACCTGACAGCGGCTGAGGATGGTGGGCAATATCTTTTGTTTCTCGGTGGTTGCCAAGATGAATATCGCGTACGAGGGCGGCTCCTCCAGAGTCTTTAACAGGGCGTTGAAAGCACCTGTTGAGAGCATGTGCACCTCATCGATGATATAGACACTGTATTTCCCCGTTTGGGGCGGTATGCGCGTTTGATCGATGAGCGAGCGGATGTCTTCTACCGAGTTGTTCGATGCCGCGTCCAACTCGTGGATATTGAACGACCGCTGCTCATTGAAAGAACGGCAGGACTCGCACTCGTTGCAGGCGTCATAGTCCGCCGTCAGGTGTTCGCAGTTGATGGTTTTGGCGAAGATACGGGCGCAGGTTGTTTTCCCCACACCGCGCGGTCCGCAGAACAGGTAGGCATGCGCCAGACGATTCGACCGAATCGCATTGCGCAGCGTTTGCGTCAGCGCCTCTTGCCCCACTACGGTCTCAAAGGTACTCGGGCGGTATTTGCGTGCCGATACGATATAATTCTCCATAATTGTTTTGTTGGTTTGCGAAAGAAGGTTGCTTGCATTGGCGGGCGTTTGAAGTTGCCGCCCGTCATTGAGCGTGCAAAGTTACGGAAAATATCCTACGCCTGCAAATTCCGCATGGATTTCGCGGGGACAACCCAAGGCAACCGCATTTGTAAATCTTGCGATGAAGGTAGGGTAACATTACGGTGGAGTTCCTATCCAATAAGGGCATGAACCCGTTAATAACCTGTTATTTACCCGATAATCACCCGTTAATCACCCGTTAACGACCCGTTAATCACCCGTTAATCACCCGTTATAGACAGGGAGAAGTAAGGACTTATTTTTAATGTTTAATGTTTAATTTTTAATTCGCAGGCGAGGGGGAACGCGTACCCGGTAAGACCCCCTTGAGTAAACGGATAAATTCATCCCAATCGTACCTAAATATGCCAATCGTACCTAAATATGCTAATCGCAAATTTGCAAATCGTAATTTTTCCAATCGAAATTAAGTTACTATCCCCCGCGACAAAAAAAGCAATTCCCGTAGTTCGTATTCGGGATTATATCCACACGAACTACGGGAACTTACTCTTTGTACTCTATTGTACCGCGAAATTACTTCCTGCGGCGGAAGAGTCGTGCCAAAATGGCAGAACCTGCCAATCCAAGCAAAGTCTTGCGGGAAGGGGTAGGAAGCACATAGCCAATGGCACGCAATACGCGACCCGCCATGGCTTTGCGGCTGCGTATGGTCTGACGGATACCTTGAACATCCGCCCAAACGCGTTGTTGGCGTTTTGCCACATCCTGCTCCAAGCGCATCCTCTCGGCTTGCACATCGTCCAATGTGCGCAGACGGCTGAAATCAAGCATGGTCGCCCTCCTTTCCCGGTTGTGCCACCGCGTTTTGTGGGTCCGCAGCCGCGTCCCGACTGAAAATAATCCCGCTCAACACACCTACAATCGGATTGATGAACCACTGCTTGCGGAAGATAAGTGCCAACACCAAGAGAAGCAGATATACGCCACCTACTATCAAGTACGCCGCCCACATTGGCAAGCCGAAATGCCCCAGCACATACGCCAATGCAATGCCGCCGAAAATCACCACAATGGAGGCAAGAAAAAGCACTACCAACAGGGTGATAACCAACCCCGCGATGCGACTTGCCTTCTCCAACAAGCGGATAAGGAACAAGTCGTATCGGCGGCTCACGTATGAGCGAACATCTTCCGCAATTTTACTATATTGCGATTCGTTCATAGCAACGAGAGGTTAGGCTTTTGCTTCTTGTGCAGCCTCTTCCACAGCCTCTTCAATGTCTGCGGCGCAATGGCAGCAGCAACCTTTCAGTTTCTCTACCACCCTGTCCACCAAAGCCGTAATCTCCTCCTTGTTCAGGTGCGAGTACTTCTCCTTGGCAACGGTCGTAATCTCCTCGCGCAACTCTGCGCCACTCTTCGGAGCCAATAGCAATGCTACTGCTGCTCCAACGGCAGCACCACCCAACAATGCCGCCAACACTTTTCCTGCATAATTTGCCATAATTGTAAGATTTTAAGGTCTGTTATTTCCACGCGTACCCTGACATTGCCCGCGCAATCGCCGTAACGCGTTTCCGTAGTAAACACAAAAAATATGCCAAAGAACGGGAACAAATGCGGGAACACTTGTTTATCTGACAAAATAGCTGTACCTTTGCCGCCATAAAACATACTTTTTATGATAGAGAATCACAAAGTGGTTACTCTCCAATACCAACTTTTTGTTGACGGAGAGGACGGACAAGAAGAACTCATGGAAACGGCAAGCGAGCGGCGTCCCCTCGTGTATTGCCACGGCGAGAATATGATGCTCCCTGCTTTTGAGCAGAATATGGAGGGGTTAGAGGTCGGCGATAGTTTTGATTTCCGCATTCCTTGCGAGGAGGCGTATGGCGAATATGACTCCGAGGGCGTGCTGACTCTGAACAAGCGCCTGTTCTACAACGGGGACGGCGAATTTGATGCCGAGAGGGTTGTCGCGGGCAATATCGTGCCGATGAACACAGTGGATGGTCAGGTGGTTAATGCGCAGGTTGTCGAGGTGAACCAACATACGGTCGTTATTGACCTCAACCACCCATTGGCCGGCGAAAACCTGCATTTTGTGGGCAAGGTGTTGGCTGTGCGCGATGTGACGGAAGGCGAACTCAAAGCCCTACACCGCAAGGGATGCTGCCACGGCGGCTGTCAGTCGGATTGCCAAGACTGCCAATCGGACTGCGGAGGTTGCGCGTCAAAATGCTGAATTTAGCCATGACAACCAAGAATATCGCTTTTATCATCAATCCCATTTCGGGGACACGGAGCAAGGAGCGGATTCCGTTGCTCATTGAGGAGATATTGGACAAAGAGCAGTACGCGCCGACAGTTGTCTTCACCGAATATGCCGGTCATGCCACGCAGTTGGCAAAGCAGTTTGCCGAAGAAGGATATTTTGCGGCGGTGGCAGTGGGCGGCGACGGGACTTTGCACGAAGTGGCAGAGGGCGTGCGCGACACACCTACCGCACTCGGTATACTCCCCAACGGCAGCGGCAACGGGTTCGCACGCCATTTGGGTATATCCACCCAATTGAAGAAAGCCATTGCTATGCTCAATCACGCGGAGGTTATTGCTGCCGACTACGGAATGGTTAACGGGCGTTCCTTCTTCTCCACCTGCGGGATTGGCTTCGATGCCCAAATCGCCTATCAGTTTGCCAACGAACACAGCCGCGGCTTTAAGACTTATTTGCAGGATATTCTCAAGGATTTGTTTCAGTACAAGGCCGAGACCTACCACCTTGTGGGCGAGGGCATTGACATCACCACACAGGCGTTTCTCATCACCTTTGCCAATGCGGGACAATGGGGCTACGACGCCTATATCGCGCCGAAGGCAAGCGTGCAGGACGGCTTGATGGATATTGCCATTGTCAGCAAGTTCCCGATGATTGCCGCACCAACTTTGGCGTTGGAACTATTCGCACGGACGATAGATAAAGACCTGTATATGAACACCATACGCGCCCAAGAGGTAACGCTATTGCGCGAGCGGGAGGGGGCTATGCACATTGATGGCGACCCGCTCACTATGCCGCGCGAACTGCACCTGCATATCGTAGAGAACGGTCTGCGCCTCCTGGTGGGCAAACGCTTTTGATAATTATTGTACCATTCCCGATATGACTATCAAACTCATCAACAAGAGCAATAATCCGCTGCCGCGGTACGAGAGCGAGCAGGCGGCGGGTATGGATATACGGTGTAATATCCCTGCACCGATAACCCTGCAACCCCTTGAGCGCAAACTCTTTCCAACGGGGCTGTATATGGAGTTGCCGGTGGGTTATGAGGCGCAGATACGCCCCCGTAGCGGCTTGGCTCTAAAACGCGGACTGACGGTGCTGAACACACCCGGTACGATTGATGCCGATTACCGCGGCGAGGTAGGCGTGATACTCATCAACCTCAGCAACGAACCGCAGACTATTGAGCCGGGCGAGCGTATCTGCCAAATGGTCATTGCCTGCCACGAACAGCCTGCTATTGAGGAAGTAACTATTCTCTCTGACACCGAGCGGGGGGCAGGAGGATTCGGGCATAGCGGGGTGCAATAATGACGGGGAGGTAATTGGAATATCAACACGCCTTTGAAACACAAAAGATACATAGTTTTCAGTCTGCTAACGCTTTTGAGCGGTGTGATGCCTTTGTCGGCTTCCACACACAAAAGCATGGAGGCACCGGCTCCGAGTGATGTTTGTTTCGACAGTCTGTCCGTTGAGCAGCAACAGCAGTTTTTGTATTACTTCTATGAAGCGAAACGCCTGCTGCAATCCCAGCAATTGGACTTGGCTTGGGAGGTGATGCAATTCTGTCAGGAACTGCACCCCAATGATGCTATGGTCAACTATTATCTCGGTTGCTTTCTCCAAACATTGTACGGCGAGCAAGAGGCTCTTCCCTATTGGAAACGGGCGTTTGACTTAGCCCCCGACGAGAATTGGTACCACTATACACTATCCCTCTTGCAGCAGGAACAACAAGAGTCGTACCGGCAAGCCATCTCCATTCTTGAGGGGGTCGCACAGCGTAATCCTGCAAATGCAGATGTGCGCGAACAACTGCAAAAGGCGTATATTTTAGCAGGAGAATACCGCAAAGCCCTTGTGCTACAGGACGAGATAGATACACTCAACGGATACAATGCTCAAAGTGCCATACAGCGTTACCGTCTCAATATGCTGCTGCACCGCACCCAGCAAGCCATTCACGAGGTAGAGCGATACTTGGAGGTGGAGCCTGACAATTACCAATTCCAGGTTTTTCGTATGCAACTCTATGAGCAGACCCGTCAGCCGTCTGCCAAGATGATAGCCGCTTATCGTGCTTTGTTGCGCTTGGATCCCCGCAACCTGATGTGGATGAATAATTTGGCATGGCATTTGTGCCTATCGGGTGAGGACTTGCAGTACGCCGAAGAGTTGTCGCGCACGACCATTCTCCGCGAAAGTGGCAACGCAACCTATTTGGACACCTACGCATGGATACTCTACCGACAGGGCGAGTACGACACGGCACTCTTTTATATCCAACGCGCGATAGAGAAAGCCGATGTCTCTGCACTTCCGGAGATACAAAGCCACTACAAAGCCATTCAACGCAAGGCAAAAACCTCCAAAAAACGACCTACACGATGAAACCGACCAAGACCTGTCTATATAGTATTATCCTACTCGGATGCCTATGGGGCTGTGCCTCCTGCCGTGTGGAGCAAAGCGTTCCCCGCCACTACCACACACTCGCACAGAAAGCCCGCACTACCATTTGCCTTGACGAGCACCGCTACACCATGAGTTGCACCATACAACTATGGCGCAACGATTTGGTTATCATCTCTTTGCAGCCGATGTTGGGTATCGAGGTCGGGCGTATAGAGGCAACGAGCGATAGTGTCTGGGTCTTTGACAAGATGAACCGTCGCTATGCCGTTCTCGCTTATCACGATGCCATCGGGCATATCCACCCCACCCCCTCTTACCGAATGATACAAGACTTTGTGAGCAGCGACCTTGCCACTCCCTCTACGCCGGTTAGCAAACAGTTCCTCTCGGGCGAACATACACTCCGGATAGAGTGCGCCTTTACCACGCGCGAATACAACACGCTCGCACCCCCGAAACGCCTCGACACTACCAAATACCAACGCGTGTCCCTACGCACCATATTGCCCGTATGAAACGCTCCGTTCTTTACATAATTATGCTGTTGTTTATCGGCATGTCTCCTCTGTGTGCAGAGAGTGTCAAGGAGTTGCAGAAGCAACAACGCCAACTGCAACAGCAGTTGGAGCAGACCGATAAAATGCTCCGTCAAACCAAGAAGAGTGAAACGGCAACGGTCAATAAACTCACGCTGCTCAATAACGACATCCGCACCCGTAAGAAACTGATACGCACTATCAATGCCGAAATAGGAGCACTCAACCAGGAAATGGTGGGCTTGCAGGCACAAAAGCGGACTTTGCAGGAGGAGTTGGATGCCTGCCGCGAAGATTATGCACGCCTGATTCGTGAGACGCACTATGCCGATATGCAGCAGTCGCCACTATTGTTCTTGTTGTCGGCTGACGACTTTCGGCAGATGTTGCGCCGCATTCAGTACTTGCAACAATTCACCGCCTACCGCAAAGAGCAAGTCCGCAAGATAGAGAGCCTGCAGACCGATATCGATATCCAAAACCAACTCTTGGAACAACGGCGAGGCGACCGTGCTGCCGCGCTCCGCACGCAAGAACGGGAGCATACCAAACTGTCGGCAGACGAGCGCAAGCAACAGACCATGTTGCGCAACCTCAAAGCCAAAGAGAAAGACCTCCTCGCCAAACAAAAGCAGCAACAGAAGCAGGCAGACGCTCTCAATCGCAAAATTGAGGAGATGATTAACAAGCAGGTCAAGACCACGACTACGCTCACCAAAGAGCAGAAACTGATAGCCGGCGGCTTTGAAGCGAACCAAGGACGCCTCCCATGGCCTATCGAGAAAGGCTATATCAGCGGCTATTTCGGTAAGCACCAGCACCCTGTACACGAACATGTGGTCGTAGAGAACAAGGGGATATACCTGCAGACGGTAGCCGGTGCAGATGCCCGTTCTATCTATGAGGGTGAGGTTACTTGGTGCGCCCAAATGAATGGCAATTACGCCGTCATTGTTCAACACGGCAACTACCGCAGCGTCTATTCGCCACTCAAGAAGATTTATGTCAAGCAAGGGGACAAGATTCGCGCCAAGCAGGCACTCGGGAGTATCTTCACCGATAGCAGCGAAGACAATAAGACCGAGTTGTATTTCCAGATATACAAAGACCGAAGCATTGTCAATCCAAGCCTTTGGTTGGCACAGTAAACAGGCACTTATCACCGATTATTCGCACAAAAGTAAGATATGAAACACAAGACTATTGCATTTCTGTTGCCGCTCCTGATAGGACTCGGCGGCTGCAAACAAGACAACTGGTTGGACTGGCGGACGCAGAACACGCTTTGGTTGCAAGAGAATGCACAGCAAGCGGGCGTTATCACCACCCCGACCGGACTGCAATACAAGGTCGTGCGAGCGGGCGTGGAGACCGAAACGCGTCCCGATGATGCCAAGACCGTAACTGTGACCTACACAGGCTCACTCATCAATGGCTGCCAATTTGACGGCGGCACGGGGAGTATGAATGTGACGGATGTTGTGGATGGCTTTCGCGAGGGACTCAAGCAAATGCGCAAGTTTGGCACCTACGAACTCTATATCCCTTATAACTTGGGTTATGGTGTCAGCGGGCACGGCACGGAGGGCAACAGCAGTTACATTCCGCCCTACTCCACCCTCATCTTTCGTGTAACCTTAGACAATGTGCAATGAGCAAGCATTTGTTGTATGCCCTGCTATGGGGTAGCCTTATGCTGCTGACGGCCTGCGGGGAGTCTGCCTATTCGGGCGGTCCTGTGCCTTATGCACGGGTTAATTACACGCTGTCGTTGCAAGAATATCCGAACTTTGTAAAAGCCAACGGCTTTCAAGTTCTTCCGCCCGTCACAAGCAAACGCTATGAATACGACTATATCGGCTACGCAGGACTGCTGATTTGGGTTGGTACTGACCAAGCCTACCATGCTGCCGATCTCTGCTGCCCCAACTGCCTGCTCCCCGACAAGCCCGTAACCGTGGACGGCAGTTATGCGGTCTGTCCCATCTGCGGCGAGCAGTACGACTTGCTGCAAGGCTATGCTTTTCCGCAACGAGGGTTCACCCGCTATGCGCTCCGCGCATACAATGTGCAGGAGCGCGTTTCTGTGGTCGGTACGGAATTGTACATCACCAACTAATCCCCTATGCTCCACATCTACAAAGCCTCAGCGGGCAGCGGCAAGACCTACACGCTCACACGCGAGTATCTCAGGATGTTGCTGCAGGACTATCGTCCCGCACGGGACAGGCACTTGCCGCACAGCCATATCCTAGCGGTTACCTTCACCAAGAAAGCCACGGCGGAGATGAAGGAGCGTATCTTGCAGTCCCTTTTCGTATTGGCAACATCCCCCGAGCAGTCCCCCTATTTGGCTGATTTGCAAGGAGATAACGGGCACGATATCCGTACCCTTCAGCAGTCCGCACAAGCCCTGCTTGTCGGTATCTTGCAGGACTACACGCATTTCTCGGTTTCCACCATTGACGGTTTTTTTCAGCAGGTGGTGCGTACCTTTGCTTTGGAGTTGGGCTTGCCTACCACCTATGACCTGTCTATGGACGGCGAAGAGATTGTGGAGCAGGCAGTGGATGATATGTACCGCCGCGTGCGGAGTCTTGCCAATCGGGAAGACGCGACCACAGCGTGGTTGGTTGCCATGTCGCAGGAGAATATCGAGGATGACAAGGGGTGGAACGCCAAAGATGCCGTCAGCAAGTTTGCACACGAGTTACTGCGCGAGCAGCCCATGCGCAAGATGAGTGCGGTACAAGCCTTCTTTGCGGACAAGACGGCATTGCGTACCTATCAGGAGCAACTCAAGCAGATTTGCGACTGTGTGGAGCAGGAGGTCAGTTCCTTGCAACAACAGATATTGGACATCGTGCAGGGGGTGGAGGGTCTGAATACCAAAGTCCTCAGCCCCTTGCGCAAGCCCGTATCACAACTAATGCGCGAGGGTATCGGTGCCACGCTGCCCCAACTGGTGCGCGGCGAGGCAACCCTTTTTACCAAAACCAAGACCACCAAACAGCAACAATCCGCACTGCAAGCCCTCTACGAGCAGCGACTGCACCCGTTGTGCCAACGCTTTGTGGATATGTTCAGCAGCCCAGCGGTGCAAGACTACACCACGGCGGAAGCCATTCTGCAGAAGTTATACGCTATGGGGTTGCTGCAAGATGTAGCGGGACAGATTGCGCAGACCAATCGCAAGATAGGTCGCGTGCCTATTTCCGACATCAATATGTTGATTCATCGGATTATCGACGGGCAGGACGCGCCGTTCATCTACGAGCGTATGGGGCAGTATTTCCGCCATTTCATGATAGACGAGTTTCAGGACACCAGCAACCTGCAGTGGACAAATTTCCTTCCTCTGATAGAGGAGTCGGAGGCATCACAACGGCAGAACCTGTTGGTGGGCGATGTCAAGCAGAGCATCTACCGTTGGCGTAACTCAGATTGGCGGCTTTTGGAAAGGGTGGAACGGGAGTTCCGCAACACCTGCCTGCCTGCAATGAAAGACAATTGGCGCACAGCACCCGTGGTAGTGGCAGAGAACGAGCGGCTCATTGTACGCTATAGTCAATGGGTCGTTGAGACCTTGAAGCAGACACCCGAATACGCAGACCCGCAGATTGCTACTGCCATTGAGCGAATCTATGCACCGGAGAATGTCCATCAAGAGGCACAAAAGCACTTGCCAGGGGTGTTTCAGTTGCAGTTCTTCGAGGGGGACGGGCAGTGCCAAGAGCAGTGTCTGTCGGCATTACCGCCGCTGATAGAGCAGTTGCAAGGCGAGGGTTTTGCATTGGGCGACATCGCCCTGTTGGTACGCACACGCACGGATGCCTCCATGGTGGCGCATTACCTCATTGACAATGGTTATCGCGTGCAGTCGGCGGACGGTTTGTTGGTACAGTCGCATAGCAGCGTGCAACTCTTGACCGCACTCTTGAAAGAGCCTTATCTACCTGATGATGAGGTGCTGCAAGCCCAAATACACCAATTGCGTCCCAACTTTTCGGACACGGAGCGTGCTATGATTGAAGAAGCCCGTCGCATGCCGCTCTACGAGCAAGTGCAGGCTTTGATAAACGCCTTGCGTCTCACCGAGGAGGAAGGTGCGTTGCCTTACCTCACCACTTTTCAAGACTATATCTACCAATTTACACAGAACCGAGTGGCGGATGTGCAGGCATTTCTCGCCTATTGGGAGCGCAAGTCGTTGAAGGTGTCTGTGCCATCACCCGAAGCATCGGATGCCATTCGCGTGATGACCATTCACAGTTCCAAGGGCTTGGAGTTTGATGTCGTGATATTGCCTTTGCTCACATGGGAGGTAATGAAAATTCATACGGGCGAAGTGCTTTGGTGTACACCAACGGCTGCACCGTTTAATCAGTTGCCGTTGGTGGCCGTTCCGTGCAATAGTCGGTTGTTGCGCACGCATTTCAAGCAGGAATATATTGACGAGGTCGTGTCGCAATATATTGACAATCTCAATCTGACCTATGTGGCGTTCACGCGTCCCAAGTATCGGCTCTATGCCTTTGGTGCCAAGTATTCGGAGAACAAATCGCACAAAAAGAGCCTTAATACGGTGGGGCAACTGCTTTCCTATCTCTATGAGCAGGAGTTGGACGATGAGGGTATCTATCGCCGTTGTGCAGAGGGCGACCTTCGGGCGAAAGCCAAGACAATAGAAAGCCGTGAGGGCGTGCGTACGGCACAATATGTGTCTTCACCTTTGGGCGAAAGACTGATACTGCGAAGCCGTGCAGAAGACGATTTTGCTGCCGACACGCCTCTGTCCGCCGTCCATTTGGGCATATTGATGCACGAGTGGCTGTCGATGATACGCGTATGGGAGGATGCTGCGCCTACCCTGCAAAAGATGCAAGACGCTGGTACTGCCACGAAAGCACAGACATTCGCCATGCAGGAGCAACTGCGCCAACTCCAAGACCTCCTTGCCCGCGAGGGGCATACCGATTGGTTTGAGGGCAAGTATCAAATCGTAACCGAGCGGGACATCCTCACACCGCAGGGGGTCATCTATCGTCCCGACCGCGTAATGACCGATGGCACTCGCGCCATTGTCATTGATTACAAGTTCGGCGGTGAACACCGTAGGCAATATCAGGAGCAGGTACGCGACTATATTTCGTTGCTTACGCAAATGGGGTATCAGGTGTGCGGCTACCTTATCTATAATGCCTTGCAAAAGATAGTCCCCATAGACTTGTCATAGTACAAAAAAGATAGTGCGGAGAAAGACCGTAATAATGCCTATAGGTCAAATGTAACTAATGATGTCAAGGAAGAGTCGAGAAGGCGAAAGTCGTGGTACTTCTGTACTGCTCGTTGGGGTGCAGTATAGCGGATGGCCACTGCGGCTTATTGGGCGTATCCGGATATTTCTGTGTCTCTAAGCAGACAGCGTGCCGATAGCCATATTTCTCACCGCGCTTTCCTCGCACCGTGCCATCCAGGAAATTACCTGTATAAACCTGTATCCCCGGCTCCGTAGTATACACATCCAAGCGGATGCCATTCGATAGACAACACAATGATGCAGCATGGTTCAGCCCCTCTCCGTTATGGGGCTGCAAGACCCAATTGTGGTCGTAACCATGCCCGCAATAGAGTTGATAGTCTGTTTGATTAATGTCCTGCCCGATGGGTTTGGGCGAAGAGTACATATCAAACGGACTGCCCACAGGAATATCC
Organism: Mycobacteriaceae bacterium; assembly: GCA_963630875.1. Taxonomy (GTDB): domain Bacteria; phylum Bacteroidota; class Bacteroidia; order Bacteroidales; family Paludibacteraceae; genus Colicola. Next base: position 39,454 of record CAVGOI010000009.1, on the reverse strand, counting down.
ACTATCTCCCCCGTAGTCATAAAGGTCGTGTCCACAGGCGTCATCCGAGTGGCATTGATCCATAAAATATGGTCGAGAATGTCCTTATTGCCATCTCCGTGCAGGTTGAAATAGGAATGGTTGGTCATATTGATAACCGTGGTGGCATCGGTTGTGGCAAAATAATCCATGCGCAAGGTATTGTCATCGCCAAGCGTATAGGTGCAACCGGCTATGACATTGCCAGGGAAACCGTTGTCTCCATCGGGGGAACATAGCGTGAGCCGCAGCGTATGCGCATCGGTCTGTTCTGCCGTATATACTTGATATTGCCACCCTGTGGGACCGCCATGCAAAGTATGCCCGTAGTTGTTGGTCTGCAGTTGGTAGCGAACGCCGTCAAGCGTTATCTGCCCGTGGTTGATGCGGTTGGCATAGCGTCCGATACATGCGCCGAAGTCCGTAGGTATCGTGCGATAATCGTGCAGGTTATCAAAACCGAGCACCACATCACGCATATTCCCTTTGCAATCCGGCACAAGAATGGATACGATGCGCCCGCCAAAGTTTGTAATACACACCTCCATACCTTGGCTGTTGGTAAGGGTATAGAGTGCGGTCTGTTTGCCGTTAACCGTATCTGCAAAACATTCGGGATTGAGTCCCGAACGGGTAGTGGTCGGTGTGCAGGCAACACAGACAATCCATGCTGCCGCATAGAGTAGTTTTTGCGTTATGCTCATGGTTTTATTGCAATTGCGAAATAACATATTGATTGATCGCGCGAATAGAATCGCTATTCATCTTCACTACCTTACGGTCGTAGGTAAGCAAGCCGTTCACTTCTCCCTCTACATCCGTAGTCTGCGTATAGACAGCAGCAGAAAAACCTTGCGGGATGAAGTCAGCGAGTTGCTTTGCGTACTGAATATACTGCTGCGTCACGGCTTCGGAGTCGGGGAGTTTGATATATCCCCAATTACGCTTCTCGCCCCACAAATGCCCGTCCAACGGTAGCCCTACCCCACCATATTCGCCAAGTACATTGACACGGTCAGGATCAAAAAGATACATAGCCGGCTGCGGGTAATTGTGTAAATCAAGGACATCACCGCATTTGCAGAAATTACCTCCGCTGGCAGGATTGACCAAACGCGACGGGTCGTACTGTTTCGTCCATTCTGCCACCTCTGCGGTTGCGAACTGCCCCCATGCTTCGTTGAATGGTACCCACATCACAACAGACGGGTGCGACATACAAAAATCCATAATGTCTTTCCACTCACGATAGTAGTTGTCTTTAGAGGTCTGCGAACGAGGTTGGTCTGTTCCGCCCTCATAGGTATGTTGCGCCCATTTATTACCCCCGACATCACCGCTCGGCATATCTTGCCAAACCAACATTCCCAACTTGTCACAGTAATAGTACCAGCGTTCGGACTCTACCTTAATATGCTTGCGTATCATATTGTACCCCAACTGCTTAGTCATCTGAATATCATAGAGCAGTGCCTCATCCGATGGTGCAGTGTATAGCCCGTCCGGCCACCAACCCTGATCAAGTAACCCGAAGTGGAAGATGTTCTCCCCGTTGAGTTGCATACGCCATAAACCTGTAGCATCTTTCGCCATGCCCACAGAACGCATAGCGGTGTAGGACGACACTTGGTCAATCATCTTGCCGTCACGACTAAGCGTGAGTTGCAGGTCGTACAGGTAGGGGTCATCCACCGACCAAAGATGCGGATTAGCCACAACAAGGTCTATCATCTCACCATTGGTGGCTTGCGCCTGTGCTACCACTGTACCATTATCAATCAGCGAGATATGGATGATGTCATTGCTCTGATTGTCAGCAAGCGTCACGGTAGTTTGAATCGTATTATTGGTCAGGTTAGGGATGGTCTTGATAGCCGTGATATGATTATCTGCTACGGGTTCTAACCACACGGTCTGCCATATACCGGATACCGCGGTGTACCAAATGCCATTGGGATCGGACACTTGTTTTCCGCGTGGCTGATAGCCATTGTCCGTAGGGTCAATCACTGCTACTTGCAAGAGTTGTTCCCCCTCGGAAGATAGATAGGGTGTGATGTCTAAAGAGAAAGGCGTATAGCCGCCGGTGTGCGTACCTGCCAACTGTCCGTTCACATAGACCTTTGCCTGCCAATCGACTGCCCCAAAATGAAGAAGGGTATGCTGTTTCTTCCAACTCGAAGGAACACTGAATGTACGCGAGTACCACAGCGTGTGGTTCTTCGGGAGTGTCTTACCTACGCCCGACAACGCAGACTCGATGCAGAAAGGTACGAGTATATCACCATCCCACACTTTGGGGCAAGGAGCGTTATTCTCGCGAATAGCGTAACGCCACAGACCATTAAGGTTGCGCCAATGGGTACGCACCATTTGAGGGCGCGGGTATTCGGGCAACACTTTATCGGGGTTGATCTGTTCGCCCCAAGAGGTCATAATATGATCCGCCACAGCATGATATTTCTTTTTACATACGGGGGTGCCGCTTGGTTTGGGCAATACGGTATCGGTAGGATACGGTTCGCCAAAGACGGGATAACCACTGGCGTCCCATGTAAAGCGTTGCATACGCGGTGTGCGCGTATCGCCCATGCCTGCAGGGTCAGACTCTGTAGAACGAGCATGATAAAGGATATAGTATTCCTTGCCATCCGGCGAGGGGAAGAAACTATTATGCCCTGTGCCATAGACCCCTGCTTCCGGTTTTTGATGGAATACCGGTTGTGCACTCTTTGCCCAAGAAGCAGGATTAAGCAGGTCGGCATCGATAGGTGCCGTCAGTAATCCAAGCGCATAGTAAGGCGTCCAACAGCCACTGGCGGAATAGGCAATATGCACAAGTTTCCCATCGGGACTGAGTAGCGGTTGAGGTCCTTCGTTTACATAGATGGTGTAAGACGGTGTCCAACCGTTCTTATTTTGCCAATGGCGTTCCCATTCGAGTTCGGGTTTTGAGATCACCACACGCTCGGAAGCAAGCGTCCACGGATTCTCCATGCGGGCGATATATATGCACTGCGTCTCGGTGGATACACGACGGGTCTGCCACCCCGACCACACCATATAGAGATCACCGTTCGCCTCAAACACAGAGCCATCGATTGCCCAATTATTGTCCGGGTCGGTCGAGATACGCCCTTTCATCACAAATTCGCCCTCGAAAGGGTCTTCGTTTGCATTCTCAAGTACATAGAGTTGGTGGTTGTCGGTATTACCGTCATCGGCAGCATAATATACATACCATTTACCATCTATACGATGTATCTCGGGTGCCCAGAGGTCAAACATATTGGTGGAGTCGGTGGGTATCCATATCGTTTTACAAGGGGCATTCTTGACATTCGTAATATCGGGTGTTACCCACAACTTAAGGCAGTTCCCGCAAGTATGCATATAGTAGTAGTTGCCCTTGTAGAACAATGCCCAAGGGTCAGGACCACTCTTCGGGAAGATAGGGTTCTGATATACTTGTGGTTGCTTGGCGCAACTAACACACAGCAAGATTGTCAGTAGAGAATAGAATAGTCGTTTCATCAGTTAGCAATATAAGGAACATTATCAACTCGGTACAAATCAGAGAGCAGGTAGTAGCCACTGCTTACATAGGAAGCATCCAACTCAAGCCCTACACGGAAATACAGATAGTCGCGATAGTTGTTGATATAATAAGTAGAACTACGGTATTTAGTCAGATCGACACGCACCGTTACCTCACCCTCATCTGTAATCTTCAACGGGCGCGAGCCTTTGGACAATGTGGTTGCACTATTCACATGCAGGTTAATTCCCACATACACAAAGGCTTTTGTAACCATGGGCAGTGTCTCAGGGAGCCGACTATCCGGATTGCGCTTGATATGTATGGTTACCTTTAACTCCGTCGATGTAGAATCGAGCGGGTCATATACGATACTATCCATAATGTAGTACGGAATCACCTCAAAGTCGCGTTGACTATTGCCTGTAAGCGTGATAGGAATGGTATCGTAGCCCAATCCCTGCCCCAACGATTTGAAATCGGCAAACAGGAACGGATATTGCTGATTCGCCAAAGTCAGATAATAATCGCCGGCGAATAGCAGTTGACTGAAAGTGCCATCCTCGTTGATACGAACAGGCGTACCCGTATCGTTCTTGCCAAAACCTTTCTGCACGGCTTTCAGTACACTCGCATTACCATCGAAGACAAAAGGTTTACCTTGGTAGGTTACATTTCCCGTAAAACGACATTCCGGCCCTTTGTAATTATCATATTCGCACGCAGCAAACAGAACTGCAATACTACACAGTATTAAAAACAAAAGATTCTTTTTCATAACAGATGGACATTAAGGGGACTTCTATAAATTCCCCGTTTAATAATAAGTTTAACCTATGTAGGACTACAAAGTAATTTATAGAAGTCCCCTTAATGGTTGGGGTTGGTTACAATATAGGGGTTGCCGTCGTCTTTCGGATAGGTGGCATAATACATCGTATTGTCGAACTTAATCGGATCGTTGGCAATAGTCAAAGAACCGCGATGCTCTATCTTAACACGCCGATACAACCACTTGCCATTGCGTTCGTCGCCGGGGGCATATACCCGATAGGGCCACAAGCCGTAAGTCATAGATGATGCATTGGTCGTATTGTATTCCCATACTTCATCGGCTGTGCGCCAACGCTTGAGATCATTGTAACGATGGTCTTCAAAAGCCAATTCCACACGGCGCTCATTCTTAATTCTATCCAGATCGAGTTCGGACTCGGAAATACAGAACTCCGCTCCGCCCGCGCGCTGACGAATTTGATTAACGAGTTGCAAAGACAGGGCTTTCATCTGCAGACCGTCATATTCGGCTATGCCATCCTCGTTAAGATAGTAGGCGGCTTCGGCTGCATTCAGCAGCACTTCGCCATAACGGAAAACAATATACGGAACCGTGCTTTTTCCCTTGCTTTCCGAGCCGCTTGTCTCGTCCACATACTTGCGTAGAAGCAGACCGGAATGCGTGACATAATTGCTCGTGTAATTAGGTCCCTCTACGCCTGTGATTGCTTCTCTTTCGTAGAAATTGAGCGTAGTGGCATTGTCCACATCCTCCATGGTAGGAGCCATCTTGAATGTCCAGCCACTGCCATTAGGTATCGCCAATCCGGCACGCATATCCAACTTAGCGCCACGAAAAGAAGACCCCGGATATATCACCGTCGCTGCAAGGCGAGGGTCGCGCCCCGCAAAGAAATCCTCCGGATTATCGAATAGCCGATAGGAATTGGACGAGGTAGTTACGCCCGTGAGAGTCTCTTCCTTATTGCTGCCCGTGTAGGGATTGAATGCCTCCTGCGTGTGCGTAGCGGTCAGTTCGTAGCAATCCAACAGATTGGTAATGGGATTCACACAACTTCCGCTCTTTGTATCCGGGCGAAGCGATCGCGGCACAGTCCAAAAAGTAAAATCGTTCGGGAAATTCGTCCCATCGTATGCAATAGCGAAGATAACCTCCGGATTACTGCCTGCTTGGAATACTTTGCCATAATCTTCGTTGAGCGAATATGTACCCATCGCTTCGAGAGCACGATACGCATCGATGCATTGCTGCAGATAAGTATCGGCTTTCTCGCGCGGGATACCCGTTTCAAGTCCCGGTAAAACAAGCCCTTTGCTAACACTCTTGTCATAGTTGTATGCCAATGTCCCTGCGTAGAGAGCAGCACGACATTTGAGTGCCAATGCGCTACCCTTGGTTGCTCGCGAGACAGTCCCTTTGGCTGCCAAATCAAGGTCTCCGGCAATGGCGTCCAACTCACTGATAATAAAATCATAAATCTCGTATTCCTTATTGCGCGGTTTTGCCAAAGAGAGGGTATTGGTGGTATAGTCTTGTACCTCTGTTATCAATGGTACACCGCCCATACGGGTTACCAACACAAAATAGGTATATGCGCGCATATAGCGAGCCTCTGCCAAGAAATAGCGTTGATGGTCTGCCGACACATTGGTGCCGACAACCGTCTGCAAGCACGAGATATGCTTATTGATGTCGCGAACCAAAGTATAATTGTAGTACTGCCGATAATCTGCATTCTTATTACCGATATTTGCCCAATAGGCGGAATTGTTGATTGCCTCATCCCACGAACACATATCGTAGGTTTCGTTGTCTTGGGTAAACGATTGTTCGTAACGCAAACGGCTATACAGGTTGGCAGCCACGCTATTGATGGTGGTTACGGAAGAATAGGTTTGCTCTTCGCTCAACGAGGTAGAGTCGGTAGGCGATAACCATTTGTCGCATGCGCTCAATCCAAAAGCCAATATGGATAATATAATATATCTTGTCTTCATCGTTAATGTGGGATTAGAAAGTAAGATTAAATCCAATTGTAAACACACGGCTTTGCGGGTAGTCTGTTCCGTTGCAAAATGCCACCTCCGGGTCGACGCCATAATCCTCCAACGAGTCGATACAGAACAGGTTTGTGCCTTGGAAATAAAGGCGTGCTTTCTGTATCATTGCTTTCTGCGTCCACTTCCGAGGGAAAGTATAGCCCAGTACCAAGTTGCGCAAACGGATATAGTTCACATCGCGTGTATAGAAGTCGTTTTCGCCGCGTGCGGACGGGTGCGACGAACTGACTGCGGGGAATTTGCCTGCCACCCAAGGTGAAGTGGGGTCGAGAATATCCTCGTGGTGCCAGCAATCCAACGAAGTAGAGGCATAACCTGCCATTTCGCGACTGCATGCCCATTTCATATACCAATCGGGTACATAGGTATTCATCGATGCGCCGGAAAAATCTACAGCGAAATCAATCCCTTTCCACTCCAAGCCGAAATTGAATCCAAAACTCAAGATAGGCTGTTTGATATTGCCCTCGTCGGCAGTAAACATCACAATAGACGAATAACCCAACGGGCGCTTATCGTACTCATCTATCACGCCATCGCCGTTCACATCTTTGAATATCAAATCGCCGGGTTGGAGTGTCGTGTTATTCTTTCCGTCAATAATGACGGGATAGTTGTCTATCTCTTCCTGGGTTTGGAATACACCGATGGTTTCCCACTGCCAAACCTGATTGTTCTCAACATTAGACCAACGATTGGATGTACTGTTCCGATATTTGTCCCATGCATTGTAGAACTTCTCTCCTGCACGAACACCATTCTTCTGACGCGCAATAGTGATATTTCCACCGACAAAATACTTAAAATCGCCTACTTTATCCTGCCATTTGATAAAACCATCCCCACCGATATGCATATCCGAGTTCAGGTTCTCTGCCAATGGACTTAATCCAGACTCTTGCGGGAATACCAAGTCATCCGGCTCGGCGGCAATACCATTACGATGCCGCATAAAGAAGTCGAACTCTGCCGTCAGACGATTTTGGAAGAAACCCAAGTCGATACCCACATCGACGAGACTGGTAGTCATCCATGTAATCTGCGTATTAGGCGTACCATTGTAGATAGTGCCAATCACTGCCGTATTATTACCACCCAAGAGCGGGTCGGTACTAATATAGTAACCCGTGGCATTGTAGGAGTACCCGTCCAAATAAGCAAAATCGGGATACAACGAACCTACATTGTCATCGCCCAACTGCCCGTAAGAAGCACGAATCTTGAAATTCGACCACCAATTATTGACATTGCTCTCTTGCCACCAATTCTCCTCTGACATACGCCAAGCCGCACTCACGGAAGGAAAGAAACCCCAGCGTTTCCCTTTGGCAAATTTCCAACTGCCATCGTAACGCCCCGCAAAGTCGATGATATAACGCTGCTTGTAGTCATACCCGGCACGGAATATGGCACTGGCAGTAGTTTGGGTATAGGTAGTCTCTTCTACGGTGTTGTTGTCGCTCGTATTCATCAAGTCGATATACGGATTATCCACAGGAGTCTGCACATTGACGATGGTGTTGTATTTGCGTCGATAGAACTCAAATCCCACTGTGGCAGACACATGGTGCCCGGAGAAAGTATTGTCATAACTAACCAATGCCTGCCCCGTAATATCGTTTGTCTTGGCGCGCTCCCGTTCCAACCAAGTATCGGTCTTCGAATAGGCAACATTATAGGTATTGTTGACCGCATCGTATGTATATTCGGACCATGCCTTTTCAAGGTTGTTGACATCGCACCCGTTATAGTAATAGGAGAACACTGCCCGTGCGCTCAATCCATCTAACGGTGTTTGCCAATCTAACGAGAAATTGGACTGAAAAGTCGAATTGCGCTTGTGGTACTCTCCTGCATTATCAATGGTATATGATGCGGGATTGTGTGCGCCATCGTAACCGGCGATATAGTTTACATAGTTGCTATTATCGTTCGCATACGGACGATAAATAGGCTGCATACCTATCACGGATAGTTTACGCGCCGCGTAATCGTCCGAACCCGGCAAACCCGGGTTGATGGTGTTGTCAATCTTGCCGGATATTTGCGTACCAAACTTTAGGTTCTTCGTAATCTGAACATCGATATTGCTCTGCAAGTTCGTACGGTTGAAACTATAATCTTGGAACACCGCTTCCTGCCCGACATGGCTCAACGAGGTGTAGTAGGTAATTTTATCCGTACCGCCCGATATATTGGCATTGGCATAATACTGCGGTGCTGCACTGCGTACATAGCTCTTGTACCAATTATAGCCTCGATAATCTTCTCCTGTTTCGGGGTTATAATAGCCGCTCTTCCATTTCTCCAACTCGACGCGTGCCTGGTCTGCAGTAATGGCTAACGAACCGCTATTGACATCACGCATATAGTTGGCGTACACCCAATCATAAGCACTCAACAGTTCGGGATACTCCGTCCACTGCTGCCAACCATAATAGCCATTGAGACTGACCTCCATCTTCTGATTGGCTTTGCCTTTCTTGGTCGTAATCAAGACCACGCCATTGGCTGCCTTTACGCCATAGATAGCCGCCGCACCGTCTTTCAGCACAGAGATATTGTCGATATCGCTGATATCCAAGTTATTGAATGCGCTCTCGTCCTTGATGATACCGTCTATGACATAGAGCGGCGTACCAAGATTACGCACTTGTATGCTAGCTGCGGCACCCGGCACACCGCTACTCTGACGGGATGTGATACCTGCCACTTTGCCGACCAACGCTCCGGAGGTGGTAGTACTCGTAGAACGGGTAATGTCATCAGACTGCACGGTGGTAACAGCGGATGCGATACCCCCCTTGCGCTTGGAGCCATAACCTACTACTACCACCTCGTCCAACACTTGGTTGTCGGGAGCCATCTGTACTTTCATCAACTCAGGGCTGTCTGCCGACAGTTCCTTGGTCGTATAACCGACATACGAGAATATCACCTTCGTGTTCTTCCCATTGGTATTTTGCAGTTTCAAAGAATAGGCACCGTCGAAATCGGTAATGGTACCGTTTGTCGTTCCTTTCTCTAATACACTCACGCCTATCAGTGGCTCTCCTTCGGTATCAACTACGACACCTCGTATCTCCTGCGCCTGCAAGACGCAAAGACACACGCTCCACAGCAGGAGTAGTGCTGTTACTAATTGTCTTCTCATGGGTATTGACTTATTGTACGATTATTTGTTGGGTAGTCTTTTGTCCGTTACTACCTATTACCATTGTGTATATCCCCTCCGGATAATTCATCTTTATGTTTGCAGAGCCTCTTTTCTCGGATTGAAACACCTTTTGCCCCGCAACGGTGTAAAGACTCAGCGTATAATCGATATCCGGCATGGCAATATGCAGGTTTCCTCCCGATGTTACAGGATTGGGAAACATCTTTCCCTCTTCGGTCGCGATGCTTTTGTCGGAGGTTATCGTTTGACCATAGTCGGACGACTGATAGAGCGCATAGCGTGCCGCTTTCTCCTTGCGTTCCTCCCAACTCATTTTCTCCACTTCCTCCAAATCAGGCGTACCGAAAGCGTCTTTGAAGCGGAACATGGGATCGAGATGACCTGCATAGTTCCAGTTGAGCGTGGTAGCCACACCGCCCACACGCCGAGGTATCATGACTTGGAATGCCTCCAATTGCAATCCCTTCGGCTGCCCCGGATACAAGGACTGATCCCAGTTCATGGATTGCTTGCTGTTGTGCGCCGACATACGCGCCATTGTCAAGTAATGCTCGTTTTGAGTAAGCAGATACAACCTATAGTAGGCAAAGGATGTCCATGCAAAGCCCAAATCGGCTGCCGAATGCCCTATGGCTATCAAGTGCTGCCCCACGATACTGCGGTCGCGCGGGAAGATCGCATTATCCTCTGCTCTATCGTCCTCCACCGGTACTTCGTGGCTATATACCCAAGTCTCCGTATAGGTGGCGGCCTGCTCGGCAGCGTCCAACCATTTGCTGTCGCGTGTCAAGTCGTAGAGCGACAAGAAACCTACCATAGCCATATAGCCCGACTCGCTGTCGATGACTTGCGGGTTGTCCACCACGCAGGCACAGTAGTGGTATTTCTTGTGTACAAACAGGAAACAATAATCGCCTGCTTTCAGTGCTGCCTCCTTGTATTTCTCTTCACCTGTGGCGATGTACAATTCCACCAAGTAACGCAAGGCAGAAGTAGTGGTCAGTCCATTTGCTGTATTTACAGGGTGTTGGTTGTTGACTATCTTATTACGATTCCAACTAAAAGCCAGACTGCCGTTATCATTCTGTGCGCTCAACAACCAATCGCCGAATTTCTTGCACGAGGACAGCCAATTATCATGCGTTTCACCGTTTTTCGTACCATAGCACCATGCCGTGAGCAGCCCCTCCATGCCGCCTGTCATAATACGCAGAATACTCTCATAGTTACGCCAACTGCCCTTGCCCGTATTACTCGGGTCGTACCAAGTACTTGGCATTCCAATGGGGGACAGACAATCGTCTGCCCAGAAATTCAAGACCGCTTCGCCCTTGTGGCGTATGTCGCTCTGCTTGTTCTCTATGCCATAACGATACAGGTAATAGCCGGAAGATACTTGCATTCCGACAAAACCCATTTGATAGTCTATGCCGCGTGGTTTGAAGTCGTTCAGGCTCACCTCGAACGGCCACCCCGGCTTGTCATACGAGCCACCGTCTGCCGTGCAAGGGACATAATAGGTCAACAGGCTGCCGATGAGTCCTTCGTAGCAAACCTGCAGGTCCACAGGATATATCGTTGGGTTATACATATCGAACACCTCATCCCATGATTGCTTAACGGCCTCCGCATAGGTATCGGTATGCGCGATATGAAGAAAGACTTGATAACTGTGTTTCACACTTGTGTCCACCGGATGATACCGATAGCCCTTGCCCAACTTGGTAGCATTGGTTGTACCGGGGAATACCACCTCTTGATAGGTGAGTGCATTGTCCGTATCGCGCCATAAGCCGCACGAACCAAACTGATAGCCTGCGTTGGATGCACTGCCCTGTGCATCGGCTACTACCGTACGATCGCCCGAGTCTTTGTGGGCGAGTGTAATGGTAATGCCATTTTTCTTGCCACGAGACATAACGAATGGCAGGGGAGTACGGTCGTCGCGATACAAGAACCACGCATCACCCTCCTGCGGAAGCGTAGTGGGCGTATTGCAAGCGGCGTCGAAATACCCCTTGTACAAGACACCGGGTACCAAGTATTCGTTGTCTGTCAGTGCTGCGTTTTCGGTAGTCTGTACACCAAAGGTAGAAAGGAATAAATTGTCGCCTTTCTTCTGAGACCGCACCTGCACATCGCGTTGCAGCACTATTTGTCCGGACTCTTGTGCTGAATAGATGTCCGTTACGGTAAATACAGAGCCACGAGGGGAAGTTAATTCGGCTACGCAGGTAAATATGCCATTCGCTTCCGTTACCGTGCCGTAGTAACCCGATACTGCCCTGTTCTGCACCTCTAAATAAGCAGGCTGACCTACCGACAAAAAAGGAATGTCCGTTCCTTGATAAGTGAGCGTTGTTATATAACCGTCGGACGATGGAGTAAACGTAAGAGCCACATCACCCGATTGGAGGGTTAGTGTTGCAGCCTTGAGGGACAGGCACAAGAGAGATACAAGTAGGAGCAAACAATGTCTCATGGCATGCTATATTTACAGGTTGTTAGATATACGAAACAAAATCTATATAGAGAGTTGCCCGCTCTTTCTGCAGGGCAACTCTCTATATGCTGCACTTAACGCACTACGGCTTTGGCAAACTGACCGTTAACCTTTACAATATAAGCACCTGCTGTCATGGGCATTGTATATTGCGAGTCGGTAGTTTCTGCCTCTTGTAATTGCGCTCCGCTTATCGAATAGATGGTGATATGGCTTTCACCGCTCAAGCGGTTGAGCGTAAGCATACCATTTGACGAGGTTACAAAGAAAGAAAGTGCATCGGTGTTCTTTACACCTGCTCCTTCACGCGATAACTGAATGCCGCGTGTCAGAGGCCATCCGTTCACTTTCAGCAGTTTTATCTTGTTGGGATAGTCTGCGTACAACTCAATGCCTTCGTACATAACCTCATCCAACTCAACATCTGCCTCGCTGATATACACGGTAACTTCACCTGCCAGTTCATCGTTCACCCATACCTGCGTCTTAGAACCTGCAGTAACCTCACCATCCACGACATCCAGACGGAAATACCACTTCATATCGTAGTAGTCGTCTTTGCTCACATAGATTGAATCGAAGACAACAGAACTCGGGTCTGCATAGTAGAAGTCCATCCATTCGCCGCTCGCCGTAATTTTTATTTTCTCGTTCTCGGCATTCAAGTAGATGTATGCGCCTCCGTCTTTCTCAAAGGTATTGGTCAGTTCGGTGCATCGTGCATCGTACATGTGATTCAGATACCAATCCTCAGAAGTGGCTTGTGCAATAGTCGGGCAATCGCCACCGGCACCACCATCGTTCCAGTGGGCATAGAGTGTGAATGTTTCATCGTCCTTGTCCCAAGCCTTGAAACTTGTTCCGTCGGTGTTGTAGTACTGCGAACCCTCCGTAACATCGGTGAAGTAGCCCTCAAAGAAGTAACCTTCGCGGGTCGGGATGGTTATTACGGGCATATCCTGACCGAAAGTAGCCACTACACTTTCCGTTCCGCCTGTACCGCCTTGTTGATCCAAGGTGATCGCCGTCGTGGTAATAATCGCTCTGTCGAGGGTCAGACTTTTGAAACTGGGCCAATCCGCTTTCTTGCAGAATGCGATGGTGTTCATTCCGCTATTCAGCGTAACGACTTGCGTTACAGGACTTGTGCCGTCTAAATTCATGACGGTGGAATCTCCGTTAATCACAAGATATACGGAACCGACATTGCGGGTCTCAACAATCATCTTGTAGTCGCCGGCTTTGCTCATGTTGATATTGTCGAAGATGACATTGCTCGGACCGTCCCAGTGATAATCCGACCAACCATCGTCGGACAATTTAAGGTAGCCGCCATTCCACTTAACAGCCGCACCATCACCGTCCACGGTATCGCGTAACGCCGTACACTTGACATAGTAGGCATTACCAAGATAGTAGTCTGCGCTCTCGGCGAGTGCAGCCTCGGGGCATTCCGACAGGGCGATGCTGTAGAAGCCGGGCCAACCATCGTTCTTACCGAACTTGATAGTGTTCATACCCTCTTTCAGCGCGACACTCATTACCAGCGGAGTTGTTCCGTCCAACTTCAGGGCGGTGGTGTCTTCGTTGACGATGTAATCAACGGTGCCGGTACCACGATAGTTCACCGTCAGTACATAGTTGCCGGCTTTGCTCATGTTAATGTCGTCGAAGATAACGCGACTGACACCGTCCCAATGATAGTCAGACCATCCGTCTTCGGTACGCTTGATAAGACCATCCGCATTGCAAGTAGTATTCTCCGAGGCGTCTTCACGCACCACCGTGGTGTCTTTTAACGGCGTACACTGGTTGTAATACACATTGCTCAAGTAGTAATCCGCCACTTGCGCCTCTGCATCCGTAGGACATGTTACCGTTTGAGCCGTTGCACTCAAGCAGAACAGTGACACTACTGCCCACATTAAGTAACTCTTCTTTTTCATCTTGGAAAAAATTAAAGTTAAAAGACTTTCATGGTATTATGCAACCTGCACCCGACCAAAGTCCTGTTAACGCGTCGGGCAGAGTTGATGACCGATGGTCGCCCATCCAATCACGGTGCAAAGATACAACGAAACTGCCCGAATACAGGCAACTATAATCTCAAATGCTGCTATATATGTTACGGGTGGTGCGTGGCGCAACAATTGTCGCAAAATTTGATACGATTATTGCTGCTTCCGGTCGTCGGTCGGTGCTACGCCAAAGAGAGATTTGTAGCATTTGGCAAAGTAAGAGGGCGAAGAAAATCCGACAGACCAGGCTACTTCGCACACCGACAAGTCGGTTTGGCGCAGGAGTTGTTGCCCTTTTTGCAAGCGTATCCGATGCAGCAGTTCCACAGGTGTTATGCCCATGCTGGCTTTTACCTTGCGGAATAGTTGTGCGCGGCTCACGCCCAATTCTTCGCTCAGACTGTTGATGGACAGCGTTGAGTCGCTCAAGTGTTTTTCGATGATGCGCTGCAAATTGTCGATGAATTTTTCGTCCTGACTCCGTACTGCCTTGACGCGGGTCAGTTCCGCCGACATCTGCTCCAACTGCTGTCGCTGACGGGTCATGGTAAGTGCGTTCCTCGCTCGCTCTTCGTGCACACGCAGACGGTACCGGTAGAGTAGCACCATGACGACACCCAAAAGTACCGCCATTACCAGACAGAGGGTCAAAGCCATATTCGCCGTTTGTAACCCCTCCGTCTTTCCTCCCAAACTGTCCATGCGTGTCTGCAAGGTTTTTATCACCTTGGTTTCCGTGTTCATCTCCTGGGACATGCGCATCATTAGGCGTGTGGACGACCTGTCCACGAGCATCGGTTGCAGAAAGGTATCCCTTGCGTAAGGCTGCTTGTGCAGTATGGCGCAGGCAGTCTGAATCAACAAATCCCCTCGACTGACATTGGTTATTGAGGCTGTAATCTTTCCCTCCAAGATAGCCTCCACGCCGCTATCCGGTCCGTTCAGGGCATCTACTCCCAAGATCGGAAAATCGCGGTCAGGATAGCGGTGCAGGCAGGCTTCGTGCGCGCCCAAAGCCATTACATCGTTTTGTGCTACGATGACATCCACTTTTCGGTTCAGCAACAAGAGGAGGGAGTCGGTTTGGCGGTACGCCAACTCGTAAGACCAATTGCCTACGCCCGTCCCGCACAGTTGCACCGCCGGACAATCCTGCAAGCCTTTCCGCAGGCCGGTGTAGCGTTCCGATACGGCAGGCGTTCCGAGTACGCCGAGTATCTCAATGGCACGTAGCGGGTGTTTCGCCGAGTATCCGCCCGCTCGCGCGAGGTCTTTGAGATAGTCCGCCATCAGTGCGCCGACCTGCATATTGTCCGTCCCCACAAACGCTGTATAGTTGCTCATCTTGGGATTGCGCGAATTGATGACGACGGGAATTGCCCGTTGCGAGGCATGTTCCATGGCGGCGCGTATGTACAGCGGGTCTTCCACTCCGATAATCAAAAGATCCACCCCGCTATTGATAAGACTATCAATCTGCAGCCCCTGCAGGCGCCGGTCGCCGCGGGCATTCTTTACCCTCAGATGCAATTCGGGGTGCAATACCGCCTCCTGTACAATCTCGTCGTACATCTTGTCGTGCCAAATATCCGAGAAGTCGATACTGACACCCACAAGGAAGGTCGGCTCCTTCTGCGAGGAATGACACCCCCATAACCCGCCTGCCAAGCCGCAAAGGATAACGGAGGGCAGTACACGGAAGAGAATACGCGGAAGTTTCATGGTTGCAACAAATGTTATAGGTACTATAATCGCTAAAAGTGTTGCAAAGGTACAACATTCTTCCGCAACCTCCAAGATGTTGGGGAAAAATTTTAAGGGGACCTCTGTAAACTCCCCGTTTAATAATAAATTAAGAAGGAAAAAGGTGCTTTCTTAGTAGAGGTATCCGTGGAGAATGTGGAAATAATGTGCGAAAGATTTGGGGAAGTGGCGGAACTGTAGTATCTTTGCACTCGGAAAGAAAGTCCCCACAAAACAGGATAAACAACAACCCTATCGAAACTAACAATAACCCTGACAGAATGACAACAATAAATAAACAATATGGACCAAAAAGTTCGTGTGCGTTTTGCTCCTTCGCCTACCGGAGCACTGCATATCGGCGGAGTTCGTACCGCCCTCTATAACTACTTGTTTGCCCGCCAACACCACGGCGAGATGCTTCTTCGTATCGAAGACACCGACTCCACCCGTTTTGTGCCGGGCGCTGAAGAATACATCATCGAGGCGCTCGATTGGCTCGGTATCACCATCGACGAGGGTATCTGCAAGCAAGCCCCTAACGGCAAAGGTGCGCATGGTCCTTATCGCCAAAGCGAACGCCGTGAGATTTACCACCAGTATGTGCGCCAACTGCTTGATTCTCACCACGCATACATTGCTTTCGACACGCCAGAGGAGTTGGAGGCTAAGCGTGCCGAGATTTCTAATTTTCAATACGATGCACGCACGCGAGGGCAAATGGTCAACTCGCTGACGCTTTCTGCCGAAGAGGTAGAGGCGCGTATCGCTCGTGGCGACAAGTATGTGGTGCGTTTCTTGGTTGAGCCGAACGAGGATGTACATGTGCACGACCTGATTCGTGGCGAGGTAGTCATCAACTCGAACATTTTGGACGACAAGGTGCTGTATAAATCGGCTGACGACCTGCCCACCTATCACTTGGCGAACATTGTGGACGACCACTTGATGGAGATTACGCATGTCATCCGTGGCGAGGAGTGGTTGCCCTCCGCACCGCTCCATGTGCTGCTCTACCGTGCATTCGGTTGGGAGGACACCATGCCGCAGTTCGCCCACCTGCCGCTGCTTTTGAAACCGGACGGCAACGGCAAACTGAGCAAACGCGACGGCGACCGATTGGGCTTCCCTGTCTTCCCATTAGAGTTTCACAACCAGAAGGACGGCACGGTGTCGTCGGGCTATCGTGAGAGCGGCTATTTCCCCGAGGCAGTCATCAACTTTTTGGCGTTGCTTGGTTGGCACAACACGGGCGACCAAGAGATGTTCACTATGGACGAGTTGATTGCCCAGTTCTCGCTTGACCGAGTGAGCAAGTCGGGCGCAAAATTCGACTACGAGAAAGGCAAATGGTTCAACCACCAGTACCTGCAACTCAAAAGCAACGAGGAGTTGGCAGACCTGTTCATGCCTGTGTTGGCGCAACACGGCGTCGTAGCAGACAAGGCCGTGGTGGCCAAAGTCATCGGGCTGACCAAAGACCGTGTCAATTTCGTGCCGGAACTGTGGGAGCAAACCAATTTCTTCTTTATTGCTCCGACCGAGTACGACGAGAAGTCGCTCAAGAAACGCTGGCAGGAAGACAGTCCCCGCCATATCACAGAACTGATGGCATTGTTAGAGCCGCAGGCAGACTGGTCGGCGGAGGCATTGGATGCCCTTGTTATGCCGTGGATTGAGCAGCAGGGCTATGGTGTGGGCATTGTGATGAACGCATTTCGTATCTGTTTGGTCGGTGCGGCACGCGGTCCGCATATCTGGGCGATTACGGATGTGCTGGGTAAAGAGGAGACTCTCCGCCGCATGCGGCACGCCATTGAGGTGCTACCGTGAGTCCCCCCCAACGCTGCCCGCGCCATGACCCCGCAAGAGGCACTGCATACCTATTGGCACTACGATGACTTCCGACCCTTGCAAGCGGAAATCATTCAGTCGGTGTTGGAGGGACGCGACACGCTTGCCCTGATGCCGACGGGAGGCGGGAAGAGCCTGTGCTTTCAAGTGCCGACAATGGTGCAGGACGGGTTGTGCTTGGTGATTACGCCCCTCATCGCCCTGATGAAAGACCAGGTGGAGAACCTCCGACAACGGGATATACGGGCTGCCGCCGTCTATACGGGCATGACCGCCGAACAGCAAAAGACCGCTATCGACAACTGCCGCTTCGGTCCTTACCACTTTCTATATGTATCGCCGGAACGCTTGGAGGCGGACAGTTTCATGGAGATGCTTCCGAGCCTGCCGATTACACTCATCGCCGTGGACGAGGCGCACTGTATCTCGCAATGGGGCTACGATTTCCGCCCCTCGTACCTGCATATAGCCAACCTGCGCAACCTAATCCGGTCAGACCATGGGACGGTCTGCCCGATATTAGCCCTGACAGCAACCGCGACCCCCGCTGTGGTGGAGGATATACAAGATAAATTGGCGTTCCGGCAACGCCATGTGCTGCGCAAGAGTTTTGCCCGCGACAACCTTTGCTATGTGGTGCGGCAGACGAACAAGAAAGCCGATGAGGTGCTCCATATCCTGCAACGGGTGGCAGGGTCGGCTATCGTCTATGTGCGCAACCGAGAGCGTACACAAGAGGTGGCGGCTTTCCTGACAGAGCACAGCGTGGTCGCCGATTTCTACCATGCAGGGCTGACCACCGCCCAACGCAACGACAAACAGAATGCATGGAAAGCCAATAAGATACGGGTCATCGTCTGCACCAATGCTTTCGGTATGGGTATCGACAAACCCGATGTGCGCGTGGTAATCCACTACGACCTGCCCGACAGTATCGAAGCCTACTTTCAGGAAGCAGGACGCGCAGGACGCGACGAGAAACTGTCGTATGCCGTTCTGCTCTATGACCCCGTGGACAAAAGCAAAGCCCGCAAACGCATTGCCGACAGTTACCCCGATGTCGAATTCGTGGAGAAGGTGTATAACCGCGTGTGCGACTACCTGTGCGTGGGAGCGGGAAGCGGGCAAGGACACACTTTCTTCCTCGATATGGCGGACTTCCTCCATACGATGCGGTTGCCCGTACTGCCCACCTATTCGGCACTCCATATCCTTACGCAAGCCGGCTATATCCGCTTTCAAGAAGACCAGGAGGTGCAGCCGCGCGTGCGCATACAGATAACGCGCCAGGAGATGAGCGACTATACGCTGACCCGCCAACAAGAACTGCTGTTGGAGTTGCTGATGCGTACCTATCCCGGGATATTTACCGACCTGCAGTATATCCAACGCTTTGACCGCTTGGGCGAAAGCATCGCCGCCATGACCGGCGAGAAAAAAGAAAATGCCGACTTTCACGCGCTGTTGGTGTCGTTGGCCAAACGGCATATCATCTCCTATATTCCCCGTTCCAAAGAGAATATACTGACATTTACCCAAGACAGAACCGTGGATGTGTTCATCCCCTCCTCCGCCCATCACGACCGCAAAGAACAATACACCCAACGCCTCAAAGCCATGGTGGAATATGCCGAGAGCCAACAGTTCTGCCGCTCACAACTCCTGCTTGCCTACTTTGGCGAAAGCGACTCTGCGCCCTGCGGGATATGCGATGTGTGCCGCCGCAAACGGAAACAGGAACTTGGCTACGGCAAGTCCAATGTGGCAGCCAATTGCTCCAAAGAAGAATAGGTTATCCAGCCCAATCGCTCCCCTGCCTGCCGATTGACGGCAATATCATCGACGAAATAGTAAGGTTCAGGCAACGCTTGTGCGGTCAGATACTGCGCTACGGCGGTGTAAATCTGCGCGTCGGGTTTGCTGCAATGCATGCAATGCGAGAGGAAGCAATGTTCAAATACCGACATATCGTATCGGGAGAGGATATCTGCCCAATGCAGCGCATTGTTGTTGCTCAACAGGAAGATCCGGTTTCCTGCCGCTTTCCAACGCCCAAGCCGCTCCATACGCTCCGCCGGAATGCCGCCGTGCATACTGTTCCACGCTGCCACGATGTCTGCGCGGGTGGTGCCCGGCTTGGCATGGACGAGGAGGGCGTCCACAAATGCATCGGCATCCATCAGCCCGCGCTCAAAGCGTGCCATGAGGCTGTCTGCCGTTCCTTCTCCGTTGGCAGACAGACCGAGCAGCGAGTCCGCCGTTTCCTCGCATAGCAGTTGGCGGAAACGGGCTATGCAGGCGGGCATGTTGTGCTGCATCAGCACGCCGCCCATATCGAGGATGAGGGTATGGGATTGCATGGTAAGCGGTTAGGAGGGTTTTTCTCTTTCGCCGAACAGAGTCGTGCCGATACGCACCAAGGTGCTGCCTTCCTTGATGGCAAGAGGATAATCGTGCGACATACCCATGCTGAGTATGGGTAGGTGGCACTGCATTTGGAGGGATTTGAGCGTGCGGAAACACCGGCGTATCTCCGCCTCATCATCGGTGAGGGTCGCCATGCCCATAATGCCGCACACCTTGACCCACGGATAAGCCGTAGCGTCAAGCGGCAAGTCGGTCGGAGCAAAGCCCGTTTTGCTTTCCTCGCGGGCAACATGCACCTCTAACAGCACCTTTACCCGCCGCCGGATACGCGCTGCCTCATCGTTGATGCACGCGAGCAGACGAAGGCTATCCACCGATTGTATCAGATAGACGAAAGGCACAATAGCACGCACCTTGTTGCGCTGCAGATGACCGATAAAGTGCCAGCGAATATCTTTGGGCAGTGTAGCATACTTGGGCAGCAATTCCTGTACGCGGCTCTCTGCAAAGTCGCGCTCACCGGCTTGATAGGCTTCTTTTATCGCCTCTACGGGGTGGTATTTGCTCACACAGACCAACGCCACTTCCTCGGGGAGTTGTGCATGCAGAGAGGCGATATTGCGTGCTATTGCCGACATTATTTTACGGCACGAAATACCTCCAAAATGGGTGATTTGCTGATGCTGATAATCTCACAGTCCTCACTCTGCATTGTAGTTTGCAGGTTTTTGAGCGCCTCTGCGATATGGTTGCCCTGCACATATACATTGGTACCCTTGCGCGTTTCCTTGCCGTTGTCCTCCACCGTAATCATCTCCACACGCGCCTTGTACCAATAATCGGCATTGGGGTCCGGTATCAACTCGCGGAAAGGAGCCTGCTTGCAACTCTTTATCTCCCATTCCCCGGAGATGAAAGGCTTTATCTCTTCCAAGAGGCGCGTCTCCACATCGGAGCATGTAAGCCCCTCTACCAAATAGGTTTCCTTAACCGCATTGGGCGTATCTTCACCCGTTTGGCGGGTGTAACTGATTTTAATTTCGTAGAATAACATATCGTGTATCGGTTTTATATTATCGCAGGAGTAAACTTTTTACATCGGTGGCATGCAACAGTCCTTCCGGAAATGTACGCAATGTTCCCGACCAGAAGAGCAACGGTACATTCGGGCAGCGTTGGACGACTTGGTCGAACACCTTGCGTTCCGTTGTATCGATTACCCAATTATCTTGCAAGACAAAGCAGACATCGCCCGCCTGTTTGCGATAAATGGAAGTGCTGTATTCGCTCAGCAACGCCTCGTGAATAGGGTAAGCCGCCTGCACTCCCTCAAAGTCCATGAGAAAATTCGCCACTTGTCGCTGAATGGTTTCCAGCGAGAGGCGTTTCTGCTCGATGAGCGTATGGTTCAAGTAGAGATATGGACCATAGCCCCCGTCCACCCAACGCTCATGCCCGTATAGCGCCATAAGGTAGGTACCCGTGAGGGCTGCGGCTTTATCCACATTGAAATGCCGGACACAAATCCCTGCAGACGCTAATGCTTGGGCGGAATAACCCATGACCGGACGCCCTACCACCATAAGTTGGTATTGCTCACGACCGATACGGCGGTTTAGTTGCTCCATGAGGAAGCCTAAATCCTGATCAACACCGAGGTACATATCTTCGTGTTCTGCCGCACTGATTCGGTCAGCCGTAGCGCGCGGGGAAAGGGTGGTGAGTTGCAGCAAAAGGATATCGGGGGTGTCGTCTGCGCCAAGTTCTTCCGCCTTTTGCAGTGCCAACGCCAACTCCACTATCAGCGAATTGGCTGCCGGTGTATGTAGCAGCAAACCGCTTTGCGTGTAACTAAAGGGGCGTTTCAGTTCCGCCTCGGTCGGGCGCATATACATTGATATATCCATGCGGGGCGTCCATGTGCGGCTTGCCACTTCTGCAATTCGACCGCTCATATTCATGGCATCGGCTGCTGCGGGCAGCCCCTCTGCATAAAAAGACGAAGCCACCCATTTGGCAGTGCCGGGGTCTAACCAACAGCACGCATTGGCAGCGTGTCCGCCCATAACGACAGCCGCCTCCGGTTGCAAGGCAAGCGCGTAAATACGGGCTTTGTCCCCATAGCGCATGCGCCATTCGTCGGTCAAGGTGGCGGATAGGATAGCGCGCGGAGAGATGCGCGTGTCTGTTCCTATACCTTCCACCTGCCTATCTTCCAAGGTGCTGTGTATCGTTCGGTCCGCCCGGTTGAAATAGGTATCGGCGGCTATGCCGTGCTGCGACGGCGTTACGCCCGTTAAGAGTGTAGCAGTCGTCTCCTGTCCGCCGTACACCCAATGGGGAAAATCGATAGTTGTTTGATAGGCTTCTTCACTCAAAGTACGCAGCCCGCCTGCCTGCCAATAGGGGCGCAATGCTGACAAGTTTTCTTGCGTCATACCGTCCACCACAACCACGACCGTTAGGCGTGGCACGGCATAGGCTGTGAGCGTCAATAGCAGGAAACCGATGAGTATTAGCGGAGTATGTAGGGAATTCTGGTGCATAGGTGAAGAATAGGGAATAAGAGTAGTCGCCAGTTAAAACCGACCAAGGGGTGTGAGGAAAAGAAAGTGAGGAAGACAGCAATGCCCACCAATATAAGGTAGATGATACCTAAAAATATGTCTATTCCGTAGGTCAATCGTCCGCGTCGGCAGTCTATGAAAGTGATACCGACCATGACGAGGACAAACAGCCCTATTCCGAACCAGCAGTTTGCATACCAAGGCACCTGTGCGATGTCAAAAGGTGCAATGTTCTCGCTGTCCACCAAAGGTGTTCCGTCTGCGAGGCGTGCGTGGGATATGAAGAACATCAATTCTTCGGGGAGGAAGAGGCGTTGTTCGCTGTCCATAGGGGCGTCGGCGCGTTTGCCGAAGATGAGATTGATACCGAAATCCACCCATGAGTCATGCCCTGTATAGTGAGAGATGGCTTGACGATAGGGCTGCTGACAATAGCCCTTATAATCCGACAATATCGTATCCCCCAAGGCGTTTTTGATAAGGTGATAGGGGCGTGTGGCGCAGTTGTCGAATACAAAGTTGTAATGATAGAAACGGTTCTGCGGTTGGTAGTTGGTGAGCAGTGCGTCGAATATCTGTTGCTTCTGCGATTGGGTAAGGTTCAAGCGTTGCCAATAGATACGGCGTCCCACCTGACCGGAACTTTCCCGAAAGTAACACAGGGGTTCGATACCGAGTTGGTAGTAGGTGTCGCCCTTGATAAACTTGAGGTAGAAGTCCTCGGTATCAAAGGAAAAAACACCGTAATTGAACACAGCATCAATGCCCTGCGCCTTATCTTGGACAAGGATAGCCGTATGCCCGTATTTCGACCATACCTCTGTTCCCGGGGTGCAGGTTAGCAGGTATATTCCGGCATCCTCGCTCAGCGTCTTGGCGTGGAGCAAGCCTACTGACAGGAGGCAGCACAACAAGGCTGTGATTCGTTTACACATACGACGCAATTAGGTAAGGAAGAAAAGTACATCCTATCCCCAGCAGATAACCGCAGCATACTTGCAGGGAGGTGTGCGCATTGAGATACAGGCGGGCGTACATCAGCAGCAGTGAGAGTACGAGTACTCCGATTACCCATGGTGTAACGGGGGTGCCGTAGTATAGCCCGTAACAGCCGATACCTCCCAATAGTCCTCCCATTGCCGTGAGGTGGGCGGATATCTTCCACTTCCGGTTGATAACGGCGACTGCGAGGAGTGCCA
The DNA here is from genome assembly GCA_963630875.1 of Mycobacteriaceae bacterium. GTDB lineage: Bacteria > Bacteroidota > Bacteroidia > Bacteroidales > Paludibacteraceae > Colicola. Next base: position 15,613 of record CAVGOI010000009.1, on the reverse strand, counting down.
CCGTCGCACCCACCGAGATGAACAACCATACGACGGGCAGATGCAATGTACCCGTCACAAAATAGCACCAAAAACCAAAACAGACAATGCTATAACGGTAAGGGACGGTTCTTTGGGCGGGGTCAGTAATATAGAGGGAGGATATTTGTCCTTTTTTCCATAGATATACGATAAGGGATACGGGCAGTATTCCCGTCAGGAACAGGGTTCCTCCGACCGCCGTCCCAACCAATGCGGCAGGTACAAAAGGCATCTGCCCGCGCAGTGCGAACATAAACAGGAGCATCCCGTAGGTGGGTATCCAAAGCGGATAGAGCAGTATGCTCACCGCTTGCGCGATTATGGTTCCTGCCTTGGTCATTCCTTATACTTGTCTGCGGAGGCGGGCTACCGGTATTCCCAACTGCTCACGGTATTTCGCCACTGTGCGGCGCGCAATGGTGTAGCCGTTCTTGCGAAGAATCGCCACCAAATCATCGTCGGTGATGGGGGCACTCTTGTCTTCGTTATCGACTTCTTCTTTGAGTTTCTGCTTAATCTCCCGCGTGGAGACGGCTTCTCCGTCCGTATTCATCATGGACTCCGAAAAGAAGAACTTCAGAGGAAATATGCCGAACTCGGTTTGTACATACTTGTTGCTGCATACGCGCGATATGGTGGAGATGTCGAAGCCGGTCAGGTCGGCTATATCTTTCAGCACCATCGGTCGTAGGTAAATGCTGTCGCCCTGTAGAAAGAACTCGCGTTGGTAGTTCACGATAGTTCCCATGGTATGCAGTAGTGTCTCGTTGCGTTGTCGCAGCGCGTCGATGAACCAGTTAGCAGAGTCTATTTTTCCTTTGACGAAGCGTGCAGCCTCGCGGGCTTGTGCGTTGGGCTTGCCTCCTGCTTGGGAATATTGACGGAGCATCTCACTGTATTCGGTCGCGATATGCAGTGCCGGTACTTCTCCCTGGTTGAGCGATACGATCAATTCGCCGTCCTCCTGCTCCACGATAAAATCGGGGATGACTATGGATTGGTTGCGGTCATATACTGTGCCCAACCAAGCACTCCCCGGACGCGGATTGAGGTGTACTATCTCCGCGGTCGCTGCTTTCATCTGCTCGTCCGTCAGCCCCATGCGCTGCCGTATCTTGTCGAAATGATGCCGCGAGAACTCCTCAAAGTACTGCTGCAGTATCTCTTGCGCGGTAACGACGGCATCGGTTTGCTCTTTCTGCCTGAGTTGTGTCAAGAGGCAAGTTTGCAGGTCGTAGGATGCGACACCGGGCGGGTCAAACTGCTGTATCTGTCGGATGATATCCGCCATACGCTCGTCGCTCACTGTCAGACCCTCCCGAAAACTCAGGTCGTCCACCAATTCCTCCGCCGTCCTGCGCAGATAGCCGTCATCATCGATGTTCCCCACTACGAACTTGGCGATATGACGGTCCGCCTTGTTCATTTTGGTCAGGTATATTTGGGATTTGAGATACTCGCTGAAACTGGTTCCTACCGAGAAAGGTATGTCTTCCTGCGGCGTTCCCGAGACGCTCTTCCCATTAGATACGCTGCGCTCTCCCGTGTCGTCGTCATCTACATAGTCGTCGTAGTTGAAGTCCTCGTTCTGTAGCGGGTTCTCGTAGTCTTCTTCCTGCGTGGTTTCGTCCGTGAAGTCCGCTTCTTTGTCCTCTCCGCGTCCCTCCTCCAGAGCAGGATTGTCCTGCAACTCTTCGTTGATACGGGCTTGTAACTCGCACGCAGGCAGTTCTAACAGACGCATGACCTGTATCTGTGCCGGCGAGAGTTTCGCTTGCAGTTTCTGCTGTTGGGCTAGGGAGAGAGAAGTATCCATGGTTATGCGCGGGTAATGGCTTCGTTGACGGCAAGGGTTATCGCTTGTAACTGTTCCTCATCCAATTCCGTGTGCATCGGCAACGAGAGGACGCAGTTGGCTAAGCGTTCCGCTACGGGGAAGTCGCCCTGCCGGTATCGCGGGTCTTGATATGCCTTTTGCAAATGGAGTGGCACGGGATAATATACCATAGAGGGTATTCCCTGCTCCGCTAATGCTTCGCGCACCTTGTCGCGTTCTACGCCGACCAACCGCAGCGTATATTGGTGATATACATGGGTCGAATGCGGTTGATGCGCCGGAATGAGAATATGCATATTGTCTGCAAACGCACGGTCGTAGTAGGCAGCTGCTTTCTGACGCGCCGCAATATAGGCGTCCAAATGGGGCAGTTTTGCATCCAATACCGCCGCCTGAATACTGTCCAAGCGCGAATTTACGCCAATCATATCATGGTGATAGCGCACAAACATGCCGTGGTTGGCTATTGCCCGCATACGCTCTGCCAAAGCGTCGTCATTGGTGAACACTGCTCCTCCGTCGCCGTAGCAGCCCAAGTTCTTGGAGGGGAAGAAACTGGTGCAACCTACATCGCCGATGGTTCCGGCTTGGCGGGTAGTTCCATCGGCGAAGGTGTACTTTGCTCCGATCGCCTGACACGCATCCTCAATAACAAAGAGGTTGTTCTCTTTGGCTATGTCCATAATCGCCTGCATGTCGGCGCATTGTCCGAACAAATGCACAGGTGCGATGGCTTTGGTTCGCGGTGTGATGGCTTTGCGTACCGCCTCCGCCGAGATGTTCATCGTATCCCAGTCCACATCGACTACGACGGGCGTCAGTCCGAGCAGTGCCACGACTTCTGCGGTCGCGATAAAAGTAAAGGTCGGCGTTATGACTTCGTCGCCGCGTTGCAGCCCCAACCCCATGAGGGCAATCTGCAGTGCGTCCGTTCCGTTGCCTACGGGGATGATGTGCTTGGCCCCCGTATAGGCTTCCAAGTGGTGTTGGAAATCGGTTACGGCTGCTCCCTTGACGAAGGCTGCAGAGTCTATAACTTGTTGAATGCCGCTGTCTATATCGGCTTTGATATGTTGATACTGCGTTTGCAGGTCAACCATTTGTATCTTCTTCATACTATCTTTCTATGATATATTCCAAAGCATTCGGGGATGTGCGTACTTGGGTGATGTACGGATTATGGCAGATAACCTCTACGGGGACGGAAGCCTGTTCCTGTTGCGGAAAATGGCAGACCACGCGGAAATCCTCGGCAGATACTTCGGCGAAGTGGGACATTCCCACGCGCGCACTGACGGTAACCTCCTGTGGAAACAAGCGCAAAGTTTCGTGGTCGGGCGTACCTTCTATCGTAACCGGAAGGGTAAATACTTTCTCGGTGAATTGCTCGGCGACGAAAGTTACAGTTACTTCTTCAGGGAGTACGCGCACATTCGCAGGCTTTGCCAATCGTGCCACATAATGCACCGTGTCGTGCAGGTTCTGCACGCGCAGCGTATCCGTATAGACGATGCGTATATTTTTGATATCCGCCCGTTTGCCGTACACGCTTACCTGCTTGGGTTCTACAGCGGGAGCGTCGGTTATCTGGTATTGAGGCGATGGCGTCCATGTGCCTTGCAGGCAGACATCCGCTTTCTTTTCCTCCTGCTTGTGGTACCCTACTTCGATGCTTTCGGGCTGCACCTGCAGGATAATGGCTGAGCCGGGCAACATATCCTGCAATTTAGGCCGCAGGATTTCGGCATTGATAGCCACGGTACCTTCCGGCTTGCCCAACTGCGATGCCAAGTCAATCGTTACCACAGAGCGGGTATGGCTGATGGTACGCAGTTGCTTGCCGTTGTCCCGCAGCGTGATACGCAAACGGTCGGGCAAAGGTGCATCGAAGACCACTTGGTCGGGGATGTTGGTATAAACGACGGGCACTGACAGGTTCGCCTCACGCAACGAGGACATAGCCCGTCCCCACCACACCAATGTAGCCAACGCTACAAACAGGAGGTAGATGGGTATGTCGCGCTTTACTAACCAACGGACGGCTTGATGCAGGCGCACACGCAATATAGTCAGCCAATGCTTGTACAAGGAAGAGCGCGCTTATTTGTCCTTTTTCTCGTCCTTAACGGCTTCGTCCGCCGAAGCATAGACACTCGCCTTGTCCACCTTGATGGTGATATCCTTGGCGATTTCAATGATGAAAGCGTTGTCTTGCACCTCCTTGATATTTCCGTAGATGCCCCCTGCCGTTACCACCTTGTCGCCTTTCTTCATGGCTTCGCGCTGCTTCTGCAATTCCTTTTGCTTCTTGGTTTGCGGGCGAATCATAAAGAAGTAGAACACTACGAATATCAGAATCATCATGACCCAGAAAGTCCATTGACTTCCTCCGGCTGCGCCGTTCGCGGCTTCTGCCTGCAATAAAATGAAATTCAACATACGAAAAAAGTTTTATGTATTAAAAATATTTGTTTATTATACCCTGCTTCGGGGTGCCTTACTCTTGGGGAATTCCGGTTATCGCACGACCTTGAACAAGCGATTCTGCCGGCGCAGTTGGGTGGTAACCTTGTCCAATACCCCGTTGATGAAGATGTAACTCTTGTCGCTTGAATACTCTTTGGCTATCTCGATGTATTCGTTCATGGACACTTCCAATGCAATTTCGTTGAAGTTGAGTATCTCCGCCAAAGCGGCAATCATAATCACCGTATCCATACGCGCAAGGCGGCTCGCGTCCCAGTTCTGCAGCGTGGCGTTGATCATCGTTCGGTATTCGTCCGCGTGCGTGATACTATGCTGCAACAAATCTTTGGCAAACGAAAGTTCCTCTTCGGTATCAAACATATCGAGGAGTTCCTGTTCGTCGCCACGCTCTTCTTTGAAGCGTTTGACGGTCTTCACAACATAGGTTAATATCAAATCTGCGTCCGTCGCCCACCCCTGCTTGTCCAAAGTAACCTCCATCTCTTCCAAAGCGGTCTGCAAGGCCTCGTTCCCGGGCAGCAGTGCGGCATAGATTTTGCGCCAAAGCGCCTTATCGTCCTCGTAAGTGGGGGCGTTGTTGAGCATGTATTCGATATAGAAAGGGCTGTCCTGCAACTGTTTATAGACGCTTTGTACGGCTTCCATTCCCGTATCCCAGGACAAGTGCTGTTCGTTCAAGTAATTTCGCAGGCGGGCGTTGTTGAACAGATGGCGAGCCACAGGGCTGTTGACAAACTTGTAGTTCGGCGTATAGGTTTTGTGGAGTATAGCTGCACGCGTTTTCGCTTCGTGGATCTGCTCTTCGGCGTAGTTGGTCAGTTCGTTGGCAAACGCAAGAAGAATCATATACAGGCTGTAGGTATCGGCAAACAGACCCAACAATTCTTTGCGGGCGGTGGCAGGTGTCTTCTCATTATCTTCAAAATAAGCGTACAGCGTCTGCACTACCTTTGTGCGTACCAGAGTTCGATTTATCATTACCGGTCGTCAGTTTTTCGGTTTCTACCTCAATTAGCGTGCAAAAGTACGATTTTTTCCCTACACGACCAAGAAAAAGCCGAAGAAAAGACAATATATTTGCCCTGCGGTTTGCTTTGAAGCCTCTTTTACCGACTATTTGGAGCAGGCGTTTGCGTGTTTCGGGAATTAGCAGTACTTTTGTGGTCGGTTATTGCATAAACTTATAAACAACAAATAAAGATGGAAAATCGCAGAAACGAAGGTCGGAATGAACCGGAAATTGTTTACTCCCGTTCCGTGAAGGCAGGCAAGCGTATCTATTACTTGGATGTAAAGAAGGCGCGGAATGATGACTTGTATCTCTGTATCACCGAGAGCAAGCGCCGGCAGGGCATCGAAGAGGAGTTCCCGCAGTATGAGAAGCACAAAGTGTTCTTGTACAAAGAGGATTTCGCGCACTTTACGGAGGGATTGAACGATGTTATCGCCTATGTTCAACAACAGTTGGGCGATATCCAAGAGCGCGAAGAATGGACACCCCGTGAAAACAGCGACGCCGCTCCTTCGACAGACCACGAAGAAGAAGAGAAACCCAGACGCGGGTTATTCGGGCATTTCAGCAAAGACTAACCTACCCTGCCCCTGTTCGGGAAACGGGTGAGAGGAAGATGACCTCTCATAGACCGCTGCAAGCCCTTCCATAAGAGGGGCTGCGGGGTGGTGTGTATCTGACCTCCCCAACCAGCGACAGCGCTCCAAAGGAGGGAGTTTCGACCTCCCCAACCAGCGACAGCGCTCCAGAGGAGGGGCTTGCAAAGACTATGTAGCCCCCTCTCTGAAGGGGAAGAAGTTGAGAGTTGATAGTGGAAAGAAGTTGGAAAGTTGAGAGAGGTTGAGTGTTGAGAGAGGTTGAGTGTTGAGAGTTGAGTGTTGAGTGCAGTTTAGAGTGGAAAGTGGAGAGAGGTTGAGCGTTAATAGGGAGAGTAACCGCTTAACCCTAAACAAACTAAACCACACATAAACCCATAAACGCATAAACCTATAAACTAACTCAACTACGCATAAACGGATAAACCTATAAACCAACCCAACCACGCATAAACGAATAAACGAATAAACCTGTAAACTAACTAAACCACGCACAAACTCTCCCCCTTTGAAGGGGGAGATGGAGGGGGTCTATGGGAAGTAGGAGGATGTCCGAAAGGACTACTGCGCAATGAGGAGGAAGTAGTTCTTCTTGCCCTTCTGGAAGACAATATACTTGCCGTTGATAAGCGACCGGCTGTCAATCGGTGTCTGGATATCGGTCAGTTTCTCCTTGTTCATCGAGAAACCGTTGGCTTGCAACATCTTACGCGCCTCACCCTTGCTGGCAAAGATAGGCGTCTTCTCTGCCAACAACTCCAAAGGCGGAATACCCTGCTCCAACTCGTTGCGGCTCACCGTATAGGTGGCAACCCCCTCGAATACCTGCAAGAAAGTCTCCTCGTCCAAGCGGCAAAGGGTGTCGTGCGTCGCACTGCCGAAAAGGATGTCGCTCGCTGCAACCGCCATGTCGTAGTCCGCACGGCTGTGTACCATCACCATCACCTCCTCCGCAAGACGCTTCTGCAACGACCGCAAGTGCGGAGCCGCCTCGTGCGCGGCAATGAGCGACGCAATCTCATCACGTTCCAAACAAGTGAAAATTTTAATATAACGCTTGGCGTCTTCATCGCTGACATTCAACCAGAACTGGTAGAACTTATACGGCGAGGTGTAACGGCGATCTAACCAAATGTTGCCACTCTCGGTCTTGCCAAACTTGCCACCGTCGGCTTTGGTTATCAACGGACAAGTAAGACCGTACGCCTCACCACCGCCCATCTTGCGGATGAGTTCGATACCCGTCGTGATATTACCCCACTGATCGCTGCCACCCATCTGCAACTTGCAGTTGCGATGCTCGCGCAAGTAAACGAAATCGTAACCCTGCAACAATTGGTAAGTGAACTCCGTGAAAGACATGCCCTGGCTGAACTCGCCGTTGAAACGCTTCTTGACGCTGTCTTTCGCCATCATATAGTTCACGGTAATCAGTTTGCCGATATTGCGTGCGAAATCGAGAAAGGTATAGTCCTTCATCCAATCGTAGTTGTTGACCAACTCTGCGGCATTGGGTCCCGTTCCGAAGTCAAGAAACTTGGAGAGTTGCGCCTGAATGCACGCCTGATTGTGGCGAAGCGTAGGCTCGTCCAAAAGATTGCGCTCGGCAGACTTGCCACTGGGATCGCCAATCATGCCCGTTGCTCCACCAATCAGCGCAAGCGGCTTATGCCCGCACCGCTGGAAATGACGCAGCATCATAATGCCGCATAAATGCCCGATGTGGAGGCTGTCCGCCGTCGGGTCTATACCTACATACGCTGTGGTCGGCTCCTTGAGGAGTTGCTCTTCGGTGCCGGGCATGATGTCCTGCAACATCCCGCGCCACCGTAGTTCTTCTACGAAATTCTTCATCGTTTTTGCGGCGCAGCGTCGGTTGCGCTGCGCGTTGGGTTAGTGATTGTTATTGGTATGACAAAAGGTCGTCCGCCGCTTGCCCGCGGCGTAAACCGACTGCAAAAGTACAACATTATTCCCAAACCTGCAAATTGGCGGCGTGGAGAGAGGAGGATGAGGCGGGGGCGTTAGCAGCGGAATGGCTCATCGGTGGCGGCGATGAGGGCAGACCATAGGGTATCGGAAGGGGTGGGTGCCGTGATGGTCAGCGGTAAGCGGGTTACGGGGTGAAGAAAGGATACGGAACGGGCATGCAACGATATTCCTCCGTCCGGGTTGCTGCGTTTGGCACCGTATTTGAGGTCGCCCTTGATGGGGCAACCGACCGCCGCCAACTGGCAGCGTATCTGGTGATGACGACCCGTGAGCAACTCAATCTCCCACAGGTAATACCGCTCGCTGTGCGCCACGATACGGTACTGCAACAGCGCTTGCTTCGCCCCCTGCGTGGTGGGTGAGGCAACATACGACTTGTTCTGCGCCTCGTTGCGCACCAAGTAATGCTCCAAACGCCCCTCCATAGCCGCAGGGGCGTTCGCCGTTATCGCCCAATAGGTCTTGCGGATTGGGTCGTGGGAGCGGAACATCTCGTTGAGCCGCGCCAACGCCTTGCTTGTCCGCGCGAAAAGAACAATCCCGCTGGTGGGTCGGTCGAGGCGATGCGGCACACCGAGAAAGACATTGCCGGGCTTGTGGTACCGCTCCTTGATGTACGCCTTAAGGGTTTCGGACAAGGGAGTGTCGCCGGTCTTGTCGCCCTGCACAATCTCGCCGCAGGTCTTGTTGACGGCAATAATATGATTGTCTTCGTAAAGAATTGTCATGCGATATTTTATCTTTATTTATATTCTATGCTCTGCGCAAGAGTAGCCTATCCTATGCTCATCCTATGCTTATCCTATGCTGATGGATGGCGGTTTGAAGCGGCTGAGTTCTTAAATTATCTTTACTTATTTCGCGGAGCGGCACCATGACGAAAGCACGCTCGTGCATGCGCGGATGCGGCAAGGTCAAATCCGCGAAAGAGCAGGAAAGCATCTCGCCGCTGTCGGCGTAGCAGAGCAAGAGGTCGATATCGATAATGCGGTCACAGTACTGCCCGTTCACCGACTTGTCGCGCCGCCCCATCTGTCGCTCGATAGCCTGCGTCGCCGCCAACAACGCCCGCGGCGTGAGCGGCGTGTGGAACAAGGCAACCACATTGACAAAAGCATGGTCGGACACGAAACCCACCGGCGCACTACGGTAGGGCGATGAGCAACGCTGCAAAGTACCTACCTGCGCACCAAGCAACTTGAGGGCGGTGCGGATATTCGCCTCGCGATCGCCCAAGTTGGTGCCGATGCCCAAATAGCAAATCATAGGCGCGGGACAGCAACAAAATCGTAGTCGATCTGCGCTCCCATGCGGACCAACATGTAGGCGGGCTGCGTGTCGATATCCTCCATGGAATCAACGATAATGCAGGTAAGCGACTTGACCTGCGTCACCTCGCGGCTGTGGTCATGCCCCGTCCACAGCATCTCAATATGGTGCTTTTGGAAGAGGTTGAGCAGGGTGTAGGTCTCCTCCAACGGCATGTTGGAGGTATGCCCCTGCGAAGTATCCCGCTTGAAGAAAGAGGTGTGGGTACAGACAATACGATGGCGGAAAGCCTGCCCGTCCGCCCACGACAAGACCTCGCGCAACCATGCGAGTTGGCGGCTGCCGAGGGTGCCCTCCGAAGTGTCCAAGACCAAGAAGAAATCGCGCTCGCCCGAGGGGGTCTGCACGAGGAAATAGTACGACCCCGTGTGCCAATACTTTAGGAAAGTACTCCATTGGTTGAAGTAGATATCGTGGTTGCCGACCACCGCCATGAGCGTGTCCGTCTTGGGGAGGGTGTGCGGAATGTCGGTGAGCGCGGCTGCCATAAAGGCGAAGTGGTTCTGGGCGTTGATGAGGTCGCCGAGGTGTATCGCCACCGGACAGAGTGAGTCGTTACGGTATTGGCGGATGAAATACTCCCAGTTGCGGCGCGTGGAGTCCACATGCGTATCGGTGCAGACATAGAGATGGTAGGTGTCGGCGGGAGCCGCGAGGGTGACAAAGGGGTGCGCATCGTTGTACGCCTGCGAGTCGCGGAAACGCTTGTCGATGCAGGGCGAAGAGCCTGCCACCATGCCCACGATGTCGAGGTTGGTGGTGTCGGGGTCACACGCCGTAAGAGCCACGAGGGCTATCAGCAAGAAACGGGAAAAAGCCTTTTTCATCATTGTAGCGGTTAGGGGGTTAGAAACGATACTCCGCACCGGCACGCACTTCGGCGGCATAGTAGGCGGCGTTGAGGTGGAACATGCCCGTGGGCTTGCACGCCGCCGACAAGCGCACGCGCCAATGGCGGTTGATGTCGTACCAGCCGCCGACCATGAACATGGGCTGCCAGACACGCTCGACCTGGTAGTTGTCGATATTGGCGGCGCACAGGCTGATGTTCCATGCCGACGACTGCGGGCGCACAAAGCCCTCCACCCGATACAGCACATTGAACGGCTCGCAGATGATGGACTCGGTGGAATGCCACTCGTAGGGCTGCGGGATGATAAAACGGCAGGACATACCTACTTGCACGGAGATGTACTGCATGCGGTAGCCCACCGAGAGCGTCTGCACAGCTTCGTTGATGGCGTCGCCCACGAAAAGACGCGCCAACAGACGATCTTCGAGGAACATCTCACCGACCGGCAGAGCAAATTTCGGGCGCAACTGCACGCCGAAAGCATAGAAATTTGCGGTGCTCGTGCGGATGTTCGCCTGCATCTCAAAGTGCGGTGTCAGGGGCAGAAAGGCGTCCACATCGAAGTTGCCCGTGGAGCCGTAGGTGAGGTTATGCCCGTAGCCGGCGTGCAGCGAGAGCGCGTAACAGGTGTCGCCCGGCTGGGTCTGCGCCATGGCAGCAAGGGGCAACCAGAAAAGCCAAAAAAAGAGTCTTTTTTTCATAATTCAACAAGGGTTATGCCTGCGCCGCCGCGGTCGGGGTCGCCATCGTGGAAGACGAGGTCGCCCGTGCCCAAACGGCGCATGCGTTTTTGGCGTTCTTCAAGGCAGGCGCGCACCACTTGTTTGAGCGCACCCGTCCCGGTGCCGTGTAGAATAGTTACCTGCTCCGCCCCGACCATCACGGCATCGTCGAGGTAGGCAGTGAGCGTTTCGAGGGCTTCGTCCGCCCGTAACCCGCGGATATCCAACTCGCGGGAGAAAGATAGTTTGCGGCGACGCATCTCATCGGCAACACTCGACGACACAAGGCGCGGACGCGGTGTGTCGGTTTCTTGAAGGAGGCGTGCGGGGTTCTTGCTCAGCACGCGCAAGTCGCTGAAATCGCGCAACACTTTGTCCTGTTTGTTTGTCGTGGGTCTATCGCGGGTCGGTCGCGGGTCGGCGATGCGTTTCTTGAGTTGCTCCACCCGACTGCGTGCCTGCCGCGTCGCCGTTTGCTCGGCCTTCGCCTCCTTGATTTCGCGAATGGTTCGCTCGATGGTGGCATTGCTTTGGCGGAGCAGGTCGGCAGCCTGTTGGTTTGCCTCGTCAAGAATGTCCTTGCGCTTCTGCTTGAGCCCCGCAATCTCCTTGTCGTAGTGGGCGATGCGTTCCTCGAGGTGCTTCTCGCGCAAGCGGATATTCTGCCGCTTGTTTTCCCAATAGCGTTTGTCGCGGGCGATGTCCTGCAACTGTTTGTCGTAGTCGATATGCTCCGCACCTACGATGTCCGTGGCACGGCGGATGATGCTGTCGGGCAAGCCGGTCTGCCGTGCTATCTCGAGGGCGAAACTGCTGCCCGCCTGCCCGATAGAGAGTTGGAAGAGGGGTCGCAGTTGCCCGCGGTCGTAGAGCATCGCCCCGTTGACAATACCCGCCGTCCGCTCGGCAAGGTGCTTGAGGTTGGTGTAGTGGGTGGTGATGACGCCCAATGCTCCCTGTTCGTTGAGTTGCAGCAACACCGCCTCGGCAATGGCGCCGCCGATGAGCGGCTCGGTACCGCTACCGAACTCGTCGATGAGCAGGAGCGTGTGCGGGTCGGCATGGCGCAGAAAAGCCTTCATGTTGCGCAGGTGCGACGAGTAGGTGGAGAGATCGTCGTCGATACTCTGTTCATCGCCGATGTCCACCATCAAGTGCGCGAAGACACCCATACGGCTCGCTTCGTTCACCGGCACCGGCAGACCGCATTGGAGCATGTATTGCAGCAAAGCAACCGTCTTGAGGCAGACGGACTTGCCGCCCGCATTCGGTCCGCTGATGACCAACAACCGTTGGTCGCCCTGCAGGCGGATGGTGAGCGGCACAACCTCCTTGCCCTGACGGCGGAAATTGAGCAGGAGCACAGGATGGTACGCCTCGTGCCAATCCACTAACGGTGCGTCCTCCACCTCCGGCACAATGGCATGCCACCCGTTGGCAAACAGGGCTTTGGCACGCAAGAAATCCACGCGGGACAGGTAGTCCTCGCAGGTCAGTATGTACGGCACTTCGGGGCGCAAGAGGTCGGTGAGCGCGAGGAGAATGCGCATACGCTCGCGTCGCTCCGCGCCCTCTAATTCGCGAATATGGTTGTTCGCCTCCACCACCTGCTGCGGCTCCACAAAGACCGTCTTCCCCGTGGCGGACTCATCGTGAACAATGCCGCCTATCTTGCGTTTGTAGGCGGGCGGAACGGGCAAGACCAACCGCCCTTCACGCAGGGTGGGTGCGGCGTCCTTGTCGAGAATACCCTCGGCTTGCGCCTGCCGCAGTATGGCGTTGAGCGCACGGCTGACAGATCCCTGCGAGAGGGCTATCTCGCGGCGGATATGTGCCAACTCGGGCGAAGCCGAGTCCTTGAGCCGCCCGTAGCGGTCGAGTATCCGGTCGATTGCTCCGACAACGGGGGCGAGTGTGTGTGCGTTTTCGCCCACCGAGAAACGGGAAAGGATGGGGAACCGGAGAGGGTCCAAGTGGTGGAAGAAAGTCTCTAACTGCACGACATAGTCGAGGGTCTTGCGCAAAGAGAAGAGTTCCTGCTCGTCCAAGAACAGCCCCTCGATACGGATACGCGAAAGGGGTTCGCGGAGGTCGTAAATCTCCCCCTGCGGGAAGACGAGGGACGGGTCGGACAAGACGGAAAGCATCTCACGCACCTGCCCCAACAGACGGCAAATCACGGTGTAGTCGGTCTGCCAGCCCATAGCATCCACCTGTTCCTTGCCGAGGGGGGAGAGACAGCAGCCCTTGAGTTGGTCGCGAATGGGGGTGAAGTCAATCTTCTGCTCTATGTTGTCGGGGTAAATCACCTATCCTAATAAGCGTATGTCGGTCAGAATGGCGGCACCTAACTTCTCATTGATTTTACGCACCAAGTCGCGGCGGCATTCAAACAACTGGGACTTGAGAGCCGCCGAGAGTATCTGCACATACAAGACCCCGTTGCGCACCTCTATCCTGCCGGTAAGACGCCCCACGCTCTCGCCCAATACCGCAAACCACGCCGATGGCACCTGACGCTCCAACAGCGGCTGCGCCAGATTGGACTCGCGCAAAGTTTCGGCGAGGATATCTCCTATGGATTGGACTCGGTGCTTCACAGCGCGTTATCGGATTTTGAGCCGTTGTTGGGTGGTAAGGGGCGTACCGTAGGGGATGCCGTTCATTTTGTATAGACTTTTGAGCGTGATACCGAACTTCTGCGCTATGCCCCATGCCGTATCGCCCTGCTTGACATAGTAGGACACATGGTGTCGGTCAGCCCGTGCTTTTTTGGGATAGATATAGATAGGGTCTCCCTCCTCCGGCTCGCGCATATCCAAGGCATCGTTGTAGCGGCGCAGGGTGCGCTCGTACATATTCAGGTAGTCCGCCAACGAGGCAAAGGTGTCGCCCGCGCCGGCTACGATGTAGCGTACTCCGTTTCGATGCCCCGTGCGGTAGGTGCGGTACAGGGCGACCTCGTCCATCACGGGAGTGTCGTAGTCGTCCTCCGAGGCATCAGCAAAGGCGGCTGCAACAACATCGGCACGGTAGGCGGTATCGGAAACGGAAACGGCTCCGGACGCTACCAAGACGGTGTCGAAAGTGAGGTCTTGGAGGTTATACAACTCGATGAGGCGGATGAGTTTCTCGGGGTAGTTGGGGTCAGTGGCGTAGCCGCACGCCTTGAGTCCGTACGCCCAGTTGCGGTAGTCACCGATGGGGAGCGTGAAGAGAGAGGCATAGCGTTTGCGCTGCAGGAAGAGCGAGTGGTCTTCGTAGGAGTCTTTGACATCGGCATAGCGGCGGAAGCACTCGTTGGCGACCTCGTCATCGTGGTGGTAGGTGCGCCCGGGCCAGTCGGAGGTGCTTTTCACACCAAAATGGTTGTTGGCCTTGACGGCTAATTCGGATTTCCCCGCCGCAGACTCAAGAATGCCTTGTGCCATCGTGATAGCCGCAGGGACACGGTATTTACGCTGTTGTTCGATTGCCAAGTCGCGGTAACGGGCGATATAGTCCGTGTAGGAGGGATTCAGTGCTTGCGCTGAAAGGGCCGCTGCAAAGCAACAGGCAACGGCGGTAACCCAAAGATGTCGTGCTGTACTCATTTCGGGCGCAAAGGTACGATAAAATTTGCAGGAGTGCAAATTTAGTTGAGAGTTGAGAGTTGAGTGTTGAGTGCAGTTAAGAGTTGAGAGTAGTTAACTTCTTTCAACTATAAACGAATAAACTTCCTCCAAAACTCCTCGTATTCATACTTGTACCACCCGTGGCAGCCCATGGGCAGTTGGCGGGTACGGGCGTACAACTCTTTCGGGAAACGGTCAAAGGCAAAGTACATCGCCCGTTCTGGTGTGGGGCGATGGAGCGCGTATTCGCTCAATGCCAACAGACTGCCCCAGAAATCATCCTCGTTGCTCGTCCAACCTGCCAACACCTCCAACGGCACAGCCCCCTTGAGCCAATACCGCAACGCCTTCGCCGAGAGCCACCAGTAGTTCCGCTTCCAGAACAAGGGTGAGCGCAGCATGTGCCAGAGGTTGAAGACTCTCTTCTTGCCATCGAAAAAGCGCAGAAAGGCTGCTACGCTGCGCAGGCAGAACCCGCCGTTTCCTACGCGCAGGAGCATTGCGGGCGAATACACAGTCTGCCGCGCCAACCCCACATTGGGCGCACCCACATACTCGTAGCCCTCGCTGCACCACGCCTCAAATTCATCCCGAAAGACGAATGCATCGGTCTGATAGATAAGGATATGCGTGTATCCCCTCGCGTCAAAACGGGCATACAACTCGCGGGACAGGCAGAGTTGGTTGTAGCCCTTCAATCCCTTGAAATAGTGCGGTGCAAAGCGTTCCTCGTGCAAGGGGGGGGGGAGAGTAAGCCCGTTTTCTGCCCACAGGGCGTGAAACACGGTGGTATCAAAGCCTTCGGGGGCAAGCAAACAGGCTTCGTACCGGTGCAGGACTTTGCAGCATTGCCGCAGCGCGACCTCCTCTTGCAGGGTCGGCTTGCGATAAACAGGTATGACAACGGCTATACGCATTATGGTTTGTCGGTTCTTATCGGGGTGTTATGTTCTCTATCCGCGTACAAAAGTACACGAAAACTTGCAGGTACACAAATTTTAGGTGTGCATACGGTTACGGGCTGTTGCTGGTGCGGGGAAGGTAGGGTGTCGGTATGGGGAAGGTAGGGTGTCGGGGAGGAGGAGATACGAGGTCGGGGTGTCTTGTCCTAAATTAGGTTGACTATTTTGTATGGTATGCCGGAGTTAGG
>CAVGOI010000008.1:0-62897 GCA_963630875.1 Mycobacteriaceae bacterium | reverse complement strand
CACTTTCGCACGCTTAAATTCTGCTGCGTAATGCGTCTTTTTTCGAGATTTTGACCCAGAGACTCTCGATAACTCTTCGCTTTCTTGACTCATTTTTTTTACTCTTTTGAGTCAACTTTTTCCGTACCAAGACACTCCCCCCCCCCAAGACCACCTCAGAGAGGGTGCTATCGGAGAAACCAAGACCTCCCTACCCTCTCTAAAGGAGGGGCTATCGGAACATCTGTTGAACCTCTCTGTAGAGGGATTAGGATGGCGGGGTTACTGTTAGGGGGTGGCGGGGTTCACTGTTGAGCCTCCTCTGTAGGACGCTTAGGCTGTTAGGGGGAGGCGGAGGTACTATTAAGGGGAGGCGTGGGTAAGAATTTGCATTTTTGTTGCAGGAGTATGGGATTTTATGTACCTTTGCAGCGTAAATATATCGGTAATTCCAAATCGTTAATACCATGGAAAAAAGTATTCTATACGCAGTTTTATCAGAAAGAAAGCGCATTGCAAGTGCCGTTGGGGCGGGAAGCAGGTGCTTGTTATGGGCGGTTCTGTTGGGTAGCGCAGCCTGTTTGCAGGCAGCAGAACCGCATTTTCGCGCGACATGGGTCAGCAGCGTCAGCAACATTGACTGGCCGCAAAAAGACGCCGTGGGCAACGACGACAAGCAGAAAGCTGATATGCTCACAATGTTGGACGCCTTTCAAGCCATGCACCTCAACGCTATCATCTTCCAAGTGCGCCCTACCGCCGACGCTCTCTACCCCTCGCAGTTCGAACCCTGGAGCGCATGGCTGACCGGCAAACAGGGAAACGCTACAGGCTATGACCCGTTGGCATTCGTGTGCGAAGAGGCGCACAAACGCGGCATCGATGTGCATGTGTGGATTAACCCCTACCGCGTGACCATTGCCGGCGGCAAGATAGAAGACTTGGCGGACACACATATCTTTCATCAACACCCCGAGTGGTTCTGGAAATACGGCAAGCAATGGTACTTTGAACCCGGCTTGGATGAAACACGCGACTGGCTCTGCTCGGTGGTTGCCGAGTTGGTGAGCCGCTACAACATCGAAGCCATTCACATGGACGACTATTTCTATCCCTACCCTATCAATGGCGTCGCGTTGCCCGATTCCGCGTGCTTTGCCACCCATCCGCGAGGCTTCACGAACATCGAAGACTGGCGGCGCAACAATGTGAACCTCGCCATTGAGGATATCCACAACACCATCGCGCGTATCAAACCCAATGTGGCATTCGGCATCTCGCCTTTCGGGATTTGGCGCAACCAACAGAACGACCCGCGCGGAAGCGCTACCAACGGGTTGCAGAACTATGACCAACTCTATGCCGATATACTGCTGTGGATGGAGAAAGGATGGATTGACTATGTCGTGCCGCAACTCTATTGGGAGATTGGCAAGAAAGTGGCAGACTACGCCGTGCTTGCCCGCTGGTGGGCGGAACATTCGTACGGCTGCAAAGTGTATATCGGCATGGCTCCCTACCGCTTGGGTTCCCCAAAAGAGGCCGCGGCATGGCGCGAAGGTAACGAGATTTGCCGACAGTTGCGATTGAATGCAACCATAGACGGCATTCAAGGCGAATGCTATTTCTCGGCACAATCGCTACTGCACAACAAAGCAGGTATCGCGGACAGCCTGCGCACCACCTTCTACACCGACTATGTTTCCGCACCGCGAAAGTAACTTATCACTATGAAAGGCAAAGGATTTCTCGTTTGTTTGTGGGCGACTGTGGCACTATCCGCCGTGGCGGAGACCATGCCCGCAGGCTACTACGACCGCATTGAAGGCACGCAAGATGCTGTGCTGAAAACCACGCTCAAGGCGATTATTCGCGACCATACCGTGTACGACTACGGCAGCGGAAAGGGGGCTACTTGGGAGATATTTTACTACGCCGACCAAGATGAGAACGGCTATTGTATGGATATGTACTGCGATAGTTGGAAGAAGTTCACAAGCGTAGGCGCGGTAGTAAGTGGCTGTAATATAGAGCACTCGTTTGCCAAGTCGTGGTGGGGCGGTGCGAAGAATGACGCCTACAAGGATTGCTACCACCTCAACCCCTCAAACAGCACCGCCAATTCCTCGCGCGGCAACTATCCGCTTGGCGTGCCGACCAAGGATATCAAAGACAAAGCCCAGACGGGTTCGCTCACCGTGGGCAAAGCCACCTACGAGGGCGAGACATTCTGGGTGTTTGAGCCAAAAGACGAATACAAAGGCGATTTTGCCCGTGCGTACTTCTATATGGCGACTTGCTACGGGCACGACATCAACGGCAATCCCGACCCCGTGTGCAGCAAGTACAATGGCTGGCGGTTGGACAACAAGGATGTGGGGAGCAAGTTCGCGATGCGCAACGACTCGTACTTAGAGTTTCGTGATTGGGAGATAGGCGTTTTGCTGCAGTGGCACCGCCAAGACCCCGTGTCTGCCAAAGAGTTGAAACGCATGGATGCGGTGAGCGATTTTCAGCACAACCGCAATCCGTTTATCGAATATCCGTGCCTTGTGGAGTATATTTGGGGGAACCGCAAGAGGCAAAAGGTAGACCTCGACGCCCTCAAAAACACCTACGACGAGGACTATCTGCAACTGCCGGACAACCTGCGCGATGGGTGTCCGTGCGAATCCACCGATATTGAGCAGGTCGTTGTGGGCAAGTCTGCCGCGCAGAAAGTGCTGCGCAACGGGCAGATTGTCATCGTGCGCGAGGGGGTGCGCTACACACTGATGGGGACGAAGTGTCCGTTCTAAGGTGTAATTGGGGATTTCGTATTATGGAGCCTCGTCA
Organism: Mycobacteriaceae bacterium; assembly: GCA_963630875.1. Classification (GTDB taxonomy): domain Bacteria; phylum Bacteroidota; class Bacteroidia; order Bacteroidales; family Paludibacteraceae; genus Colicola. Next base: position 60,083 of record CAVGOI010000008.1, on the reverse strand, counting down.
TTTGATTTGTCCTCGCTGTGGAGCGGCGTTTGTCTGCACGCACGATAGCCACTGCCAATGCGTGGGCGTGCGTTTGTCGGCAGACGCGCGAGCCTATATCGCCCGCCGGTACTCAAACTGCCTCTGCCGCGCGTGTTTGGAGGAGATTGCAGCCACGGAATAGATAATTCTCGTAGAAGCATAAGTGGTAACAATCGTAAGGGCAACCGCATCAAAACTTTAGAACGAACGGCTGCGCATTCTAAACTCATATTTGCACACACACAAATTTTGTTGTACCTTTGCAGCGTAAAGTTGTGGAAACCTGTTGCGGGCAGAAGACAACTCGCATGAGAAGCACCAATGCCCACTCTACACGCAACTTTGCAGACATAAAAGGCGTTTATATGCGCTTGTTTTGGGACTATAGAATCCTGCAAAATTCGACCATCCAGAGCAAGAATGCAATAAATGTCTGCGTGGTATGTATATATCGTTTGCGCCTATGGCGCAAGGCTATTACATATCGGGCGTGGGCGTTATTGTTTATTTTTATGGAAGGGTCTTGCAGGAACCTTATAGTCAAGAATAAGCAAAGATAAGGTACCACGCTTTGTTGTTTATTTTATAGTAGTATTTCACGGAGAGGTGAGGTGCCGCCGAACCAGACAAAAACTCAATAATTTATGAGAACAACGAACCTGTTCCTCACTGCAATGGCTATCTTTGCAGTATGTGTATTGTCTTGCTGTACATCAAAAAGCAAGACAACAGTACAATTCCAACAAAAAGAATATTCTCTTAAAGTTGGAGAGTACTTGAATCTCAAGTACGATGTAACAACATCCGACAAAGACTTGACAGTCAGTTACTATCGCGTTGTTTCAGTTGTGTCGAATCGCCAAAATGTGGTATCCATAGACGATTATGGTTACAAATATGTTAAAGTCCATGGACTGCAAGTGGGGCGAACAGAAATTAGCATTACAATTGATGATGGTAAAAATCAAATAGAAACTTCTTGTTTCGTAAATGTTAAGGCTGTTGAGTTGGAAAATGTGACTTTGGATAAAGAAAACATTCAATTGGAAATGAACTCTTCTTATCAACTATCCGTTTCATACACTCCTACTAATTTGGAACATCCGTCTATTGTATGGCGATCAACAGATGAATCGGTTGCAACTGTATCCAATAGTGGACTTGTTACGGCACATAACAAAGGAAATTGTAATATTGTTGTACAGGTTATATCAAGTAACACAACGCTGCAAGCCGTTTGCAAAGTTGAGGTGATAACACCACTCATAGAATCAATAACTCCAGAAAGTAATGCACTTACTATGCTATTAGGTGATCGGCGTAGCATTCGTTATACAGTTATTCCTGAAGATGCCAATGAACAAGAGGTAGTTATAATATCATCTGACACATCCATTGTGCGCGTTGGAGCAGGGAACGAAATAGAAGCGGTGCGTGTCGGAAACGCAGAAGTATTCCTTGTCGCAGAAAAAAGTAATGTCATAACAGAGATAATGGTTACTGTTTCCGATAATATTACATTGTTTATTGATGGTAAATTTGGCGGTTATACAAATATAAATGGTGTAATTGTTGGTAATTTTTATTGCACAATTACCAATAACTGTTCACAAACAATTACGATAACAAACTGCACCATATATGATTATTCCGGCAGTTATATCATTTGCCAAAACACAGATAGACAATATCTTGTGGGGTATGATAAAGTTAGTTATAAAGGTTACACATATGGCTGCAATGGATTCAAAGCCATTGTTGATTATTTATACAAAGATACCTCTTATTCATCTGTATTTTTGCAAGATGCAACTACCATAGTATTTTAAGAGCAAGCCATTGTAGTCACAATAATTCAAATTGACTATTATTTCAGTTCGGAAACCGCTCATAATAAATTGGGCGGTTTCTTCTATTTCAAAACAGGTCTAACGACTTGTCTGCAGACGAGTGTTTCGTCCTCAATCCGGTTTCCGTCAGCCGCAAACGGGGCGTCTGCGTCCCCAGTGAAATCATAGGGATTTGCAGGTAGATTTGGAAATGCCGGTTAGATATTGTAACTTTGCGGGCTGAATAGGCAATATAGGCAATAATGGCCGGTATCTATATTCATATTCCCTTCTGCGTAAGGCGCTGTCAATACTGCGACTTCTTCTCCACCACGCTTCTCACGGAGCGAAGCCGCTATGTGGACGCCCTCTTGGCGGAATGGCAGGATATGGCACACTGCCTAACCGAACCCGTACAGACTGTCTATATCGGCGGTGGCACACCGTCCCTGTTGGAAACAACAGACCTGCAGCGACTGCTACAGGCACTGCCCGTAGAGCAAGCCATTGAAGTAACCTTGGAAGCCAACCCCGGCGACATTACTCATGAGAAAGCAGCAGCCTGGCAGGCAATGGGTATTAACCGCTTGAGCATAGGCGTACAATCGCTGCACAATGAACACCTGCGGATAATCGGGCGAAGACATACTGCCCAACAAGCCCTAAACGCCATCGATACAGCACAACACGCGGGCTTTGAGAACCTGTCGGTTGATATTATGTACGGCTTGCCCGAAGAGACGGTGCGCGAAGTTCAAGAGGATATAAAAACCCTAATCGCATTAGGCGTGCCGCACCTGTCCACCTATTGCCTTACCTACGAAGCAGGCACCCCACTCTACCGTCTGCGCGAGCAAGGCGTGGTGCGCGAAACGGATGAAGAAACGGAGAATGCCATGTACGACAGGATTGTTACCACCCTCACCACTCATGCCGATTATATTCATTACGAGGTAAGTAACTTTGCGCTGCCGGACTTTCAATCGCGCCACAACAGCAACTATTGGAACGATACGCCGTATTTGGGATTGGGTGCGGGAGCGCATAGTTATGACGGGAAACACCGTTGGGCAAACCCTCCCGATTTAGAGGCATACCTGCAGAGGGTTGCCACGCATAGCCTGCACCGCGAAACGGAAACCCTCACGCCTGAACAACGCCGCATAGAACGCATTATGTTAGGATTGCGGACGGCTCAAGGTGCTGACTTAAAGGATATTGACAGCCGGAAAATAGAGCCCTACCTGCAACAAGGACTACTCTACATTCACAACAACCGCGTGGCGGCTACCCTGCAGGGATACCATATACTCAACCGAATAACAGAAGACCTGATATGAATAAAAAGAAAGTTACGCCATCGGCATGCCCTACTTTCAAGAAGACCTTTTTAGGCTGGTTCTGGGGCATCTTTGCAACCGGTGTGTTGCTCGTAGTGCTTGTGTTTTGGATGATTGTGGAAGGTCTAATAGGCTATCTGCCGCCTTTGGACGAACTGCAAAACCCCAAGAACAAGTACGCCACCGAGGTCTTTTCGGCGGATATGCAGTCATTGGGGCGTTTCTACCGCAATGAGAACCGCGTGGGCGTCACCTATGAGGAGATTTCACCGTATATGATAAACGCCTTGGTCGCCACAGAGGATGTGCGGTTCTATAATCACACGGGCGTGGATGTGAAGGGGCTGACGCGTGCCGTGCTGAAATTGGGACGCGCAGGCGGCGGTAGCACCCTGACGCAGCAGTTGGCCAAGCAACTATGGTCGCCACGCGTGAACAATATCTTTGAGCGTATGCTGCAGAAACCCATCGAATGGGTGATTGCCATCAAGTTGGAACGACTCTATTCCAAAGAGGAAATCCTGACGATGTACCTCAATCAATTCGACTTCCTCTACAATGCAGTCGGTATCAAATCGGCGGCACAAGTCTATTTCTCCACCACCCCCGCGCAACTCAAAGTGGAAGAGGCTGCCATGCTGGTGGGACTATGCAAAAACCCGTCTCTCTACAATCCCATTCGCCGTCCGGAGCGGGCGTTGGCACGCCGCAACACGGTGTTGTCCCAAATGTGCAAATACGACTACCTCACCCCTCCGGAATGCGACTCCCTACAAGCCCTCCCCATTGAGATAAAATACCGGACTGTTGACCACAAACAAGGCTTAGCCCCCTATTTCAGGGAGTACCTGCGCCAAGTGCTGACCGCCTCCCAACCCCAAGAAAGCAACTACCCCGAATGGAATAAGTTGCAATATAAAATTGACCAGAAGCAATGGGAAACGAACCCGCTATACGGCTTTTGCAACAAGAACCGCAAGCCCGATGGCACGCCCTATGACCTGTATCAGGACGGGTTGCGTATCTACACGACAATCGATTCGCGGATGCAGCAGTATGCCGAAGAGGCTGTCAGTGAACATATACAGGCGTTGCAAGCAGAGTTCTTCAAAGAGAAACGAAACAAGAGTTATGCGCCTTTCTCGGCTGACTTGACCCAAGAAGAGATAGATGGTATTATGAACCGCGCTATGCGGCAGACCGATCGCTATCGCGCCCTCAAGAAAGCCGGCAAGTCCGAGACCGAGATACGCCGGATATTCAACACCCCCACCCCCATGCGCGTATTTACCTACCAAGGTATGCGCGACACAACACTGACGCCATTAGACTCTATCCGCTGGACGAAACATTTCCTGCGGTGCGGCTTCATGTCGATGGACGCACATACGGGTGCCGTGAAAGCGTATGTCGGAGGTCCTAACTTTGCCAATTTCCAATACGATATGGTTACTTCCGGACGACGGCAGATAGGCTCTACCGTAAAGCCCTATCTCTATACACTTGCCATGAACGAGGGTATGTGGCCGTGCGATAGCACCGTGAATGACTCTATCACATTGATAGACGGGAACGGTGTGGTATGGACACCCCGCGATGAGCATGTGAAGAACCAAGGAGAAATGGTTACTTTGGATTGGGGATTGCAGAAGTCCAGCAACTGGATTACCGCCTACCTTATGTCTCTCTATACTCCCGAACAGTTGGTACGACTTATGCGTTCTTTCGGCATAGAGGGTGAATTGGACCCTGTGGTCAGCATCTGCTTGGGTCCCTGCGAGGTGAGCGTCAAAGAAATGGTGGATGCCTATACCACATTCCCCAACAAGGGTATCCGTGTGGAACCTCTATATGTAACCCGTATCGAAGACAACAACGGGAATGTCTTGGCGACTTTCACCCCCAATACTTACGAGATTATCAGCGAGACGACCTCGTATAAGATGATATATATGCTGCGCAATGTGATGGACCACGGTACCGGTGTACGCGCACGCTTCCGCTACGGATTGAAAGCACCGATGGGCGGCAAGACCGGTACTTCGCAGAACAACTCTGACGGGTGGTTCGTGGGCTTTACCCCCTCGTTGGTGAGCGGTGTATGGGTCGGCGGCGAAGACCGCTCTATCCATTTCGACCGTATGGCAATGGGACAAGGTGCCAATATGGCACTGCCCATCTTTGCCCTCTATATGCAAAAGGTGTACAAGGATACCACTCTCGGCTATGACCCCGAGGAGCCCTTTGATGTACCCGCATGGTTTGACCCCGAACAAGGTTGCCGATAGTTGTGAAGCGTTTCGCCCGTATAGTGTTTCTTGTACAATGTGCCTTGCTCATTGCTCATGGTACATTGGCACAACTCAATACCGACCGCATTACCGCTATCGGACGCAACGCACTCTACTTTGACGACTATGTGCTCAGCATTCAGTATTTTAACCAAGTCATCAAACTCAAACCCTATCTCAGTGAACCCTACCTGCTACGCGCCATTGCTAAGATACAATTGGGTGACTATTCGGGTGCAGAACAGGATTGCAACGCTGCCATAGCACGCAACCCCTTTCAACCGGGGGCTTACTACACCCGCGGCTATGTTTATCGGCAGACTGACCAGATGGACAAAGCCGAGAAAGACTTGACGGAGGCACTGATTTTCGCGCCTGAGAACAAGACCTATCTTGCATTGCGTGCCGATGTACGCGCTGCACAAAAACAATACTACCTTGCCTTGCAGGATATAGACCACCTGTTGTCCCGTGAGCCCCATTCCGCCTCGCTACTCTTCGAGAAGGGGGCAATCTGTATGCAAAGCAACGACACCGTCTGTGCCCTTGAGGCTTTTATTGCCGCCACCCAATATGACTCGCAGAACCCCGCTATATGGTCGGCATTGGGATTGGTCTATCTTATGTCTGACCGGCAAAATGATGCTCTTGCTGCTCTCACTACCTCTATCAATCAAGGCAGCAAGTGGGCAGGCGACTATATCAACCGAGGTATTCTGTTCTATCGTCTGCACAACTACCGCAGCGCCCTCGCTGACTACGACAAAGCCGTGTCGCTATCTCCACGAGATGCGCAATGTTACTACAACCGCGGTGTACTGCGTCAGGAACTCGGCGACTACAACCGCGCCCTTGAGGATTTTAACCGTGTGGCGGAATTAGACCCGAACCAAGTGGAGGTACTCTATCAGCGCGGGTTGGTGCTGCTGCACCTCAATCAATGGAATGAAGCCCTTGCCGACTTTACCACGCTCATAGACCGCTACCCGTATTTCCTGCCATCCTACTACCTTGCAGCACAAGCAGAAACGGCTCTCGGACACGGGCATGCCGCCTATCGCTACCGCACCCGCGCTTATGAATTGGAGCAGCAGAAAGATAGCCTACAGGCTCACTCCGTTTCCACCGACCCCCAGTTGGCGGCTTCACAACCTCAACAGCGCGACCGCAGGAAGGAGTTTTCTGCTATGGCAGCACAAAACCAAGAACCTGCAGACGATGAACGGCAATACGAGAGTAAGACACGCGGCTCTGTGCAGAAACGCTATGCCGATGTGGTGAACGAGCCTAATATCATTCTGTCCTACTATGTACAGAACACCCAAACGCAATCCCTGCGCCGCACCAACTACTCACATGCCTCCATTGATGCGTACAACCGCTGTCTGTTGCTCCCTGCTCCGCTGCGTTTCACCGCACAGGAGATGACGCTTACGGCGGATATGGTGAATCTGCATTTCGAGCGTATCAATGCCTTGTCCGATAAGATTGATATGCTACAACAGACGGCTTCTTCCCATGCATCGCAAAGCGACCGTCTCAGTGCGACCTATATGGCACGCGCCATTGAGTTCGCGTTGGTGCAAGACTACTCTTCGGCGATTGATGACGCTACCCAAGCCACCCTATTGGATGGCACACTCTATTTCGCCTATTTCTGCCGTGCCAATTGGCGATACAAGTTACTGGAGTACAAACGGGCTATGGGAGAGAAAGTGGAAGGAGCCGACTTTGAATTGATGATGCGTGATTACGACTATGTGATTGCCCACTTGCCCGATTTCTCTTTTGCCTACTACAACAAAGCCAATATGCTCTGCGTGCAACAGGATTTCCAAGCCGCTATTCGCTACTATTCACAAGCCATTGTCATTGATGAAGACTTTGCAGAAGCCTATTTCAATCGAGGACTTACCCGTATCTTTATCAATCAAACGGAAGAAGGATTGTCCGATTTGAGCAAAGCCGGTGAATTAGGTATCTATCAAGCCTACAACCTCATTTCCCGCTTTCAATGAACATGTGTGATACAGATAGTCTGCGCCAACGCGCTGTCACTTTACAGGCTTCGGACGAATGGCAGACGACCGCACTGCAGCAGCGTATGGCAATCAAACAAGCCGCTATTCACCGTCTGATGAACGCTACGGGACAAAACTGGGCACAAGCATTCTATATTACCCTCGCACATAATTTCGGATTCCACACCAATGGCACTGCTTTTGAAGCATTAGCATTGAAAACGCCACTTTCCTGTTTGCAGAAACATCACAATAGTCTGTTTCAACTCACGGCGATACTGCTCGGGCAATCCGGATTGTTGTACCTTGCAGCCCCTACCAAGGAGAAACAACAACTGCTGTCAGAATACTTGTTTCTCAAACAAAAGTTCTCATTAGATCCGATGGACGCTACTCTTTGGCACTCCAACCGCTTTCGACCCAATAGCACGCCCGAAGTGCGTATCCGCCAATTTGCGCAACTGCTCTATCAGTCGGAGTTCCTGTTCGCCCAACTGATGGAAGAAGATGACATTTCCAAAATGACTGCATTGTTGCAACTACGCCCGCTTCCGTCTACCGTTACCGACAAACTAAAGGCTCCACCCGCTCTTGGAACAGGGTCCATACGCGTCTTGCTGATAAACAGCGTGATACCCTATAAGTATGCCTACGCTATGGCACAACACGACAATGCAAGAGCCGCTTTTGCTTTGCAACTTCTGGAGAAGATTCCCCCCGAAAATAATGCCATTATCCGTCGATGGAAAGCCATCGGAGTATCCGTGCATTCTGCTGCCGACACGCAGGCTCTGCTTCAATTGACAACGCAGAGTCCGACCAAACGGTCGTAGCGTTCTCCAAACGGGCGATAATATACATAAATAGTATATTCGTTGTTCGTTTGCCAATGCGAACCCTCTATAGGCAGGAGTGTATAGGTTTGCTCTGCCGTGCGGTCTTTCGGATACGACACATAATACAAGTAGTCGTAGGCACCCTGTTTGAGATAGGCGTATAAGTAATAGCATTTTCTGCCTGCATCGTACGACATACGATTGGCTGCCGTGAACCGATTCTGGAAGATATCACCCCCCACAAACACCTCTCCTCCCCATATCGGTGTGGCCATCGGCAAACAAAAATGCACCCACATATACTCCGCCTCATCGTCTGCATTCTCTGCTTTGGCGGCATTGATGCGCAGTTGTCCGTTGTTGTCCTGTTCGGTCAGATAGACACTACCTTCGCGCCCTGCTCCTTGAGCGAGTGTTCCCCGTACTTCATCTGCGTCCAATAGCGCATGATACTCTCCTTGCCCATAGCGAATGACATCCACATGGTAGCCCGCATAATAGGCAGAATAAGCATCAAAATGGCGGAACTCATTACCACCTTCGAATATCAGTGCGCGTTGGTTGCAATAGCGAAGGCGCATAGGTTCTACATAGGTAGGTGCGTTTATCGTACATCGGTTGTCCGTTCTTCCGTTTTGCTGTACTACCAACGATACATTGCGTACATCGTGGATGGACAGTCCTGCGGTCTTGACATCAACATCCAACTGCTGATAGCGTCCATCAAACTCAATATCGGTGTTTGAGCTCACCTCTGCTGCTATGGCAACCAATGGCTCCACCACTGAGAAGCAAACCTGCGCCACCAACTTTTCAATGTCCCCGTCCTCGTAAATTAGCAGCACATAGTTCCCGCTCTTTTGCAATTGCATATCCTCATTTGGGAAAGCAAATGTATAGTGCATATAAACCTGTTGCGTGTTCACGGAGGGGATTGCGTCTGTTATATCCGCCGTAGTAAATCCCAGTAGATACTCATAACTGCTAAGCGCAGAGCGTTTCCAGTCCTTATCCAAATGATAGACTGTATAGGAATACTGGTGAAAATCATGGCTCAATTCATCAAATGAAATTTCTAAGGTATTCGCGTCCTCTACACCATTTAAGGGCATGGTTGTATCTTCCCACACCAAATAGGGGCGTTGCAAAGTCGCGGCATTGACATACTTTACCCGCAATGAGCGAATGTTATCTTGCCATGTGCGCGTGCTATAATGGGTCGTTTGCCCCATACAAAAGGGAGTCCCCAGCACAAACAAGAATTGACATAGCCGCCATTTCTGTCTGCGAATATAATGTATTGAACTTAAAATACGATGAAAACAGCACCCCATAACCTCTTTTTTAGGATTGCAAAATTACAAAATCCATTTTATTTGCCAAAATATTTGCAGGTTTTATAGAAAAGCAGTACTTTTGCACCCGCTTTGAGTGGGCGGGATATTTATTCTCTCTGCAAGGAGTGTTCCTGATGAGGAGTTCGCTCAATGAAAGTTGCCACTGTGGCTCAGTTGGTAGAGCAACGCATTCGTAATGCGTGGGTCGGCGGTTCGAGTCCGCCCAGTGGCTCTTAAATTTAGAGAAAGAGGGACTAAATGTCCTGCTTTCGCCTGCATAAGGAGAGAATCCATAAGGGTTCTCTCCTTTGTCAATTTAATGTGTTCCAACATGTTACTTCCCATCGGGAAGCCTTTTTGTTGTCTTTAGTCGCTATCCGACTATCTGACAGTCTCTTTGAAAATCTCAAAGATAGCATAAATATCTCCGTATGGCAGCGTTAATTTATCTGCGGAGATGGGTGCGTTGAAAATATCTCGCACCGCATCTATCTCTCCCATAAGCCCTTTATCCACTAAGTCTGTGGCATAGAATTCCTCTACCAATGGCAGAAATTCGGTAGCACTCAACTCCGCAACCACAAAGAGGGCAAAAGCCACCACCTCTCCATCACATAGGGTGCGTATGGGCAAATCTGCCTTGTAGGCTTCCAGTACCTCATGCATCATATCCAAAACAGGTTGTCGCAAAGGGGGTATATCGCAGGCTATCGCTCGAATAAAATCCAGTATCTCTGTTTTCGCCATGGAGCATAATCCCTTTTCTAAAAGGAAAGACTTGAAACAAGTCGGGTCTTCTCGTAAGAAATTATACATCAATGGTTTTACAAGGAAACGCCCTGCGAAACCTTCGTTATAGAAGATGATATCCGAACTTTGCCGCAAGAACTCCAGCAGTACGGGCAGAGTGTCTTGCAGCGTTCCTACTTTGGATAAGAAAATGAAGCAATTGCCTATAATATCTTCGTTCTGTTCCTCTTCTTCGAGTTGCTTTTCCGTCTTGCCATACTGACGCCCTATCTCGCGCAGGATAAGTTGGTGCAAGTCTTCGCGTGGCGTATCAACAGGCAATGCCAAGACCGTATCAATATCCTTTTCCTCCAACTCCAAGACAGATTTACGGAGTATCGGCTCTATCTCCGGATGATGTAGTTGTATCCTCTTGGGATAATTGCCTCCTACATAAGTATATTCCATTTCAGGCACATCTGCCCACGGATAGGGAGAATCGTCCTCCTCATCATCGTCATCATCCTCATCATCGTCAAAGTCATCGTAGTCATCTTCTTGACAGACTTCCGTAAAGAAGTTCCCCTCTCCAAGCGTCTTTTTCAGCGTTGGGAGGTATTTATTCAGTTCTTGCGTATTTTCCACCAGAAGGTAGTACTCGCCATCTTTGCCAAACTCATAGTCCCGCAACTCCACATTGTCATCATCTTCCTCGAGTATATAGCGCGCAATAGCGAAATCCTTACAGGGCGAAATACCGGCATTCGTAGCCCAATCCAATGCACCATATACCCAATTGTGGGCTTCTACATAGTCCACCTCTTCCCACTTGTCTATGCTGTTTTCGAACCTCTCTATGAGCCTATCCAAGTCTGCCTTTGATATACTAAAATACCAGAGAGCGTACTTTACTCCCACGCACCAACGGTCGAGCATATAGGCACCAACTGTAAATGTACCTCCCGTATGTTGTCGAATAACCACTATTGACATCTCGCGGTCTTCTACAAAGGTCGTTCCTTTGTAGCATTTGCAAATAGGTAACTTTCGTACTTTCTCGCGAATATATCGTTCGGGAGAAAAGGGTTGTTGTTTAGCGTTCTGCTTTGCCATTGCTTTTTTTTGAGTTAGCAACTTGTTTTCTTATTGGTTATTTCACAATGCCCTTCTCGAGGTATTCGGCCAGATTGATTCGGGCTTGCTCCGAAGCATTGTCTGCGGCTACCTTTTGCATATCGGAGCGCACCATTAGGCGTACCAGTTCCTCGAACGAAGTCTTGCTCGGGTTCCACCCCAACTCGGCTTTTGCTTTGGTGGGGTCGCCCCATAGATTCACCACATCCGTTGGGCGATAGAAGTCTTTCGACACAGCCACCAGTGTCTTGCCTATCAACTGCTCTGGACCTGCCACACAAATACCTTTCTCGTCTATTCCCTCTCCCTCGAAGCGCAATGTAATACCCGCCTCACGGAATGCCAAGTCACAGAACTCACGCACCGAGTGTTGCACGCCCGTTGCTATGACAAAGTCTTCGGGTGTGTCGTGCTGCAGAATCAGCCACATACATTCCACATAGTCTTTTGCATACCCCCAGTCGCGTAGCGAAGATAAATTGCCCAGGTAGAGACAGTCTTGTTTGCCTTGCGCAATACGAGCCGCTGCAAGCGTAATCTTGCGTGTAACAAAAGTCTCCCCTCGCCGTTCAGACTCGTGGTTGAATAGAATGCCGGAGCAGCAGAACATATTGTATGCCTCACGGTACTCCCGAACCATCCAGTAGCCATAGAGTTTCGCCACAGCGTAAGGCGAATAGGGATGAAAAGGTGTATTCTCGTTCTGAGGCACCTGCTCCACCTTGCCGTATAGTTCGGATGTAGAGGCTTGATAGATACGGCATGTATCGGTCAGCCCGCATGCACGCACCGCCTCCAGTATACGCAGCACACCCGTTGCGTCTATGTTAGCCGTATATTCCGGTGAGTCGAAACTGACTTGTACATGCGATTGTGCAGCAAGGTTGTATATCTCATCGGGGCGTACCTTGCTAACCACTTGTATCAAGCCCATCGAATCGGACATATCCCCATAGTGAAGATGAAAATGAGGCTTACCTTCGAGGTGAGCAATTCGTTCCCGATAATCGACGGAACTACGGCGTATGATACCATGTACATCATAGCCTTTCTCCAAAAGAAACTCACTGAGGTAGGAACCATCTTGTCCTGTTATTCCTGTTATCAATGCTGTTTTCATATTCTTTTCGTTTGTGCATTTATTGTTTGCTTGTTAATTGACTGTGTGTTAATGACTTTGTGTTTATGGGCTTTGCCGTGGAAAGTATGGTTGTTACAGTTTTGGCTTGCGTATGTGCAAAAAGTGCAGCATTCTACAATATTTGATAGTGGCACACGCTGTTTCCGAAATAAAAATCTAATTATACTTGTACTTTCTCGCAAAGATAATGGTTATTTTTTAGTTGCACAAGTATTTTACTGATTATCTGTTATATAATTCCTATTTCTACATTTTTATGAGGGAATAAAGAGGCGAAAACCACATTTTTATGATGGAACAGGTAAAAAAATGTACATTTCCATTTCATTGACCTATATGGAAGGCAATTTGTAGCGTCGGAGACGGACTATGGTCTTGGGGAATAAGAGTTTGAGCAGGATATGCCACTTAGATCCGTACGACAAACCTATGCGAGGAATAGATAGTAAGTCCGTTTTGCTTGCCCTATAATTGCTCTATTTGTTATTTTATATTTGCATTTGTATTACTCTTTGATTGTTTTATATTGTTGTATTTTTACATTATAGTTAGCCTAAAGGTTGCTCAAAGGTTGCTTATGGGTTGCTACAAGATAGGATTTAATGAGATTAAAAACAGATTAACAATTGGATACATTGTACTATCTAGTTTTTTCGTCTGCGTTTAAGCATTCCATAGAGGGCGAAAAGGCGTATGGTTAGGCGTAAACCCAATACCTTTTTGCCCAGCACTACCCTATCCGACTTTTTCGATACACTATGCTCCAACAAGTGGGCGTTTACCAGCAAAATTTGCATTGCCTCGGGCTTATCGGCTTGAGCAATTTGGTTATACCCATACAAACACGAGGTGTACATTTGTGCCAAATAGCCTAACGCCGTCTGCCAATATGGCGTATTCTTCTCTTCCTGTTCCTCTCTGTACAATGCATAAAACTTGCGGAATATATAGTCGTACGAGCGCAGGTTGCGAATGGCATAAGAGGTTGTAATGCTCCCCTCACGGTGCTGATAGCCATACATTACAATATTGGTAGCCTGCACACGCTCAACGCTACGCCATACCCGCAGACTCCAATCTACATCCTCACTGAGCAGCCCTTTTGTAAAATACAAATCATTATCCTCGATAAACGCACGGCGGACAAGTTGAAAACATGCACTCATATTAAACGCTTGTGTACGCACCAAATTTGCAAAGACCTCCTGTGCCGAATGACTATTGACAAATGTTGTGTCGTATTCTCGACGCAATTCTTTCCGCTCGGGGTACAGATCCACGCACAAAAACAACAGCAAGTCCGTTGGATTCTGCTCCAAAAGTGCGACCATTTGTTGCAACCCGTCTCGCTGCAGCCATACATCATCGCCATCAAGAAAAGCGACATACTTCCCCGTAGCACAGCGCAGCCCTGCATTGCGTGCGTCGCTCAATCCGCCATTGGTCTTGTGTACTACACGGATACGCTCGTTTTGCTGTGCCAATTGATCGCAGAGTTGCCCCGATTGGTCGGTCGAACCGTCGTCTACCAAAAGTATCTCCGTATCGGTATAGGTCTGCAACAGCACGGATTGTACACACTGCTCGAGGTACACCGCCACATTATAGACAGGGATAATAATGCTTATTTTCATCGCACACGCCTCCTTTGCCTTTGTAGTTGATTACACTGCATATCGTAGTTGGCACAATGCAGAACCAAGAATAGTACGACCATAAATGCCGGTGTACGGAATATCATACCCGTGTACATAAAATACTCCCATGCGCAGATGCCCATTATCGTCCAACGCAAACGGCAATTGCGAATATAGAACCAAAAGATAAAGCCAAACAACACGGTACAGATAGCACCCCAAAGTCCCGTTGCAACATAACTTTGGAAGAACCCGGTTGCAGAACCTTTATGGTTTACACGAATAGAAAGCGGTAACTTTTGAAACTCAGCATAACCAATACCATACATATTTTTGAAGCCCAAGCCCCACCAATCCAAATCCGTGGACGGGTGCAAGCCAAACAGCAACTTAAACATCGCAATGGTAGCACCGCCTCGTCCTTCCGCTTTAATTTGCCTATTCTGCGAACTGATAGTCCCGCCAGCATATTGCAATTGATCTTTTTGAAAATCGGCGGCCTGTCCTTGCATACCCTCTTCGCCGAACTGATAGGTCTCGGCATAATCGAATGCATAGTCCCAATCGAACCGCCCCCACACCTCATTGTCAGGGTTGAGCGACGGCGTAAGACGCACACCAAGATAGAACAGCAACGGAACCAACGCCAATGCATAGACCACATACTTACCAACCTTTCGCCCTTGCACATAGACGAAGAATACAAAGACTACCATCGGCAGAATGAACATCACAGCACGCTTACCCGTCGTAAAACCGACAAAGAGCAACCCTAACAGATACAACCAATCCCATTTGTTGAACTGCCCTTTGCGATAGAGCCATAATACAATGAACCACAAAATAGGAATGGTCGTTCCCATAGCTCCTCCCGATATTGAGAAAGACCCCACAAGTCCCTCAATCTGCCTACGAAATACAATATACTTGAATACAGATATTAGTATCTGCATCAAACCTATATCATAGAAAAGACGCAACAAAGACACCTTTTTTCCTTGTGCGTATATGGATCTTTTAATAATGAAATAGAACAACACCGCCTCTAAATAGCGAGCATATTGACTCCATATCAGCGTAAAACTATTGCCATTCGAAAAAACATACACCGAGAAGAAGAACTGTAATGAAAACAATGCGAATACTATCAATATCCAATTTTCTCGTGACGCAAAGGATTTATAGGCTTTTATTTGAAAGAACGCATATAAGCAGAATATCAAAGATAGTATTTTGTATATATTACTTGGGACACTTCCAAAGAAAGTGAATACACTCGGGAAGCAGAAGAAAATAAACAACCATGCAAACTTATCTCGCCGATAGCGATATATCATATAGATAAAAGTGGCACAAATAAATATCTGCAACCACAATTGCCCTGCATATGATAGCCATGGAATTATCTCAAACCTCATATTATTCTATACCTCTCTATTTTTATCCCTTATACTCCTCCCACAGTGCAAGCGCCTGCGTATGCTGATTGAAATGCTCGCAGACATAGCAATAAGCGTTCTCTCCTATCTGCGCCGCCTTATCGGCAGACAAAGCCGCAACGGCTGTCGCCAGTGCTTCGGCATCGTCCGATGGTACTAACAGCCCCGTCTTCCCCTCCTGTACGATCTCCGGAATACCGCCTATCGCCGTGCCGACCAACGGCAAGTGGGCTATCGATGCCTCGAGCAACACAGAGCCTAACCCCTCCGAGCGGGAAGGATGCACATATACATCGGCAAAGGGCAAAATATCCTGCACATCTGCGCGTCGTCCCAACCACCGCACACGATCTGCTATGCCGAGTTCCTCTGCCAACACACGCAGCGAGTCTGCATATTGGCGTTGCTCCTCCGTATCGCTGCGAAGACCGCCTATATGCACAAAGAGACATGGCACACCTTGCTCTTTTAGAGCAGCCACTGCCCGTAAGATAAGGTCAATGCCCTTGATCGGCTCGATAGCCGACACATTAGTCAGCACCCATGCGTCTGCGGGAATACCCAACATTGCACGTGCCTCCGCCTGCGTATAGTGCGGCGTAACTATCTGCGTACCGATATAGAGCGTCTCCACATTGCGGCAACGCCCGTAACTCCACAGCCCATATTGGCGGTGTATCGCCTCGGAGATACAGAACACCCGCTTGCTCCACTTTGTCATCAACCCGTGGTAGCAGCCCAACGCCACACGCTTCAGCCGCCCTTTCTCTGCCACATACTCTTCTACGCTGTCGCCCAAGAGCGAGTGCACATGCATGAAATGCTTCGCCCCGTAACACCTCGAGAGCAAAGCAGTCAGTATCTTCACATCGTTGCAGAAATGCGTATCGACCACCTGCGGGCGATACTTCCGATAGAGACGACATATATCTGTATACATCTGCCGTTTGCGGCTGCTCACTATCTCCACCACACCGCCTGCACGCTCTATATCCTCCCTGATAGCAAGCATATACTCCATCGTGTCGCAGAAGACACAAACCACTCGGCTCCCCTCTCCAGCTGCTGCGGCAGTAACCTCCACCATTAAGTGGTCAAGCCCCGAATATACCCTTGGGCAATAGAGCAGAAACTCCAGTATATAGTTCATATTCTTCCTCGGTATTTTAGCCATAATTTATTAAACTGCAAGACGCCGGCCATATAGGCTCTCAGCAGAAAAGGAAGAAGCAGAATCCCTATATATATATATATATATCGGTGATTGAGCGCATAGGCATAGTCCCGCCAATACTGCGTAGCCAGCGCTTTTCTGTTCATCTTTTTTATGTTAGTAGAATTGGTTAATTGATTTGGGTGGATACGGTAGTTTAGGCAAACGCGATTGCTGATATAGACCGCTTTGCCGCTGCCGCCCAACATATACGCCCGCAGCCGCACCCAAGTATCGGAAGTGGGTGTCGTGCGGAGCATATCGGGGTACTTATCGATGATCGTGCGCCGATAGGCTAAAGTGCAGCCCCACATATCCCACTGCATTTTGCTGTGCAAGCAATCGAGGATCGAATACTCCCGACAGTCTGCAGGCAGCGGTGTCTCTTGCGGACATACTACGCCGTGGCAGAGCCAGTTGATTTCGGTAGCCGCCAACTGCACCTCAGGGTGCGCCGCAAACACCTCCGCCATATAACTCACGCGATGCGGCAGGCTGACATCGTCCCCGTCGTTATAGACAATGATGTCGCCCGTGCAGAGTGCCAATCCGTCGTGCATATTTCCGCCTATGCCTTGATTGGTCGGCTGACGATTGTATATGATCCGAAAAGGCGACGGGTTCTCCCGTATGGCACGCTCTATCTCGGCTTGCGTACCGTCGCTGCTGCAGTCGTCGGACACCACTATCTCCATCTCGCCCTTATAATCCTGACGACAGCCGCTCATCACAGCCTCGAAAATATAATCCTCCTGATTATAAGTCAGAACAAGAAAAGAGACTTTGGGTAAATATGTTTGCACCATTCACTATATATTTAATGCCTCCATAAGGCGTCGTTTGTATTCTTTTGCATCAATCGCAGAGGTGTCCTTGTATGTTGCGTTCTTTAAGATAAACTCTATATCTGTTTCTATTATATAACGAAAGTCAATATGGGGGGGGTATTATTAAAAGACTGATAATAATCATAGAACTTAAAATCGTTCCCGTTCACATTATCCGAGAACTTTGCCCATAGTGTGGGGATATGATACGCCTCGGCTATAATCAACCCGTGCAACGAAGAAGACACTATGCACTCGCACGAGCATACCTCGTCTATCCATTGTTTCCAATAGCGTTCTATGTTCATCTTTAATCCCCTGTTCTTCGGCAGCAGAATATCTATAAAGTGAATATCCTTATTCTTGAGCAGGCGTTGTACTATCGGGCTGTCTTGGTCTGCATAGTGCGGGATAAGCCCTATCTTGTATCGCTTGCGCACCTCCGTAGGCATATAGAACAAAGGCAGAAGCATTGCGGGGTCGCCATATACGGCAGGGCAGTCTATACCTTGCGCCAAGAGCAGTTCGCGGGTCTTGGGACCTCGCACACTCACTATCTTCTTCGGGGCGGCTTGCACTCGTTGGTCTGCTGACACCGCCCCTGCCCCGCATACCACAGAATGTGCGTCGATGTCGCCCAAGGTAGAGCCGACCATTTGCAGGTTTGTCCCATGCCGGTATTGGCTGTTGAACACATAGCGTTTGGGCAGCAGCCGCCCGCTGTTCATGCCCAAGAGTTTTGGCAGCCATATACCCAACGCATCGCCATAGTTACGATTGGTGGTATATTGCCCCGTATAGACATAATGCCCCCATACACCACGCCACGCATTGCGCAGTTTAACGAGAAAGACACCCACTCTACTTATGCAAACGGCGATAGACATAGGACTTCTTTAGATAATAAACCATGTTACTCATCCATTTGGCATACCACTTGCCCCAACTCAAATCCCAGAGGTGAACGGCATAGGTATTCTCCGTGCAATACGAGAGGAAACGCCCACCCTGCCGTTGGTCGTAGGGGAATGGGTAGAAATAGTCGTATGGATAGAGTGTTGCTTCGGGGTGGCGGGCGATGATGGGCGTAATGATACGCGGCACAATATAGTCGGCTAGATGCGCTTCCTCGAAGTGCAAAGTATCGTATTTCGCCAATATCTCTCGGGCGCAAGCCCCGAGGGCGCAAGCCCCGAGGGCGCAAGCCCCGAGGGCGCCGCAAGACACAGTGCCGTTGGCACTATGCCCTGCGGCGCCCTCGGCGGTTTCAAAACCGCCGAAGAACTCCGTATTCAGGAGAGGAGTGAACGAGCGGACAACATACATATCCGTATCCAAGTACACGCCTCCCACATAGTACAATGCCCAGAATCGCACATAGTCTGCCACAAAAGCGTATTTACCCGCCTCGTAGGCCGTGCGGGCAAAGGGGTGTTCCAGAGGGTTGGGCAGTTGGTGTGCCTCCGCATACTGCCTACAAGTCTGCTCGTTCCAGAGCATAAACTCGTAGTCTTCCAAGTGCGTGTGCCAAGTCTCGATACACCGCCGCACCGTCCGCGAGTACGCCTTCGGTCCAAACCAGCAATAATGTATTATCTTGGGTATCATAATGATTTCAGTATTTGTAAGCCCGGCTCTGTCAAGCGATATTTCTGCAAACGGCTCTGCGGTTTGTCGGGAATAGTCATCTCCACCAATCCCAGTGCTAATGCGGGCTGCAGGTAGGTCGCATTGAAGTTCTTCCTATCCGCCAACTGCAGCCGCTCCATTATATCCGTCTTGGATAAAGTCTCCGCTCCCATACAGCGCAGCAGGCTCTCAACTTGAGGGGTTGACTTATGGGGTACTTGGGGGGTATCTTGGGGGGTAGTCATACCGGGGAATAGTAATTCCACGATATCTAATTCGGGACGCTCTCGCAATATGGGCATTACGCCATATGCTGCTTTCCACATCTCTACCATAGTCGGAAACCCCGTCCCTAAGTTGTCGCCATAGCCTATCATACGCAGCATATCTTGCATTTTCGGATTGCGTGCTTTCGATATGCCGCCACGATAAATATCTTCCACGGGCAACTTGAGTGTTCCCGGGTTAGAGAAGAAAAAGCCGTCTTCTCGTTTCTCTATTCGCAACACACCCTCCGACAAGAAGTCGGCATGAATAATCATATTCGTAACCGCCTCACGCACCAACTTATACATCGGTGCATCGTCTTCGCGCGTGAAATGTTTCAATGCAAACGGAACTTTAATGCCTTGCACCAATTTGGGCATTACTCGCGCCATAAACTGAAACAGATTGTTCTCCCAACTGAAATCGTAGGTCAGTCTGTCCGAGTATCGCATATCGCCTTTAAGCCCTGTCAAGTCGATATAATCCATGCGAATCATCGGCAATGTCTCCCGCACCGCCAACCCCGTACCGAACAGCAGCAGCCCCGCTAAAGTCAGCCCCTCCTGCCCTGTTTTACTGTCAATATAGTACGCCCCAAGTTTGCGTAAAAACTCTTTGTCATCTACTTTATTGAGGATATGGTCGATATGACTATTTTGGAACATTTGGCGGTACTCGCGCAGTGTGCGTATGTCCACTTCTTCCATTCCGTAGTCTAAGCGTTTGCCGTCGTTGCCCGTCTCGTCTGCATCGCGCATCATCGCCCGCACTTCTGCATCCGTACACACATAATCTCCCTCGTGGCGGCGTTTATAAGTATGCCCAAAGGGATTTTCCGTCAGATAAATAGGGCGTATTTGATACTTCGCCCGCGGTATGTAGAACACCAACGCCCATTGCCCGTTCCCCAAATCTATATCCTGTACATCATGTTCGGACAATAACGGATTATTCACTTTCGAGCGATTGTGGGCATCATCCCAGAATTGCTTTCGAAGACGCGCCAATTCTTGTTGCGACAGCCCATCGGGATAGAATGTCTCTTGCTTTTGCGTAACGCCGAGAACGATTTTTCCACCGTTGGTATTGGCAAACGCCGAGAATGACTTCCAAAACTCCTTTGGAAATCCCCCTTTGGCAGACTTGAACTCCACCTCGCTGTTCTCGCCTAAACGGCAGAGGTGCATTATATTTGCTCTATTCAGTATCATCCCTATTTCTTCACCATTCCTTTCACTATCCTACAGAAAGTCTTAAACTTTTTAACTATATATATATATATTGAACATACATTTACTATTCAGGTACTTCCGCTCGGGTCTATGGGCGAGCCAACGCGTGGGAAAGCCTGTGCTGTGGACACACTCCGTCACCGACTCGTGATCCCTATGCGACAATGCCCATTCGTACTGCTGCCACAAGCGGAACTCCTCTGCCTCGGCACGGGAGAACGCATACGCCGTATCAGGGAACTCCCGTGCGAGGAATAGCCCCTGCCTGACCTCGTGGTCAATATATCGGTACGCCTTTTGTTTGCTTGCCGCCGACGACACCGTGTTACCCGTGCGCCGCCAGTAGAGCGAAACCGCATCAATAAAGCCGACTACGCCCTGCTGCGCCATATAGACATTAGTCGGGTAGTCGCACGAGAGTAGGTGTTGCGCCGCAATCTTGTCGAATGGAACATTCTTGAGCATAGCCACTCGGTGCAGCACCGTGCCGTTGCCTACGCCCGTACAGCGTATCTTGTCGAACATTTCTTCCACCCGCACGGCGTAGGTGTCGTTCTTGTGTCTGCGTGCAATCTTCTCGTTGCTCGTTGCCCGCATATAGCAGAAACTCATATCCTTATGCGCCTCCATTAGTTCTACCTGCCGCTGCAGTTTCTCGCAGTCGCACCAATAGTCGTCGCCGTCCAGCATTGCCACATAAGTATAGCCGGCGTCGATGATATAACGGAAAAGCGCAATCGTGTTCCCCACCAAGCCGAGGTTCTTTTCTCGGTCGAAGAGGATGATATTCGGGTGTTCCTTTTGCAAGTCGTGCAGCACTACGGCCGTTGTGTCTGTCGAGCAGTCATTGCCCACCACTATATCGATGGGGAAATCGGTCTTCTGCGCCAGCGCACTCGCTATGCACTCGCCGATATACGCCGCCTGATTATAAGTTACCACGCACACCGCCACCCGTATGTCTGCAGGATTCTTTTTCATTTGAGTAATCTATTGGCTACTCGCAGTAGCAAAGCGGGA
The DNA here is from genome assembly GCA_963630875.1 of Mycobacteriaceae bacterium. Classification (GTDB taxonomy): domain Bacteria; phylum Bacteroidota; class Bacteroidia; order Bacteroidales; family Paludibacteraceae; genus Colicola. Next base: position 38,140 of record CAVGOI010000008.1, on the reverse strand, counting down.
ATGCGTTGTTCTTGCAGTTTGGCAATGTGTGTATAGTGTCCCCAAACGGCATAATCCCGCTGCAACCGCTGCGACATATAGCGGTCAAGTACCTGCTGCCGTTCGTGGCGACACAAGTCGGGACTATGATAACTTAATCCCGTATTCTCAAAGTACGACACATCCACATCTTTGTAGCAGAGGCGCACATCGTCGTGGAAAGCAATCACGCGGAAGAACCACTCCCAATCGGCACATATTCGCAGCGAAATATCGTAGTCGCCATACTGTGCGAACAACGCCCGTGGAATAAAAGTCGCCTGGTGTTTCATGCAACTGTTGTATAAGTCCACAAAGCCCGGGTTCTCCACGCCTCTACAGTAATCCACCCGTTTGCCCGTAGCGTCCACTACCACCTCATTGCCATAGACAATCGGCAGCCCTACTTCCCTCTCGCCACACTGCGTCCCACTCTCTCCACAGCCACACACACGCTCATGGTTCTCTTTGCCTGCCACAGAGCCGAACATCTGTGCCAGCACCTCTCCATTGCAGAAGCAGTCGCCCGCATTGAGGAAGAAGCAATAGTCGCCCGTGGCAAGCCGAATACCTTTGTTCTGTGCATCATATACTCCCTTATCCGGCTCCGACACTATGCGTATCCGCAACGCCTCTCCCCGCAACTTACCGCCTGCCCAATCCGCACGCTGCCCTTCTTTTTCCCCGACAAACTTTGCTCCCTCTCGGTGCAGTTGCTCCAAGTACTCCTTTGTCCCGTCGGTACTTGCGCCGTCCACTATTATCCACTCGAAGTCGCGGTACGACTGCCGTTCCACCGACTCCGCCGTCTTCCGCAACCCCGAGAAATTATTGTATGTGATCGTTATGATGGATATCCGCTTATGTGCCATTGAATTCTATTCTCTGTGTAATGCTTGCGCAGCATTAAGCATTGCGTCTTACAGCGCACAAAAGTAGTGTTTTTTTGTGAGATATGCAAGGGGGAGTTGCGTATGTAGGCGATTTTTCGTACTTTTGCAGAAATATTATAAACCTATAGCAGAATTATTATAGACCTATAGCAGCAGAGTTATAAACCTATAGCAGAATTATTATAAACCTATAACAGCAGAGTTATAAACCTCTAAATGTATTTTTATGGGAAGTTTTAACATCGACACTATCGCAAAATGTGTAGGTAACAGTTTCATTGAAAAACATCAAGACAGCCTGGTCTATCAATGGCTGATGAAACCCTGCCTAATCCTAAGCCATGACCCTAAGCGACTTAACCCCGACAGCATGTACTACCTAAGTTGTTGGACATTAGACCTCATCAAACCCTACAAACGCTTCGATGACTGCCGATTGATAAACGAAGTACAATGCATTCCACACTATGTGGCAAACCTACTGGCACCCCAAAATTACGACGGCAATATAGAGGCGTGTTGGGAAGACCGCATGTTCGTACTGCATGCGCTATCAATTTTAGTGGAATCGATCGATTACGATGAATACCAGACATTAGCCCATTACATCGAAAACGGCATCAAAGAAATTGTGCCGGAAGGGGTATGGAACAAAGACCTCTCTACAGACCCAATACAAGCCCGAATAAGACGGGAACTCACCCAAGGTTCTGCCATCTACACCCGAAGTGAAGAAATCTACTATGAAGAAGAACTGGCAAAACCGAAAGAAGACAATCTGCTCAGCACATTATTACGCTACATGGTCAGCCCTGAACGGTTCTCGGAACAAATAGAAAAAGCCGCCGCGACCACAACCTCCGAAGACGGCACCCAAGCGGCTCTGCAAGCCCGTGTGGAAGCATTGGAGAAAGCCTTGGAAGAAAAAGACAAAGAAATAGCGGCACTCCGAGAAGAAAATGAAAAGACCCAAAAGGCGGATGCAATATGCCCGATACAAATTGAGGGCAGGAAAAAGCAAAATGTAACAGCCGTCATAACCGCCATGTACTATGCGCATTATTTCGGCAGTACAGACCTACGCGATAAGAACGAATGTGTCAAATATGTCCTTCTGCACGGTTTCGGATACAAGACTGAGTCCGTCTCACAAATGATTAGTGGGATGAATGACAAAGAACATGCGCTCGATCGGATAAAAGAAGAATTGCGTAAAACAATAGAAAGCCAATTGGAGGACGCGCTAACGGAACTGGAACATATACAGAACATAGAAAGAGAATTACGATAAACAATTGAAAATGTGTAACTTCTAATTCAGTTCTAATTTTAGGTAAAAGTCAGTTCTATACCCAATTCAAAATAGTCTTTCTACCTTTGCACTCGGTTTTGAAGCCGAGTGCATTTGTTTTATATAGGCTTCACGGAAGATCATCAAAAAACATGCCAAAAAATTGGGCAAAAATAACATACGAGTTGGTAACGAGTTCCTAACGAGTTGGTAACGAATTTTGAGAGACTGCTATAAGACTGCTATAAGAGAGGTATAAGGAAAATATATAGGATATGAGACAGACTACAATACATAGTATTCCATGCGAAAGGGCGAGAAGTCCGCCTGCGACACGAAAGCGTCTCCTTTCGCCGAACAAGGGTACCTGCCATAGAGGGCATACCCCAAGGCTCCGAATACGCGAAAGGAGTATCGGATTCGGGGCTAAATAAATAATAATATATAATATGATTTCAAAATATAAAAATAAAACTCGTTATGAGCAAAATTAAATTAGAGGCTCCTTTTCAGGAGTATCGTGGAAAAATCTGCAAACATTCGCAGGTTATCTACAAACAAATGTACGACACAAAGTACACAAGTCAGATATGTAATCCTCATGAGGACAATCCAACGGCGGCACAACAAGCCCACCGCGAGAAATTCAAGCAGGTGCGTGCAAAGGTGCTGGCACTGACCGAAGAGGAAAAAAATGCCTATCAGAAAGCCTTTGACAAACAGGACAAATACAACGCCCTGCAAGGGTATATATTTGCCCAAGAATTTGCCAAATTGGCGATGATAATCCTTTGTTTAATTTGTAATTTGTAATTTTTAATGTGTAATTTTTTTATAGATTTTTTGTACTATGGCAGAGATAATTTATCATGATCCTGTGAGCGAGGTTCACGGCAAACTGTCCAGAAAGAATGGACGCGTTGAGTACTTACATCGTCGGAATTCGGGGTTGCGCTACACCAGTATGCACGCAGAACTGACAAAAAAAGAGAAAGGGGCCAAGAAAAAGAGTGCGAGCAGCACCCAAGTGGCCATCCGCGAACGGTTCAAAAAAGTAGCCGCCGCCGTGAGGACGCGTATGAGCGACCCCGCGAAAGTAGTAGAGGACACCATTGCCTTCAAGAAACAGAAGGAATACTCCACCCTGTTCGGGTTCCTGTTCCACGAGGTATGGGCGACGATGGAGGAGTAATAATTAAGGGGACGATGTAAATAGTATGAAAACGATGGGAAATAGAATACGAGATAGCCCGAAGGGGATGGGAATTTGTTTCATTTAATAGGTAAACCTTATTGAATTAGGCTTCGTATAGTCAGGATAGTTCACCTTACGAGAAATGCAGACCGGTAAAACGATGCCTGCGAAGCCAACGCCACCCTATCATCGGCAGCCACGGGGTCAGACGCACCAGTCCCCATACCTGCCGCCAAGCAATACCGCCATAGTTCAACAACATACGCTTCCGTGCGTGGAACTCCATTTCTCGAAACGCTCGGCGGAATGCCGTCTTATCCTCCGCACGAGCATAATACAAAGGATAGAAAAAACGCTTGATACGCAGCAGCGAACTATCGAATCGATACTGTTTGTGCTTGTCCCGCTCACGGCTTAGCGTATTGGGCAACACACGATACATCGCCGTCGCCTCCGACAGGTAGCGGAAAGTTCCACGCAGTCCGAGATACAGCCACAGCGGAAAATCCTGCATACGCCAATCTTGCTGCCGCGAGAGCCGTTCATAGGTATCGAGCCACGACCGCACGGGGGCTGCACGGAACAGCGTAGTCGGCACACATACAAACGAATGGAAGAACAATTGTTGCGGGTTCTCTGCTTCCGGAAGTGGAAGAAACGGCTGCTCATATACCGTATCGCCCGCCAACAAGTTCCGATGAGTATGCACCAAAACACACCGTTCATCGCTGCGTAGCACATCCAATTCCTGCTGCAGTTTGTGGCAGTCTGTCCAGTAATCATCCCCGTCGCAAAGGGCGATATACTCGCCGCGGCAATGACGAACCATTGCGATGAAATTCTGCACCAATCCAAGATTCGGGGTATTGTAAAAATAGCGCACACGGTCGGGGTATTGCTGTTGATACGCACGCCCGATAGCCGAAGTGCCGTCCGACGAATGGTCATCGCCGATAACGATTTCTACCGGTTCATCCACTTGCTGCTTCAAGATACTATCCAAAGTCTGCCGGAGATACGCCTCCTGATTGTAAGTCAAAACAATTACGGAAATCATAAGCAAATATTCTATAAGCATGAAAGCACTTTTTGTTCAGCCATTAGGATACGAGGGGCTATGTAGCGATGATAACCTACCGCCACCGCAAGTGTCAGTACATAGACCAAGACGATGTTTAGCCACGCAGGCGGTGTGTATTGTCCAATAGCTTCCACCAATCGCAACCCCGCAATCACCAAGGAATGGAATATATACATTTCCATACTTACCCCCCCCCCATTTACTAAGATATATTAATATATCATTCTCTTTGCAGAACAAAAAGGCGAGAAAGAGATACGCCATAATGGGAATAGACAAGTAAGGGCGAATGAATTGGTTCGGTATATTGTAAGCAAATAGGAAAAATAATGCCAGCACCCCCACCGAAAGATACTTATGGATATTGGGCAGTGTACGACCTTTCAGAGCCTCTGCCAACACCATACCCAACAGGCACTCAGAGATACGCACCAACGGCATATTCACACGCACCCAATAGACGCCGTCGAAACAAATCCAAGTAATTGCCACCGCCACTGCGGAATACACTCCCACCCCTATCGCAAAGCCATTTGGACTACGGCGTTGCCACCGCTGCAACAAAGGCAAAACGGCATAGAACAGCACCAATACACAGAGGAACCAAGTCGGAGCATTCAGATAATAGAACATCGGTCTGCTCTCAAATGAAGTATAGGCCTGCAGCAAGAATATATGCTGCAAGATGTCCCATACGGCAGTCGGTGTCCATGCACTATGAGTAGGGATGGTTTCGATGAGCGCAACCGCCAGCGCAATCCAATAAATAGGGAAAATACGGAAGAATTTCCGCACATAGTATTTCGGCAAATCCGAAGTATCGGAATGCGCCGACAGATAGCCGCTGGCTATAAAGAAAAACGATACCGCACAATAGCCTAACCCGTGTACATGTCCCTCCACCCACGGCAGGTGGTGCCAAATAATGAGCAGGGCGAACAGGAAACGCCACGCATCAATAGCGACCAATCGTTTCCCCGTACTCATAATGCTGATAGTATGTCCGCCAAATGATGATGCGGTGTTACCATCAAGGATTGCAGTTTGGCGGTATCCAATTCCACACGGCTCACATCGTGGACATTGGCGGCTTGGTATGTCCATTCAAAAGCGGGATAGAGTCGCTTAATCTGTGTCATTATGTCGTTGACCGACAACAGTTCACCACTTGCCACATTGATAACCTCGTTGTATGCTCCCCTCTCTATCAACGAGAAGACGATACGGCACACATCTTCCACAAAGATATAGTCTTTCGTCGCTGAGCCGTCGCCCCATACCGTGAAAGGCTTCCCCACCATAGCGGCACGCAAAGCGATATTGACTATACCTTGCCGCTGCGAGTAATGATACAGCCCGTAAGGATTGCTCAAGCGCAACACCATAGGACGCACACCATAGAGGGTCTTGTAGAGGAACAGATACTTCTCTATCGCCAGTTTCACTACCCCATAACTGCTTTTGGGATAGAGTTCATCCGTTTCCCGATGCGGTCTGCCCGGAGCACTCTCGCCATAGACTGCCCCACCCGACGAGAAAAAGACGATGTCCTGCACGCCGTGCCGCACCATGGTATCCAACAGCGACAGCGTGGGGAGCAGATTGCTCTCTACATCGTATCGTGCACTGCCTGCCGCCAAAGGCACTGTACTGCTAAGCGAGTGAATAACCAAATCAATGGTATTCTCCGTAAATATCTGCTCAACAATGACGGGATCGGCAAAATCACCGGCGTAAGAACGCAGCACACAGTCGAAAGTAAGTCCCGCATGATGCGTAGGGAACTTATCAAATACCACGAACCGATAGGGCAACTGCTCCCTATCGACCCATTTCATCAGGTTCGTCCCAATAAACCCATATCCCCCAAGAATAATAATTGTTTTACAATAGTGCGGGGGGGAGGGTAATATATTTTTACATTTTAAGTTATAAGGAATCACTTCTTCGCAGAATTGACAGACAACTGAATATAACTAATGCACTTACCCTATCCGAAAATAGCCTTTAATCTATCATCATCCGCCTTATATTGCGACTGATTCAAATATTCGAGTGTATTTCGCAATATAATCATTTCAGAACTTCGTTGCAGTGCATTAAATAAATTTCTCAAGACAGGGTCTCTATTCGAATCAACACGCTTTGTCTGTTTCTTTAACCCTTCCAACGATGATGCAACATGGTAGTCCAACAAATTAACACCTAATTCTTCAGCACAAGACAGCACAAACTGCTCTATTGCAGGCTGAATTGTTATTATGTAATGTGGCTTAGTTGGATGTTGATAGAGACGCAAGTGCGTAGTTTTCGCCAGCATACTCATCTCATTCAAATATCCCGGAATTTTCTTGTCATAGTCAATCACCCCCACTGCGAAGCGATCGGTGAATTTCTGCTGCATTTGCATTGCCACTTGGTTGCAACCTTTCTGATGATTCACCTCTGTATGCACCAATGCAGATATCAAATTGGTATCCGCATAGCACTCCGGAATAACATACAACAAATTATTCATGATGGATATATGCTTCAAAATTAAAGAACATATCTACTCCATTGTCATAAATCTCAGCCATCTCATTCTTCGTAGCAGTACGCACAATAAAGCCATCACCGTCTGCAGATTGATAAGTAAAGAAAAAACGAAAACCAGGTATCTTAGATTGCAACAAATGCGTTAGGATATACGGGCTATGTGTAGTTACAAACAATGTCATTGTATGTTTTCTCCGACAGACAAACTCTATCAACCAATCCATCAATTGGCACTGAGTTGGTGGGAAAAGATTATCTTCAGGTTCCTCTAAATATACATCAGAACGCTGCGTAAAGACAAACCTATTCACCACTTGCTTAAACTCTTCCTCTGCTAATATATTATCGAAATGAAAATCCACATTTGTATAATTAAAAACGATATCTCGTTTCTCGCTTACCTCACTATGTCTATCTATTTGAAAATATAATTCTTTCAGCAATCGTTGAATCTGTTCGCGTTGCTCTTGTGTCCGCTTAGGAATAACGACCGCCTCTTCCGAATAGACACCATTTGCCAAATAATCCAAATTTACATACAACGGGATAAGGGATTGCACGCCACTGGAACTATTGCTTAACAACAACTCCTTTTTATTGTGCAACACCATTTTATCCTCATCCGACACTTGGCGATAATGATAACTCATACCTAAATTCAGGATATCCTTTGTATGTTGAAGATAACGCCGTGCATGATCCCAATCCTTCATAAAATCAAGTACACAATCATAGGTGGACACCTGCGATTTCCAATTCGGCAATAACGATACAATGTTCCGCTCCGAAGGCACATACGAGATTTTTGGACGCCTATATTCCAACCGTTTCTTCCATGCAAATTGGAACTGCTCTACTTTATTATCGTAAATAAATTTCAAGCAATCAGTCTCATATGAGATAATTGTGTCAGACTCGAAATATCCATCCATTTTATGATAACGAACCAACTCATCACGAAATCTACCACGCTGCATAAAGAAATCAGCCGATTGAGACAAAGAAATACGCTTCTCGACCCAAGCACAGAAACTCGCTGTACGCAAGACACAACTTTTGCCCGAACTCTGTTTACCGATAATCAGATTGAAGCGCCCGAAATCGATGTCAGCCTCTTTTAACGGACCTAAATGATAAATGCACAGATGTTTCATAATGTCTATTGTTTCTTTGTAACCGACCGCAAAGGTAACACTTTTCCTTGAGGTAAACAAATAGCCTTTCAAATAAAACCTAAAGGGGACTTCTATAAATTCCCCGTTTAGTAATAAGTTTCATCAATATAGGACTATAAACTCTTTTGTAGCGATTTATAGAAGTCCCCTAAAGAAGTAGCCCCCACTAATAGTTCCCAAGACGATATATTTGAAAGCGTTCGTACTGACGATTGTTATAAAATAAGGAGAATAGCGATCCGCCACAGTTGCCGGCAAGAAGCGCACGGCAATGAGAGAGCAGAACCAACGACGACAGATATTCCAATCCTTTCAGATAGTTATCATGGGGTCTTTCGAATGAGACCTGCCCTATCAAAGCGTATTGTTTGTCCTGCATAATGGTGTCATAATAAGTGCGTTTGTTGGTAATAATCTGCCCAGCAAAAGCATTACAGAACGCATTGTAGATAGACGAACACTCTGTCGCCAAATAGATTTTTGTATAGCCATACCGCTCCATCCATACCTTTGCATCCCGGATTACAGTTTCTACATCCGGCTGTACGGGAAGCCCTTTGAAGCCTATATAGTCCGTTCCCCTACAAAGCACACCAAGCACCTTTTCCTCCGGTCGGAACAGACTTTCATATTCATGGTCTATATACGCTTGCGTAGGTTCATTAAGACGCACTAATGACTGAAACACACGGCACCAATTATGATAATGCCACGGAAAATAAGGCGTTGTAGTATAATACCCGTAGGGCTGTTTCATTTTCGAATAACAGAATACTCTCTTCGCCCCCCCCCATTCGCAGGACAAATTGCAATCAAACGGCTGTCGAAAGAAAGTATCCCAATTGGTTTCTCCCTCTTGTCTATCTTTCAGTGAGATATAAGGTGTATAGCCATAGTATAACACTTCAATGGCTTGCGAGAGTACTGTACGCACCATATCGGTATTGAAGAAAGGATAGTGCCATTCCGAATCTTCTATTACGGCAACGCCTCTCCACTGCGGATGCAAAAGCAATCCGGAGCGAAGCCGCACCATCATACGATATTTTTCTATATTCATCGGTTTGATTGGAAATTCGATAGAGGATTTTTATAATCTGCCTGCAAAGATACTGCATTTTTTCCAATCTACCAACAGTACGGAGGTATTCCATCTGACAAAGCGTTCATTCGCTCCCACATTCAGTTTTCACAATTACTCTTCAGTACTCTCGAAACGCTGCAAATAGTTCGCGGGAATAGCATCTGGACGGAAATGAATATTATCAATAAACATTGCAGTGTCTGCATAGTTTATATTTTCCATATATTGCTGCATAACGGGCATCGCAAAGATAGGACTCTCCGCCGCCCCTATAGATGAAGCCATCGTTTGCTCCAACTCCGCATGCCTATCGGCTCGCACGGGAGAAGGTATCATACGAAAACGGACACCGTATTGCCGACAAACTGAATCGGCTTTCTGCACATAATCGGAGGCGATAGGGGCAATCCAATGCCATGTCGGCTGTTTCACCTCATAGTCAATGCAATACGAGGACGAGCGAACAAATGGAAACTGCGACAGCCAATAGTATGGATTGTCGTGAATGGTTTGGTATAGATTAGGTGTGTAATCCGAGCGATAGGCCTCTGTATAAAATGGTTTCAAAAAATAGTGAAATGCCAAGACACTATTCATATTATTTTTTAGTGTCCAAGGACTGACCAGAAACACCACTTCATCAGGCAGATCATTCAAATTGGTAGCGAGGTAATTCGTCAGCAAAAAATAGAACCCTGCGACAGTAATGGCTGCATTGCAGGTTAGGGAAACCGCATCGTCGTATTCTTCTGTACAGGGATACAATTGCATACTTACTGAATCGCCAATAATAATCCGTTTTACTTTAGCATGTTTCTTTTTGCTGTTACGCAGCGCACAATAGACCTCCGTTCCATTTACTTTCTCTTGATACCAACCACAATAGAAATAGTACGCCTCACACGCAAGCAAAAGAATGATTGCCGCCAAACTAAATGCCACAGCACGAATACAAAACTTTTTCATCTTTGTAACCTATTAGAACTGAAAGTAAATGAATTGCGTATAAGAAAAGTTGCCAAAGAAATAGATAATGGCAAGCAAGCCAAGATACAATCCCCAACGCACAAGACGATGTCTTGACAACTGCTCCGCTGTGAGAATACCTCCATTGCTGCGACCGAGCCATTCTACCACTGCCAATATAGCCAACGACAAACACAAGGGGATATACCATAAACGATTGAACAATAACGGCACACTCAACAACGAAGGAGAACATATATGCCGCAAAAAGCCCCACGCCTGCGCAATCGTATCTGCCCGAAAGAGAATCCATCCTAGGGCGACAAGTACGAAAGTGCAGACCATTTGCCCTGCCTCCCGCCACGAGGGCAGCAAGCGACTATGTACCGTGCCGTCCGCAGCCATATCGGTCGCCACCGTGTCGCGGTAGCGGCGGTTCTTGCCTAACAATATCAGTGGCATAAAGAGCAGCGCATGGTACGCACCCCATAGTACAAAAGTCCAATTCGCACCGTGCCAAAACCCCGACAGCAGGAAAATGATAAAGGTATTGCGCACCACGACCGCCCGTTTGTACGCCTCTTTGTTCTGTACGCGTGCCGGCACGGTCGGGCGACTGCCGCCCAAGGGAATATAAACATAATCCCGAAACCAAGTGGTCAGTGAGATATGCCACCGCCGCCAGAACTCGGCAATATCCCGCGAGAAATACGGTACATTGAAGTTCCGCATCAGGCGGATACCAAATAACTTCGAGGTGCCTATCGCAATGTCCGAGTACCCCGAAAAGTCGCCGTAAATCTGAATAGAGAACAGTATCGCCGCCAGCACGAGTGTGCTACCCGAATAGGCACCATAGTCCGCAAAGACCTTATCCACATAGGTGGCGCAGTTGTCGGCAACGACTATCTTTTTGAATAGTCCCCATAGAATTTGCCGCATCCCATCTACCGCCACGGCATAGTCGAAGTGCCGCCGTTGGAGGAACTGCGGCAGCAGATTGGTTGCCCGCTCGATAGGGCCTGCTACCAACTGCGGAAAGAAACTGAGGAAAGCCGTAAAGGCAACGATATCCCGAGTGGCAGTAATCTGTCCCCGATAGACATCGATAGAATACGAAAGGGCTTGAAAAGTATAGAAACTAATACCCACGGGCAGTATCAGATGCAAAAGTAGCGAGTCAGCCTGTAGCCCGAATAGATGAGCAAAAGAAGAAGCAAAGAAGTCGTAGTACTTGAAAGTACCGAGAATAGCCAGATTAAGAACGATATTCAGCCACAACCACAATTTAGGATTACGCCACAGCCGCTGTATCTTCTTGGGGCGTGGTTGTTGCTCGGAATGATGACCTATCGATTTGGAATGGGTAGATACTTGTTGTTCCTCGGTAGTGCCTCTATGGTTTGAATTAGGGCTTACCGGTGGCTCTTCGCTATTGCATAACTGCTTGATACTCTGCGAAGAAATACCCCCCCCTACGAGTATAGACTCTTCGCGGGTGTTGGCGCGAGAACCATACGAAATAAGCAGTCCGCTCAAATAGGAACAGAGGGTAGTAATGGCAATAAGGATAAGGAACCGCCAATCCCACCAACCGTAGAAGATATAACTCACTACGACAACAAACAGGTTCTGCCAAAGCAACTGCCGCTTACACCCCCGCAGAGCATAATCGAACACAAACCAATAGAGCAGAAACACGATCGGCAAAAACACCGCAAACTCAATCGAATTGAATAACATAAAACAAACTTTCTATCAATGCCTATCGAATATAACGACCATATACTTCTACCAAACGCTGACACCAATCGGTTAGATTGTAATGCGCCAAAATTGATTGCTTGCGTTGCTGACGGATTGCGTCTTTCTCGTTTTCGGGCAGCAACAATTGGTGAGCAATTGCCTCTGCGGCTGCTGCAATGTCTTCGGAAGGGAAAAACTGCATCCCGTCGATAAGCAACTCATTCGGCCCCGGTATATCACTGCAAGCCAACATAGGTAAGCAATATGCGGCTTCTACCAAACAATAGGAAAAGGCTTCTATGCGACTTGCCGAGATGAATACATCAGCAGCGTTGTAGTAGGTAGCGATATCTTCACGCGGTGGCAGGAGTTGCACCCACTTCGGCATCTCGCCGAGTGCCTCCACAATGCAACGCTCCGTCTGCGGAAAGTCGCCACTCTGCACAATGCAGAGTTTGATGTTTAGGCTCTCCTGAGTGAGTGAGTGAGTGCGAAGAGCCTCAATTGCCTTGGCGGCAATATCCACCCCTTTGACAGTTGCAGGCCACCCCGCCATCAAGACCACATACTGCGAAGGGTTGTCTTTCAACACAACGAGTTCCGATTGATCCAATCGTTCAAAAGCAATGGCATTCATGACAAACTCCACATCCTTGCAGTTCGTATAGCGTTTCACACCTTCTGCAACCGATGCACTAACCCCGACAACACAACTATAGGTATGCTCCACGATCCAACGCTTCAACATAGCAAACCGAGTGGCGGGTATGCGGAACTGGTTATGAAAATGTCCTATAATGGGAATATGCCGCGCCACCGTATAATGCGCAAAGCACAGGGCATAATTGTAGAATAGAAAATGCGTATGTATCAAATCCACATGTTCCATACGCAGAATACGACGAAACGCCACTATATCCGCCAGTCGGAAATGTCGAGAATAAAATGAACGGGATAGGAAATAGGTCGGGTGTTCCTGTCGGAAAGTCTGTATCCATGATAGTGCTTCCGCCGCCTCAGGAAAGAGATATACCACACGCGCGTTATCACCCGCTAACCCGTGCTTTTGAAGATACACGGCTATTGACTCAATGGAGGGAATGAAATTCCCCCGATACGATGCAGCGTAATCTGCTATAATAAGAATGGTTTTCATTGTTGCTTGTATTTTGTGTAAACTATTGCCTAACGAGTTAACACTATCTGCAGCAGTTCGCTGTCGTCTTGATAGACTGCCACACCGTGGCTGCGATGAAAACTACGCGCAGCTGCATAATTGGCGATAACGGGTATTCCTGCCTCTATAGCCTCGCTGATACGCGTCAGCGCACCGGTCGTGGGCGGCTGATAGACCAACAACGCCCGAGCATAAATCTGCTCCTCCACGAGTTGCTGCTCCTGCATCTCCCCTAAGAAAACAAGGTTCGTCTGCCCTGCGGGGATATGCAATGAGTCGGTGCCATACCCTCCGATATGCAAAGGGGTCTGCACTTTCTCGCGTATCCAGAAATCGATAATATGCTGCATACCCACACGCGTTGGTTGATTGATTGCCGTACCCAATAGCAGAAAAAACGACTTCCCACCCATCTGCGCACGCTGCGTACGGAGCGATGTCATTTGTGCCTTTATCTCTCCCACGGGCTGATAGAGATAGCAGCGCGCATTTACGCCCCATAAACTCAGTAGCCAAGTATCCTCGTGCGAAATAGCATACACCTCATCACAACGGCGTAGCACCTCCATTTCCCTGTCAAATGCCTGTAGGCGAGATATGCGAAACAGATAGGGTTTCGTGTTCGGCACAAGCGATTCGGTATTGTGCGGAAAAGCAATCACTTTCTTGCCGCATCGCTTGGCAAGAAACAGCAGAAAATACCACTCGGGGCGTACACTTTCCCAGAGAAAAACCTGCTCCTTGGAGTCTCGGAAAAAGGCTGTCAGTTGGTCATAGTGCAGCGCCATAGTTCGCACTTGGCGCAAGAAATCACGAAGCGACAACCAACAAGACACTCCATAGACACGGAGCAAGAGCCACGCAGCAAGCCAGAGACGACGCAATGTCAATTTGTCCCGCCGATGCAAATCAAGATTCGTGAATGCATAGCCTGCCGTCTCTGCCTCTATCTGCAGTTGATAGGAGCGTTTCTCTCCGCCATGCCCTGTGGACAAAGGGAGGAAGATACTATGATGTAAGAGTTGCTGCATATTCTGTTTATTCGGTTATCGAGTTATTGATACTGTTTCAGGTCGCAGGCATACTCCGTACGCAGGCGTTGGCGGATATAATCGGCTTGACTCCCCAATGTCGAGCCGAACCGTTCATCGGCAAACATCTCGCTCCGCGTCAAGCCGCAGAAATGTTTACAATATGCCGGAAAAGTATGAAACGACCAATCCATATAGTAAAAGTTATGTGACGAAAGTGTTTCAAAGAGCAAACCGCCCGTATCGTAATAGATATAGTCTGTGGAATGTCCCTTATGCGCCCGACGGAATATGTCCAATAGTTTGTCTGTCATTTGTGCCATTTTATTCCACTGATATTTCTCTAAGCGATTGCGCACTTTGCGAATGCCCCCCTGTGATGCCATAGTTCGGCTTCGCAACATTTATAAAACTACCGCCATGCTCTATTTCGCTGCGCACCAGTGCCACATTCAAACAACAATAGGGTATCCACATACGCTCCCGATAGTAGAGATGCCGCTGCGAGCGCACTCCATAGCCGGCAGTTTGCTTCATACCTGCGCCGAAGATAAGCCTCTTGTCGGCTATCTGATTAATCTCACGCATAGAGCGCATCATGTACAACGCATCGGCGTTTAACACCTCCACATCCGAATCAACTAAATAGACCCAATCGGATTGTATATGCAAAAAGAGGTTGTCCAATGTATGACCATGTTCCTGCAAAGGCAGACAGATAAGGTCGAAATCATAATCCGCTTGCATACGGCGCAAGCTCTCTGCATCCGACTCGCCGTTAAGCGGACAATCAATGACTAATAACGGCATATCCATATAGCGGCGTGTGCTCAGTATCGCCAAGGTGGTACAGAGCAGTGTATGCACATTGACAATCACCGCCCGCTCCGGGCTATAGGGAATATCCGATAATAACTTGTATTCGTTCATTGTTGTATTTGTTTTGCAAAAAAAAATCATTTATAGAAGAAGTGCAGCAATTGATGCCATTTGCGCTTTATCCACATACGCAGATGAATATGGCGAAAGCCATTCTCTTGATAGAACCGCTCACGCTCTACCATACACTTCTCGTAGCCACTACTACCACTCGTCAGCCCCTGCATATCATAGCGTGCCACAACGAGAGGGATATGCACAAAACGATGATTCGCACGCAGCAGACGCACATTCAGTACCCAATCCGCTATCAATCGATAAGTCTCGTCATAGCCGCCGATAGACTGCAAAACATTACGGCGATAGAACACTGCTTGGTGACACAACGAATCCTCATAGAAGAAATCAAAAGATAGCCTATCCGGATAGAGACGCTTTGTAGTCTGTCCATCTGTGTAGAAAATAGCGTCAGCATAGTACACATCCGCTCCTTGCAACAGAGGTAATACTTGCTCTACCACGCGCCCATCTACTAAGCAATCACCCGAATTGAGAAACAGGCAATACTCACCCGATGCCATACGAAGCCCTTTGTTCATCGCATTGTATATCCCCGTATCAGGCTCGGATCTAAAACGGATAGATTTCCCTGCAACACGGAAAAGAGGCAGTTGCGCTTGCAACCACTCGGCAGCCCCGTCCGTGCCAGCACCTTCTACCACGATGTACTCAAAATCGGCACTACTCTGCGCACAGACCGACTGCACCGTCTCCTGCAATCCGCACAGATTATTCCGCGTGATGGTTATGATAGAAAGTTTGTACATATTGTTTTATTTTATGCGCTATGGCTCGTACATAGGCTTTCAAATATCGCACACTATGTTTCTCTAATGCTCTGTGCAATAGAAAGTTCGGATTTTCTTTTTTTGCAACAGCAATCAGTCTATCCTCTAAACGACTATACGCCTCTTTATATTTGGGATGCGTTTGGTATGGCAACAAAGTCTTTTGCAATGCCGTTAATAGGCGAATACTATCCCCTCCGGCATTCATATCGTGCAAGCGATAGAACATAAGAAACTCTCTTACCCATCCTATGGGATATTGATTCGCAATACGCAATGCATAATCATAGTCTTCCACCCATATTGCAGTATTATAGCCTCCTACACTTTTCATTGCCTCTGTTCGGAATAGAAAACTACCGCTTTTCGGCCAGAAATTCAAGAGAAACAAATCCTCAAAAATATCTCCCTCTCGGAATTTAGATATATCTTCATGAATGATTCTTCTCTCGCATTCTAAAACAAGATTGCAACTTGTATAAACAAATCCTGCATTAGGCATATCGTCATACTTTGCCATACATTTCTCGACATGCGTCGGAGCCAAATAATCATCTCCCGCTATCATCATATAATACGATGATGTTACCCGTTCAAATGCTCGTTTACAATTAAATACTGTACCTCGGTTTTTCTGGACTTCGAGTATCTCTGTATATAGAAAACGATTTTTGTGAGTAAAAACCCATTGCCTACATACCTCCACCGTATTATCTTTCGAGCAATCGTCAGAGACTATCAGCCGAATATCAGGATATGTTTGCGCATAGATAGACTCAAGCGTCTGCAATACATATTTAGCGGAACAATAAGTTATCACGCATATATCTACTACCTCTTTCATTTTCTCAAATAACAATACAATCTAAATATCCATTGTTTTTTACTCTCAAATACTATGACCTGCTTTTTAGATAGTAGATGCTTTGCTGCGCAGAATAAATCATTTCGACCTATTGCATAGCGATAAGCGGTGTCTACATATTCCCTTACTTGCAGATTATCTTGAGGAGCTAATTCCTTTCCTCGCTGATAATACAACATTTGTGCCGCTATCAGCCTTTTCAATGAAGCAGTATAATATGCGGTTTCTATCTTCTCGTCAAAGCCATTCCTGTGCAAGAATTGCATCATTTTCATGTCTATCATTACATAGTAGAATTTACGCACACCAAATCGCTTTGTAATTGCTTGCATGTTTTGCAAATAATAGTACACGCCTTCGGAAAACACAACTTTTCCACAAGCCAATAAACGCTGGCGCGATGTAACTTCAACATCAAATCCATCCTCGTCATAGGGATATGATAATACAATAGACTTCCTTATCAACCCTATAGTGTGTATTGACCAATCAAGTGAATAAGTTACCGCCTGTCTGCCTGTAAGAACTTTCTTTCTTTCCCCAACACAGCCAACCATAGAGGATAACACTTTGCCATTCTCGTCAATTCTGCATAAATCTGGAATGACAAAATCAGCATTGGTTTCGTTCTGCCTACCGAGCAGATAAAAAAGCATATCTGACGATATCCAATCATCGCTATCCAACGAGAATAAAAAATCGCCTGTTGCTAAATGGGTTCCACGATTCAAATAAACAGCATGGCTACCGCAATGCGCATACGAATAGACTTGTATACGATTATCGTTTGCTGCATTCTGCTGCAATATCTGCAAAGAACTATCCGTAGAGCCATCGTCCATACATATCAATTCCCAATCGTTATACGACTGCTCCAGCACAGAATCAATCGCTTTCTGCACCCACTTCTCGGTATTATAGACCGCCATCAAAATAGAAACTTTCATAACTGTTTTTAAAGAAAAACTATAGCAGACTCTAATGAACTAAATAACACAGACTTTTGAATAGTTATTATAGTAGTTATAGTTGCAGAATATGCTATTATCTAATGGCAATTCAATGTCTCTAATATCATTTTCTTTGCTTGTGCCAATTCACATAAATAGGGGCTAACTTCCATAAAATCACTTGCCATACTATCATTAGCATTCATAATTAGGCAACTTGTACAATATGCTCTAATACCACATTCGCTGCACTTCCTAAAATCATTATATTTCAAATTTCTAAGATAATTAACTTGAGAAGATTTCTCCCAAATATATTCAAGAGTCTGCACATTAATATTTCCCAATTTCACTCGTTGCAATCCCTCACAAGGATAAACATCACCTATATTAGAAATACATAGAGATGACTTACATATAGGACAAATGGCACTTTCTGCGTTCACATCTTTATCTGTATGTTGCACGGCTTCCATCAAATTATTTCTATCTGAATATCGTTTCTTCAAGATTTCAACCACATCACTCTTGCTAATTCGACATCCAATGTTTACTTTTGAAGAATCATAACATCCAAATAAGGAATAATCATAACTTACTTCAACATTCAGTGAGGTTGCAAAATTAACTACATCATTATAAAAATAGAGATTTTGTTTCATTATAGGACAATTTATCTGCAATGGCACATTAGAACTATACAGTTTCTGTATTGCCTTAATTGTTTTTTGAAAACTGCCTTTAGTTCGTGTTATGCCATCATGAATATCTTCTTGCATTGCATATAATGATGTTTGAACACTAATTAAAGGATTCGATACTATTATCTCCAAAAGTTCATCTGTTAGATATGTCAGATTAGAGAGAATATTTATTGAAAAATTATTTTCTGTACATTTTCGAATAAACGAGGATAGAAAAGGATTAAGCATTGGTTCACCACCACTTAAAGTTATATTCAATACTTTCATACTGATGCATTGAGCGAGAACCTTATCAAACATATCCATTGTCATTATTCCCATCTTATCTCTTGGGGGAATATAACAATGTACGCAGTTCTCATTACAACGACTCGAAACATCTACATGAACACGAGATAAC
Organism: Mycobacteriaceae bacterium; assembly: GCA_963630875.1. GTDB lineage: Bacteria > Bacteroidota > Bacteroidia > Bacteroidales > Paludibacteraceae > Colicola. The sequence continues at coordinate 19,299 of CAVGOI010000008.1, read as the reverse complement.
GAATAATTGCATCCAAAAATGTTATCATAAGCAATTGGAGTTCCATTGTTTACCTTTAATATAACAGGTTTTCTTCTTTTATAAGAGAAATATAACGGAATATTTTGTTCATTATTATCCCCCTGAACACAAAGGATAAAGCCCCGACTTGATAATTCTAAATAAAAATTTACTGCATCTTCATAAATCACATCGTAAGGAATTTCTTTGTACACACTCTGCAAACGATATACAATATCATTTATATCTTGGAATTTATCGTCCAACATAGAATAAAAGACACTCCCCTCATTGGACAATAATAAATCTCCAACTTTTATACAACTCTTAGAATAAGTATCATATCCAAAATTTCGATTATCTGTAAGATAACCTTTTTCGGCATACCGACGATAAAGAATATATGAAAGTCTTCGCACATACATAACAGCAATCTAGTTATATTTAACAGGTGCGGTAGTGCATATCACTACCGCATCTTGTCATCCGTAAAAACAGGACGTAGCAAAATCAATGCGTTCCTGAAGGTTTGTTCGTGCAAGATGGTCTTCCACAAGGTCCTTTGCGACAATCAGCCATCTGCATTGCGCTCTGCGCAACAATCGTAGGTTTAATATATTCCATAACCCAATGTGATTTATGACTGCTCCTATTATTTAGATCACATCGCTGAGCAGTCTTTAAGCGCGAAAAATGACCATAAACACATCTCTATTTTATATTACTCAATTACGACCGATACATTAACTTCGTGTATCACTTAAGAGATAACACTAGTTCTAAATCAGTTTAATTTAATTGCTGCTTAAAGCAAGGTTTGTCGAGAGACGATTCATTCCTATACAATCTATAGTCATACCATTTCGTAGTATATGGAACAGCAAAATCATAAATTAAAATTATTTTTCGACATATCATCTATAAACTGCTGTTTGTCAAAGCACTACAAAAATTGCAAAAATGTTAACACACTACTAATAATACAAGAAATAAAGATTGTCATAATGTTTACATTACAAAATCTGCCGCAAAGTTATTGTTTTTTTCGGAAATATATGCAAGAATTTCCCCTCATATCGTAACTTTCTTGCATCAACGACTTATGCTTCGCATCTATCTCCAATGGGATTATGTTTGTTTTGATTGTATCAGTATGGAACATATATTTCCCGTACTCAAGAGGAAATGCCATTTAAGCAGGAAACAATGTCTTCATTTCTTCCTCCCAATCTATTTCCAGCCCATCTTGCAATGTTTCAGTCCGCAGCCAATGCTGCAACTCGTGGACATATCTAAAACGGCAAGCACTAACCTTATCCCATGTGGTTTGACCATCTTCTTGCCATACCTCTTTGCGAAAAGCATCCATGTAATAAGACCTGTCTATCTCTCTAATCGGAATAGACATATCATCACCGATGGTCGAAGCAGCAACTACAGGAGCATAATAAATAGATTTATCATGTACACCATCTATTTGAACCGGAACTAAATCATCTATCGTTACCTCCTTGCCGTAACGAAGTTCTATCGCCCCATTATCTTTTATATCCACTATTTTAGTAACCACATTCTTGTATGATACTATATCGTTAATCTCATATTGCAACCAGACGGCACTTCGTTTATTAATTCGTTCCAAATCGCTTGTTCCTTGTTTTGGGTCGATAACATTCAAACATATCATTCGATAATTTCCAGCCGGTGGCAATCGAAACTGTCCCACACGCATAACCGATACGCCATATTTATTCTTTTCTTCTAGCGCACGATGTAGGTTTGTATAAATCTTACTATTCTGCCCAAGTTCTCCAAAATCGGGATTATTCCCCTCGTATTTTTTCCAACCAAACCGAGGAAGATATTCATTATGCATAATATATATCAAATGACCATCATTACGCATTTGATATATCGGCACAGAGATATTCGGAGCGCAAAAAGTAAATAAGGCACTATAATGTTCTGTTTCTATACCCGTACGCCAGATAGCATCTGCAATTTGGTCACGATACACATTATAGGTAACAATCGGCGTTTGGAGAATGGTTTGCGTATAGTAATAGTTCAAGACATCTTGGTTAATGTACGGTACAAACAATTCTTCCAAATCAATTGCTACATCTGTGACACTATCATCCAAATAACATTTCCCGATTTTTATATTTCGAGTAAAAGCACGATTGTCTACGATTGTTAAGCTATTGGACTCTTCCGTAATTGAAGGCAATGGTATTTTATAGCGTTTGTCCCATAGTTTCAATGCCGAACCAAAAGCATTCACTTTCACTCCCGACAGACGAACCCGTTGCACTACCTGCATTTTCTGCTTCCATTTATTCCGTTTGGCTCTCTCTGCATTCCAATACGCCTCTATTTCTTTCGAAACATCTGCTTGCAAAATTTGCTCTGCCAATCTATCCATCTGCGTTGCATATAATGCAGGGACCCCATCATTCTCCGCATAATACTTTCGGCTTCGCCGAATAGCATCCTGCATAAATTCCATAGCCTTTAGAGGAGAAACGCTTCCTCTAAAAACAGTGTGCAACAACTGCTTTAAGCATATACTTCTTTCCGCTATTGATAGGTCTTCAATTTCACCCAATTTTTGATAAGGAGGCTCATCCGAATAGTGATAATATAACCATATTTCAAAACACGGATTGCTAATTATCCAATGGATGTTATGCGTGTGGTATTCTTTCCAAATAGTTCGTATTTCTCCCTCAAATTGGTCGACATCTTGCAAAAGATAAATAATATCTCCTTCTTCTATTTTGTAATCCCGTTCCTGTGTATGAAAAATACCATCTGCAACGGCTTCATCTGCTATCGTTATCATCTGTCGAGGCGATAGCCCTTGCCCCGCTTTAGAAGCGAAAGCCACTACCATTCGTTTCATATTATCAAGCGGCTTCAGATATTTCCGTTCCCGTTCCTCACCTCCGGACAACACAAACAAAATCGTGGCAGAGATTGTGCCATCCGACTTTTGATAATCTGCTGACAGCGATATTTCCGACCGTTCCAACGCTTGATTATCTTCATTGTTAGCGGGAACTACAGACATTTCTTTTGCTGCAGGATGGAACTCATCGATTGTACCATCCGACTTGGAATATGTCAATTTTCGGATCTCCATTACTCTATCGAATTTAGAAATGGTATTGCCCCATAACGCCCCTCTAAATAACCGTTTTGAATGGAAATAGTCTTATGTATTTTGAACATATTCAAAGAATACATTTTTGTACACCCTTGTACCTTTTCAGTCAGCCATACCTCGTCGGCACGCAACAGATTCTGTTGGTCAAGCAATGCAGTCTCATGGGTAGTATAAATAAGTTGCCCTTTTAATCCCCTCTTTCCAAAATACTCAATCAGTTTCCGTATCAACATAGGATGAATACCATTATCAATTTCGTCAATTAACACAACACACTCACGATTAATGGCATCATAAATAGCAGGGAGTAATGTCAATAAACGGCAAGTTCCCGTTGATTGATCTGTAACACGCATATCGCCACGATAACCACCCTTACCTAATTGTTTGAAAATAAATTCAAGTACAACTTGCTTCCCATCTTTTTGCTTCAGCACGGAATAAGCAGGTGTTGTATCTTTTACTTTGGATATACTATGCTGCGAAATATCCCCTTTATACATAGAGGTTAGCAAGTCTCTCTCTCTTTTATTATTCTCAAACCAATCATTCACATCCGTTTCCTGGATTGACAAAGAATCAATACCCAACCCTATCTCCGAATAGACAGTATTCACAAAATCTAAAACCTTTGGGTTAGACGCAAAATACTCTATCAACCATGGGATATCACGACTGATTGACACAACTGTCAAATTCGACTCGAACCATTGGTATGATTTATTGAGTACATCAAAATCAAGCAGATGCAGTTTACCATTAAGCCCCAATATCGTTGCTGCCGGATTGGCGTTTATTTGCCGAAGGAATACATTCCGAATATCCTCGCTAATAGAGAACTCAAAATTCACATCCGACACTGTTCGAGAGAACAAAAGTTGATTATTCCCTCTCCCCGCTCCCGAACGATATAAAGACTCTTCTTTTATCCCATCCGGAGTAATTTTCAGTACATAGATGAATACCGCATCACCAATGCCATATTCCAACATAATCTCTATTGGCTGATTTCCTTCTGCAACAGGAAGGCGGAAGCGGTTGGTTGCATACCATTCCTGCAAACTCTGTGCATCAAATACACCCTTTGTTACGAAAATCCGCAAGAAAGAGAACAACTCGATAAAATTAGACTTTCCTGACCCATTTGCACCATAAATAGCACATTCTTTCAAGACAGGTAGATTTCCTCCTCTCAAAATATGATTAGGAAAATTATCCCGCCTAGTATTAGGGAACATATCGAACTGCTGCTCCTCGCCAAACGATTTGTAATTATTTACAATAACACGATACAACATACGAACATCTACAAATTGATTTGCCTGCAAAAGTACTACAAATAATTGGTTTCTCAAAATCTTGCGTGATTTTCTCACGCGAGATGTGTTATATCATTGTTATATTTGGATTTTAATTCGAAATTAGAGAGTCGAGCAGGAAGGTTTTAAATTGAGAATAATCGTGCTGAGATGCAGATAATCGGGCTTTACTCATAGTGTTATAGAATTATGTAACTACAAGAGTATACACCCATACATTGATTAATCAAATAAGGGTAATTCCCTATCTTCTTTTCGTGGATAAAATGTTCCGATTATGATAAAGGGATTGGGAGCCACATTATGAAACTTAAGTGTCGTCCCCATGAGAAAATAGAAATCACGCCCATCTACCATTGTTTGAAAGTATTTCTCTTTTACTTTTTGATAGGCAATCTGTTCGTCACCATCTGCTGCCGCCAAACAATTCCAATATAACATTCCTAACTCCCAATCTTCTATCATCACCGTACGGATTTTCTCATCTTCCGTAGTAAACACATACGAAAACTTATACGGGAGTTTCTTAACTACATGAAAAGCAACTTCCTTATCTTCCTCAAAAAGTTTTAATTGCGCTTGATTTGCATAAATTGCAGCCAACTTATCCTTATCCCATTCTCTATCAACCGGTTCGCATATAAAATCGAGGATTCTCTGGGGTTTTACAACAGCAAGCGATTTATAGGGAGGGCGTTGGGCTTCTTCTATCAAATCATCCAAGTTTGTATACACTTCTTGCAACACATACGGCTTACGCAATCCCCAATTATGAATAGGCAGAATAATCGCTCCCGTCACAATATCTTTATCAATATCTATAGGGCGATAACTTTCTTTACGAAAATCCCGCGAATTTTTCTCCAAATCTATTGTTATCCATTGCCACTTTTTGTATTGACTTTCATCTCTCAATTTTCGATAAGGGATAGGATAAATGCGTATCCAAGACCCATCCTCAAGAAAGCCTGCGGTACATACTAACTCATCATATTCTTTTGATAATGTAGGATATGTCTTTACTGCTATCAAAACATTTGTAAGTGCCATACTTCAAAAAGATATATGTGTTAATGGGAATTGATTATTGGTGATATTTAGCAAAGTTTTAGCCACTCGAGAACGATGACATTGTCTCGGATTTTTCTCAAAACAGGTCAGGGCTACGCGTTCATATTTCTCAATTAGTTTGAGGACATAATGCAACGAGTCCTTATTCTCTGCAAGTGTAGTCTGTTCGTACTCGTCAAATAATGCATCATAATCTTTTTGTGAATGCAATTCTTGGCGTTTGGAGGAGTCTATACCTAAATCGGGAATGTGTATATAGTCAATACCAACACCTGTGCATGCTTTTTCCAATTGAGATTTATTGAAGCCATATTTCTGACTATAGGCATGCTTCCTGACATCACACAAAAGATGCACATCTTCGAGTAGTAATTTATCAATATATTGTTCTAATGAAACTCCTTCGTAACCTATCGTATAGAGTTGCAGTCCCGTTTTATGCCGCTTTTGTGCTTCTATGCGTTCCAATTGCTCCTTGTCTAATAATTTCTCGGCTATACTACTATTGATGGCATAAAAAGGATAATGAATATATGTATATATAATTAACTCATCTTGCGACATAGTCCTAAAATGTTCTGCAATATCACGCATCGTTTGTTGGTCAAACATATCCAATTGCGCTAAATAATTAGTTTCATTATGCAACAAGACATATCCCCTACCTACCTCCTTTATATATCCATATGTTTGGAGAGTCTGCATGTCCTGATTTGCCTGGAAAGAAAAACAGCCATAACGATAAGGTACAAAGTTAAATGCCTTATCTATTTGACCGCGGGTAAAAAGGAAGAGATATTTCTGCAACTGAATTGCAGACAACTTTCCGCCAAAAAGTTGCAACAAAGCCAACAATATTTTTCTACGATAATACAGCATCGCACGCACGATTTATAAAAATACACCCATTTCATTCTGTCCCCTTATATTACGACCTCCATTTTAGATCGTTAGAAAAATAACATCTACTGAATTACCCAAAATAGGCTTATCCATTGGGAGTGTGAAATGTGGCTGAAAAGACAATTAACCTACAAAATATTAACCTACAAAATACGCTGCAAAGGTACAAAATAGTTTTTGTAATGCAAAATATTGATGTATTTTCCGAAGTCTGGATGGCAAACACATTTATAGAGGGTTTACAAGACCGAATAGATAACGGATTTGGTGATATCAAGAAAAAGCAGTACTTTTGCATAACGAATTATTGAAAACTATATATATATCAAATTTCTCATATCCATTATCTTCTTCATACACATCAAACCCCTATTGACTCCATCTATATACAATTCTCCATAGTGTTCTACCCACTATTGTGATAACTAACTTCTGAATATATGCAAAAACTTCCTCTTGTTTCATTCATTATTGCCACCTATCGTCAAGAGCAATTCATTGAGGCGGCACTAACGGCCGCCCTGCGACAAGACTACCCTGGCGATATGGAGATATTGGTTTCCGATGACGCTTCGCCCGACAATACTTATGAGGTCATTCAGCATACACTCCGCCATACCCAATCCCACTCTAATCGCTTCATAATCAATACATTCCAGCAAAAGAAGAACTTAGGTATCGGCGGCAATGTCGCCTTCCTACACAGCAAATGCAAAGGCGACATCATCATAGGAGCAGGAGGTGATGATATTTCGCTCCCCCACAGAGTAAGCGCAGTGGTTGATACTTTTCTGCGATATCCTGATTTACTCATCGTGGATAGTAACTACTCTTTCCTTTGCGACACAACAGTTATAGAACACAAAGATAGTGAACAGTTTACTCGTCTAATGCCTTATCTTCGCGGCAAAGCAGGCTTGAGCGGTTGCACAAGAGCTATTAGAAAGCAACTGATAGACATTTATCCACCCATCTCGAGTTCTTGCCCAACAGAGGACAGTATCCTTGTATTTCGTGCGCTTATCACTGAAAAGGAAGAGCCTAAAGCTTTAAGAATCAGCGACACACTCGTTCATTACCGCATACACGATGCACAAGTTTCCAGTGCTGCCAATATCCGCAAGATAAACCGTCAGGCTATCTTCCAGCAAATGGTCAGCGACACACGCTACGCCGCCAAACATCACTACATCGCCCTGCGAAATTACCTTCCGCTCTGCTTATATTTAGGACGATACGGCATCGCTGCAAGATTGCAAAACAACACGCTGTGGAGGCGTATCAGAAAGCATTAGCCCTTACGCAAAGCGATTGAGTATTGCTACCACATATTTTATCTGCTCTTGCGTCATACAGGGGGACATAGGGATTGAAAGTTCTTCGGCTGCAAGACGCTCGGTAACAGGAAGAGAGAGTTGAGGCGTATTCCAATCGGCATGGGCATAACACTCCTGCTTGTGCGGAGCAATAGGATAATGAATCACGCTCCCTACCCCATTCTGCTCCAAGTAGTCGTGCAATGCGTCACGCTTGCCATCTGCGACCAAAATAGGGAACAGATGATACACATTCTCCTTATCCGATAGGTGTTGCGGCAAAGTGATAAGAGGGCTACAGATATACTCATAGTAATACTTTGCCACCTGCTGACGAAGTTTTATATCATCATCCAAGTGTTTCAGTTTCACATCCAATATGGCGGCTTGTATCTCATCCAAACGGCTGTTACGCCCTGCGTATTTGAAGACATATTTGCGTTGGCTGCCATAGTTAGCCAAGGCACGAATAGCAGCTGCTAAATCATCGTCATTCGTAGTTACCGCTCCGGCATCGCCCAATGCTCCCAAATTCTTACCCGGATAGAACGAATGCCCTGCTGCATCACCCAATGCACCGGTCTTCTTGCCATTAAACGCACAACCATGCGCTTGTGCGTTGTCCTCAATAAGTTTGAGGTGGTACTGCTTACATAAGTCTAAAATATGCTTCGTGCACGCATTGCGCCCATAGAGATGGACAATGCAAATGGCTTTTGTCTTAGGGGTAATATGCTGCTCTATGAGCGAATCGTCTATCTCCAAAGAGTCTGCACCTGGCTCTATCAAAACAGGTCTCAAGCCATTCTCTGTAATAGCCAAGATGGTTGCAATATAGGTATTCGCCGGCACGATGACCTCATCACCATAGTGCATTACACCGAGTTCGACATAGGCACGAAATATCCAAACGAGAGCATCTAAACCATTGGCACAACCCACACAATGTTTGGTACCCATATAGCCGGCATAATCCGCCTCAAATTGCTCATTCTCCTTGCCTTGAAGATACCAACCACTATCAACCACCCGAAGCACCGCCTCGTGGATTTCGTCTTTGTGTTTTGCCGTTACATCGTGTAACGAAAGAAATGGAACTTGCATATTGTTTTGTATTGTTATACGAGTTTTCCTCTATATTTTCCGAATAAATCTTGCCGGATTGCCAACCCATAATTCTCCAGCAGGTACATCCTTGGTTACGACACTTCCTGCACCAATCATTGCATTTTCGCCAATGGTTATACCACAAATTATAACACTCCCCCCCCCAGAGACGCACCTTTTTTAATAATTGTCTTCTCTAATTGCCAGTCGGGGTTCTTCGACCGAGGATAACGATCGTTGATAAAAGTAACATTGGCTGCGACAAACACATTGTCCTCTAAAGTAATACCGTCCCACAATTGCACACCGCATTTAACCGTGCAATTATCGCCTACAACGACATCATTCTCGATAAAACAGTGGCTGCAGATATTGCAATTCTCACCGATCTTTGCATGCGGCAACACAACACTATACTGCCATATATTGGTACTCGCAGGTACTTGTGCTTGACAATCTGACAAGGGATGAATCATAAAAAAAGGATTAAGGGGATATGACGGAAGGGTTACATATTTTTCTGGAACTCGTCCAACTTATCCAATAAGCGTCTATCCAACAGGTCGTCTTTCAGATACGCTTTTTTGCAGACAATATCATAGGTGGACATTTTCAAAGTATCCATACAATAGAACCAAACATCTTCTTGGAACTCAATAAATTGGAGTTTTGTGAGCAACTGTTCATTGATTCTCTCCTTCGGTATCATCACCACTCCACTATCATCACACACCATAATGGCACCCTCGTATTTTGCCGACAGTTCCTCGTATTGCTCTTTAGACAAGTCTTCTCCGTTTTGATAGTTCACACATCCGATTGGGCTCACATCTTCACACCAAATAGGATACTTTTCTTTTTTCAGAGTATGTGCATCCCGCAATTTGCCATTGATGACGATTGCCTTTGCTCTCTTGTACAATAAGATATATTTGCTGACTAAATCACCAAACACCGCACGATTACAATTCACATTGTACACGAAAAGAATCTTGTCCTTGATGTCCTTTTCGGCTAACTGTCTATGGACTTCGTAATTTGAATTGTTAATCGCATAAATGAATGCGACCTCGCCGACCTTGAACATACCGCTATTCAACGCCCTTGTGCCTTCAATTTGTCCTGTTTTCCCCAGCACATCCCCTATTTCTGTTGTAGAAACACGATTGGCTTCGATATAATCAATGGCTTCGGCTTTTATTTGTTCCCAATCTTTCATATCAGTTGATTTTATTCATTAATTCCAGATAGTTGTTTACCATAAATCTTGTGCGTTCTTGCAGGGTTAGGTATTTCTCATACGCCACCTGCTGCGAAAAGAATGGCTCATCCGAACCGAACAATACTCGTTGGCTCAATTTAGAAGAATTCAAACAATAATCTATTCCATCGGCAACTACTCCTAATCGGGCACGAGTACCACACCACCCAAAATACTCTTGGGTCATAGAGAAATCCACATATACATTCTTGTTGAAATCCAGTATCTTCAAAAACTCCGTAATATCATAGCCCCCCACATGCGGCAACAAGAACATTTTCTCCCGATGGGCATCTATGACTTTCCAATAATCCATTGGCTGCCAATAAGGTTGATTGAGCGTATCGATAATACATAGTTTACAAGCACGCTTACGCAAATCGGCTATGACTTGCTCCGGCGAATACTGCTCTCTACGCGGATGGTACTTGAGTATTCGTTCATCTTTTACCGCTCCCAAATGTTTATCCACATAATAGGCAGCCACAAAATTATCATTCGCAGCCACTGCTTGCTCTATTTCTGCATTGGTCATTGTAGCCTCAAAATGAGGCTCTCCCTCCAAACCTATCAGAATACCGCCTTTTTGCCCTTTAATACAATGGGCATGCGCATCATAGAATTCCATGACCGATATTGCATTTTATAAAATTCCGTTCTGCTTCCTCAATGACATCAATACGCATCGTATGGCGTTCCCCCGTAAGAATTTCATAACCAATACGCTCATTATCATTGGATATATCATTGTATTGAAATCCTTTTGTCATCACTTTCTCTCGATTCGAATGCTTAGATACGATTTCCGCAGGCAAGAAATCGACTAACGAACAAGGATTCACACACACGGCACCATGAGGCATATCATAGAAGAAATACATCGAAGAATTGGCTCCATTAATGTAATCCTTACCACTTATTTTCTCACCATGAAGCACTCTCAAATAGTCCCCAAAATAATCTTGCCCACTCGCCAATGAAACCAAAGGATTTGTAATAAAACCACTAGACCGTGCCCCTATCTCAACAGGAGACAATGTACCATCCTCTTTCATCAATATCTCCAAATGCCCGAAGGAAGCCATAAAACCAAGTGTCCTGTAGCATTGTTTACCTATCTCGGCTATTTTTTCGTACACGCCATCCGAATAAACATCACTGTTGTAATGCAACTTAATGGCTATCTTGTTGTCATGTGTATTCAGCGTATGATACTTTACAGAAATAGCATATACCGAGACATTTCCAAAAGCATCGCCTAACATATCACAAGTAAATTCCCTTCCCGCAACAAACTCCTCGACAACAACCTTGTGGTCAAACGACTCCTCCCTGGCTTTCGCAAAGGCTGTCATCAAAACTTCAGCATCAGCGTCTTGCTCTACAATGGTAATACCCCGAGAACTCGAGGCTATGTTAGGTTTCAGTATCAGTTTGCGTTTCGAGGCCTGATGTAGGATTTCATCGCCAAACCTATCGAATACTCCCGAATAACGATTCAACAAGCCATTTTCACTCCAAATGTGTGTCATTATGGCTTTTGGAAGAGCATGCTCTATCGCATTCCGTGGCATATTGGATAAACCAAAATGGCGATTAATTGCATTCACAGAGGGGACTGCCAAATCAATTGATGTATAAGCCCCATGAATGGTGTCTATACCATTTTCATGCAATGCATTGATAATGCGTTCATAATCTTTCACATCAATACATAGAAACAAGTCGCCCTTCAAATATGCCTTCGGCGACCAATCGACAACAACGACAAAATAACCATGTTGTCGGCAATAATCAACTATACCTCCATTGAGGAGATTGCCACCTAAGATTACAACTACAGGTTTCATTCGTTTGAAAATATACTATGCCTATGCGTTCTTGTATTTCAAAAACTCGGTATAATCACGGATATAATCATTTGCATCATAGTGCTCACTTGCGAGGCAAAGCAGTACACTGCCGCTCGAGAAGTCATCCAAATCTCGCCAAATACCGGGAACAATCAACAAACCATAATAGGAACGCTTGAGGTTAAAAGACTTCTTACTTTTGCCATCATCCAATGTAACCGTAAACGAACCACTTGCTGCTATAATCAACTGATATAGTTGCTTATGCGCATGCGCACCACGGCTCTCTCCTCCCGGCACATCGTAGAGGTAATACACTCGTTTAATATCGAACGGGACATCACAATTCTCCTCTATGACCGTTAGATTACCGCGAGGGTCGGAAATCTTTCTTAAGTCAACAAGTCGACAATCATTTACTGTTGTATAAGTCATCTGCACTAAATACAAATTTATTCGAACTTTAGTTATTCTGTTTCTTTTATTGCTTTCGCCCATAAAGCGTATTCATTGGCTTTGATATGCAGCCCGTCGCCGCCCATTGTTTTCTCTACCAGCAAGGCGCCATCCACTACATACATGTGATATAAGTCCAGATAACGGATATTTCTCTCTTTGCAAAGGACTCTTATCTTCTCGTTGAGCGTCTCTATTCTTTTATTGTTGAAACTTTCGGTCTCTATAGACATACTAATCGGCAACATATTTTGGACGACAAGATGGTCTTTGGCTACATACCCAAGAATGCTATCCAACAAAATATTATACGCTTCCACAAACTCATTATCAGACATCTTTCCTACGCTATTTATTCCTGCCATCAAAAAGACTTTTTTACACGATACTCGTCCTAACATATTCGCCCTGCGTGCCATTCCTTTCAAATCATCGCCCCCTAATCCCAAATTCAAAATCTTTTTGCTTTCAAAATACTTTCCAAAATCGCTATTCCGAGTTATTGAATTTCCATAAAAGCACATATCATATTTCTCGTCTGCTTTCAATATTGTATTCGTCCATGCTCTCAAAAGTTGGGCATTTGCTCCATGTAAAGAATCCAAATGGGCTTGCAACACACCATTCTCAACTTTCAGTCGATTGTATTTTACATAAACTTTGCCTAATTTTATCCCTGCAAGAACTATAAGGACTATCACCAATGCGAAGAGTACTATTTTACCCCCCCCCATTATTATTCGCATAAACTTGTTCTTTGTCATTTTAATTACTAATATCTAGTCTTCCACTATAATCCGTGGTCTCTCAGAGACCACCCTTGCTTTTTGGGGAATTGTCTTATTTGATATTAGGGTTCGGACACCTACTGTAACCTGATTACCCAACCGAGTTCCTTTCAACAAAACAGCCTGTTTTCCTATCCAACAATCGCTGCCTATAACGACAGGCTTTGTTTTTGGGCGTTCCGTTTCTTTGCCGACAATGGGGAAATCGGCTATGGTTTTAGCACGACGCTCTTCCATTCCATATTGGCAATGCGTATTGGTATCCCAGATATTACAATCATACGATATCATATTAAAATCGCCAATCATTACCGACTCATCACAGCGTATCTCTGTACGCTCATTGATACAATTATATTGTCCTACCTCTACTTTGCCTCCAAAGCGCACCCAAAAGTCTGCACGAATTACATTCCGACTCCCAATATGCACACTCCCATTCTCCGTTATTCGGATATATGGACGCAACGCATTACGCCCTTGACAGAAATGACAATCTTCATCCGAATGGAATGTCGCCGAATAGAGCATATAATCATATTTTTCTATCTCTGTATCATGCGCAATAGTTACAGAACTTCCTTGCTCGGCAAACAGATTTACAAATTGCAGGGTTGTATTTTTGCCAATATACAAGTTACTATCCTTTAGAACAATCAGCGTATCCCGTAATACAACGCCCTCTTCTACTATCAGTTCGGATTTACCGCTCACCTCTACACGGGAATTTTCAATACAAGCCGTTGCTGCCACAGATACAGATGTCTCTGCACCGGCAAATATCATTTGCGGCTTTATTCCCAAGCACTTTCGTATTTTTCGCAGCACTCTATTGTAAATCATACGGCACAATAAAACGCCCTAAGCCATAACGATTACACTTTCCCGTTCCATAGAAATCGCCACTCTCGATATGTAAACAACCAACATTATCTATGGCATCAACCGTATTCTGCATTTTGTCCGATAAGTAAAACGCCATCGAGTAATTGCCGATATTCAGAGGACAATGTTTCACACAGAATGTATATTGCGTTACATCCGGTTGAATAACAATATCTTTTTCTATGAACATATTATTCATAATGAAATTACGCTGTCCATACTCATCATTCACTCCCACACAGAGTTCTTGGACAGCATCGGTAGGTTTCCACGCATAGTTCTTTAAGGTAATACGGATATGAAACTCACTACCTACCGGAACACTATCTATTGGTTCATCATTTGCATTTAGAATCTCAAGGTTCTGCAATCGAAGCTTGCCTGTACCATGTCTATCATCTCGAGCCAGGATATCCGATGATGCTTTATCCATCGATATTCGTTGGTAGTCACTAATTACATCACCCATCTCTCCCGTACTGCGTACCATTCCTTTTTCCAATAATACTCCATGCCGGCACAAGGCTTTCATACTTGCCATGTTATGGGAGACGAATAGGACCGTTCTGCCTTCGCCGCGGGAGATGTCATTCATCTTGCCTATGGCTTTCTTTTGGAATTCTGCGTCTCCTACGGCCAATACTTCGTCCACTACCAATATCTCGGGGTCAAGATGTGCGGCTACGGCAAATCCGAGCCGCACCATCATACCGCTCGAATATCGCTTTACCGGTGTATCTATATAGCGTTCACAGCCGGAGAAGTCCACTATTTCATCGAGTTTGCGGGTAATCTCCTGCTTGGTCATACCGAGTATGGCACCGTTCATATAGATATTCTCACGCCCCGTCATCTCTTGGTGGAAGCCCGTACCTACCTCCAAGAGCGATGCGATACGCCCCTTTGCACGGATAGTGCCTGTAGTAGGTGCTGTCACTTTACTGAGCAACTTAAGCAGTGTGGATTTGCCGGCTCCGTTCTTGCCGATAATGCCGACCACATCGCCTTGCTCCACCTTAAAATCAATATCCCGCAATGCCCATACATACTCGGAATTACCCTTCGAGGCACGGTCGTTCACCTCTCCTATCTTCAGGTAGGGGTCTTCACGGCGTAGGATAGTGGTCTGGAACCAACGATCGAGGTCGTGGCTCAGTGTGCGTGTGGATACCAATCCCAAGCGGTATTGTTTACTGATATGATTGAATTCTATGGCTGTGGACATGGTTCTATTGTGTTATTACATAACATTCAGGCTGCAAAGTTACAAATATAAACATATATACGCAAGACGATGGACGATTTTGGGGAAATAGACATCTCTATGAGGGTGGGATAAGAATCTTATAAGGGTATGGTCGAGGTCGCTGAATGAACCGAGTATCTCTTGTGCGATACGACTTTTGCGTTGTTTTCTTGCCAGTCCTAAATAAATGGCGTACTCTTGCACCACCTTCGGGATGTGGGCATGTTGCCTGTCGAAAAAGGTGTGGTATATCGCATTTGCATATTTCCGAAAAAAGACGTACCTTTGCACAATAAACGGACAAACTTATAATACATTGAACATGAACATTTTGGCGAATATCTGTATGGGGGAGGGTAAAACGCTTCTTCGCAACCGGAAAACACAAGGCATAAAGGGCGTTGCAGCCCTGTTGGCAGCAAACATAGCCGGCACACTCGCACACTGCGGCATCGTCCGCGGCGTGCGAGTGCTGTATATACAGGCTAATGAAAACGCATATCCTGGATACAACCAAACCATAAATACTAACATTATATTCTGATTGCCATGTATTCGCTCAAAGACAAAGAAGGCACGATTATCAACAATGTGCGCGAGGATTATTTCGCTGACTACGACTGCCGCAAACTGATAGGCAACATCGATTTCAGTGTGGCTATCCGCCAGGAGGGTACCTACCGTATGGACGAGG
Organism: Mycobacteriaceae bacterium; assembly: GCA_963630875.1. Classification (GTDB taxonomy): domain Bacteria; phylum Bacteroidota; class Bacteroidia; order Bacteroidales; family Paludibacteraceae; genus Colicola. The sequence continues at coordinate 3,231 of CAVGOI010000008.1, read as the reverse complement.
TGGAGTATATGCTGTGGGCGGAAGCCAAGCAGGGCAACAAGCACCCCATCTACGAGAGTTTTATCCAACTCATTCTCACTATCGGCAAAGAGCGCACTTTCGACAAGAATATGCCGCCCAAGTTCATCGGTGCTTTCGATGCCGAGAAGATAGCCTTTATCCCGTATAGTGCCGTTATGGAGGTGTTCAACCAAAACGATTTCAACTGGAATGTAACGCCTTCCGACCACGAGACCAAAGAGTTCAAGCAGTTGGAAAAGATGGTGCGTGCCGAACTCGACAAGACGAGCCGCGATGCCGACAATATCTATGTCTTTGAGTTTGGTATCGACGACAAGGAACTGCGCCACTTTATCCGCGGCAGTATGGTCAGCGGGCGCGACCATATCCTGCGTATGCGCATCAACCACAACAATTTCAAAGCCATATACGAGAAATGGCGGCATGATGTGATGCCTACCATCAATGTGGATTGGGACAATGCCAAACGGCACGGGCTGATAGATGCCGATTTCTATCTGGCGGATTTGATAGCGGGTGAAGACAACATCACACTATTAGACAAACTGCATGTCCTGCTCCGCAGTACACAATATGAACTGGACAGGCAGATAGGTGCCGACGGACTGTTCTCGTCCAAACAGGTGCAGTTCCGCGACAATATGCAGGCACACCATAGATTCTGGTCAAAATACACCCGTCCGCCCAAGCAGGAGTACTGGGACCGTATCATCGAGCGGCGCGACCTGCGCCAGAAGCAGAAAGTGCTGGCGCAGCAGATAGCCGAGAAAGTCTATCGGTACGGATTCCTGAAATAACTATGTCCGAAGAAGATACCCTGTTGCTCCATCTGATACGTGCCACCGCCATCGACGACGGCGAGGACGGCGGTGTACCCGACGAGGTACTGCTGCGCGAGGCGCGGGCGCATATCCGTACATTCACACAGGCGTGCAACTACAGCCGGCAGAACCTGTATCAGAAAGGCGATGACAAGCCTTCGCTCAAATACGGCACCTTTTATATGGCACGCTCGCGGGCAGCGTTGCGCGAAGAGGGCTATGCTTGTACAAACCATCATCTGCTGCAGATAATGGCGGTTTTCTACGTGCTGCTGCGCCGGCCGCGTATGCGTACCCAATACAGCCGGCACTGCTGGTATATCGACACGCTGTGCCAACTCATTGACGACAACCTGCTCAACAACAGCAGGGAAACCATCTATCCTTATCGGACCTGGATAAGGACAGTGGCAGACCGCATTGACCGCATCAACCAGCCCGACCTGTTCTGCGGAGACCTTCTGCCGATACTGCCCTTTACGCCCAAACCACCAAAACCAACCCAAAAACCAACCAATATGGGAGATACATACAACATCCAAATGAACAGCGGGTGCGGCGATTTTATTGCCAACGGCGGTACCAAAAACATCACCAACCACTATGCGCAGCAGTCCGCCCCGCAAAAAGACGGGACACTCTTTGCCTACATCGACCTCACCGCTTGTACGCCCCGCGAGGCACAGCAGGCGGAGGAGACGCTGCGGGGCGTGGCGCACAAGTCGCCCAAAGAGATTGCCTGCACTGTGCACGCTCTGGAGCGTGGCTGCATGCTCCGCAAAAACGACAATTTGGCGGGATTTGTCCGCGAGTTCAACAACCATTTCGGGGCGAACCTCAACGAGCAGTCTTTTTATAGCGCCTACCGCAATACGTAACGCTCCGTAATTTTTCATAAATTCTCATAATGGCACTGCGGAAATGCTTTTCCGCAGTATGCTTGTTATCAGTCGGTTAGACAACTAACCGGCTGTTTTTGTTCATAGATTTTCATAGTGCCCGAAAGGGGCGGATACTTTCTCTACCTTTGTTTTGTTCTTCGAGCACGGAGGCGATGTTGCCAACACAAACAACGAAGACGACAACGATAATGAAGGCAACCTTCAAGACACAGCCCATACGGGGCAGCAAAGGAACACACACGCTGATGCAATGGCACGGGCGCGTGGGGAATGTAGTGTATTATGTACGCAACGGACGGCAGTATGTGCGCCGCTATGCCGCACGCCCCAACGCCCCGAGCGAGTTGGAACGGCTGAACCGCATACGCTTCGCTTGCGCCGTCGAAAACGCGCGTATCGTGTATGCCAACGCACGGCTGCGCAAACCCTACGAACAACTGTGGATCGAACACGGAGACTGCCGCCGCATGAGCCTGTTTAACTACCTCGTGAAGACAATGATGAATTAGGAATTAGGAATGAAAAAGTCTAAAAGCGAGAATCGTCTGCGGGCAGTGTATGCGTTCATCGAAAACAATTACCTGCCCGAAGGCGACGAACACCTGCGCTACGACCTCATCAGTCGAAAAGTGCAAATCGAAACCCCGACTCTCTGGCGCGACCTTACCGACGCCGATATCAATGGGATGTGCCTCACGGCAAGCGAGGAGACCGGACTCAGCGTACGACCCCAAGAAGTACTCACCATCCTCAACTCCGACCGTATCCCCCGTATCCATCCCCTGCGGGCGTATGTGGAGCAACAAAATGCGTATGACGCGCAAAAAGAGCCTGACTGGATCAGCGAGATGGCGAACCAAGTAACCCTCGAGGACGAGAGCAAACATGACCTGTGGCGCAAATGCTTCGGCAAATGGTTCACGGGCATGGTCGCCTCGTGGCTGCGCGACGACGCCGTCAACCAGCAAGTCCTCGTGCTGATCGGCAAGCAGGGCATCTACAAGACCACCTGGCTCGAACACCTCATCCCGCCCGAACTGCGGGGCTACACCTGCAAGATGGCGAACACCCAATGGAGCAAGGACGACCGCATGCGCCTTGCCGAGTTCGGGCTTATCAACTTAGACGAGATAGACGCCATGACCTCCCGCGAGGTGAACAGCCTCAAATCGCTCATCACGGCGGTGGATATCAACGAGCGTATGGCATACGGCTACCTCAAAGAGCGGCGTATGCGCCTTGCCTCGTTCTGCGCGAGCGGCAATAAACGCGAGTTCCTGACCGACATCACGGGCAACCGCCGCTGGCTGCCCTTTGCGGTGAAGAGCATCCAAAACCCGTTCACGCACACGCTGTTCCCCTACGGACGCATGTACGCCGAGGCACGCTACCTCATCGAGCACGACTACCCCTACTGGTTCGAGCAGGACGAGATAGCCGATATGGCGGAGCATCAGGACGAGTTCCGCGCCCAAGACAACGAGGAG
>CAVGOI010000007.1:0-64355 GCA_963630875.1 Mycobacteriaceae bacterium | reverse complement strand
ACCCAGAGAAAAATTGAACTTCTCTACACCTTACGAGTGCTTCTTCAAATATTTTGTCTAACTTTGCAGAAAATTGCATTTGTTATTGGACAGTACACCCCACTGCAAAAATAAGAAAAAACACACTTTTTGCAAGAAAGATTTGTGTGTATCATAAAAAAGCAGTAACTTTGCACGCTTTTTCGCAATGGAATAGCCTTGTGCGTTTGTGCGGGTACGCCGGCGCGAGGAAGCGGCAAACTAAATAACAATCATCAAATAAACAAGTTACAATGCCTACAATTCAACAATTGGTTAGAAAAGGAAGAGCAGAACTTAACGACAAGAGCAAGAGTCCCGCGTTGGACAGTTGCCCGCAGCGTCGTGGCGTATGTGTGCGTGTGTACACTACCACCCCCAAGAAGCCTAACTCCGCTATGCGTAAGGTGGCTCGTGTTCGTCTGACGAACCAAAAGGAGGTGAATGCTTACATTCCGGGCGAGGGTCATAACTTGCAGGAGCACAGCATCGTTATGGTGCGTGGTGGTCGTGTGAAAGACCTTCCGGGTGTGCGTTACCACATCGTTCGCGGCACGCTGGATACCGCCGGCGTGGCAAACCGCTTGCAGCGTCGAAGCAAGTATGGCGCCAAACGCCCGAAAGCAAAAAAGTAATCGGAACGAATTTTTCTGACTGAAAGTTCCATACAATGGGACAGATTTAATCGGGGGTGATCGGTTGAGTAAGGCAAAACCCGTGCGCAATGCAGCGTGAGCCTGAAGCGATTACAGCCAAACAACAAAAACAAAAAAACAATGAGAAAAGCAAAACCAAAGAAACGCGTAATCCTGCCGGATCCTGTCTATGGTGAGGTAATGGTAGCGAAGTTTGTGAACCACTTGATGCTCGACGGCAAAAAGAATACGGCATACTCCGTGTTCTATACGGCGTTGGAGGTAGTGGGGCAAAAGATGAAAAGCGAGGACAAGACCGCTTTGGACATCTGGAAGCAGGCGTTAGACAATATCACTCCTTTGGTGGAGGTGAAGTCGAAGCGTATCGGTGGTGCCACTTTCCAAGTGCCTACCGAGATTCGTGCTGACCGAAAAGAGTCAATCTCAATGAAGAATATGATCGCCTTCGCACGCAAGCGTGGCGGACATTCGATGTCTGAGAAGTTGGCTGCCGAGATTATGGACGCCTACAACAACCAAGGTGGTGCCTTCAAGCGTAAGGAGGATATGCACCGTATGGCTGAGGCGAACCGCGCATTTGCACATTTCCGTTTTTAATGTCGTATAATAAATAAGGTACAAGACGACATATTAGGTATTAGTTTGTAGAAATGGCAAAGCACGATCTAAAATTAAACAGAAATATCGGCATCATGGCGCATATTGATGCTGGTAAGACGACGACCTCCGAGCGTATTCTGTACTACACCGGTCTGACCCATAAGATCGGCGAGGTGCACGATGGCGCTGCGACCATGGACTGGATGGAGCAGGAGCAGGAGCGTGGTATCACCATCACCTCTGCCGCTACCACCACCTACTGGCCGTACATGGGTAACAAATACAAGATCAACTTGATCGATACCCCGGGGCATGTGGACTTCACGGTCGAGGTAGAGCGCTCCCTCCGTATTTTGGACGGAGCCGTGGCTACTTTCTGCGCCGTGGGCGGCGTACAGCCCCAATCGGAGACCGTTTGGCGTCAGGCAGACAAGTACCATGTACCGCGTCTGTGTTATGTGAACAAGATGGACCGCTCGGGTGCCAATTACTTTGATGTGATACGCCAGATCAAAGAGGTGTTGGGCGCAACCCCCTGTCCCATTCAAATCCCTATCGGGTGCGAAGAGACTTTCAAGGGCGTTGTGGACCTCATCAAGATGAAGGCTATCGTATGGCACGACGAGACCATGGGGGCTCAATACGACGAAGAGGATATCCCCGCCAACTTGCTGGAGGAGGCGCAGGAATGGCGTTCCAAGATGTTGGACGCTTGTGCCGAATTCGACGATGCGTTGATGGAGAAATACTTCGCCGACCCCGACAGCATCGCGGAAGAAGAAATCCGCGCCGCTATCCGCAAGGGTACGGTCGGGCTGCATATCTTCCCGGTCATCTGTGGCTCTTCGTTCAAGAACAAGGGCGTGCAGACCATGTTGGATGCCGTCTGCGCTTACCTGCCGAGTCCGTTGGATACGCCGGAGATAGACGGTATCGATCCTCGCACGGACGCGCCTATCAGCCGCAAGCCGAGCGATGACGAACCGCTTTGCGCCTTGGCATTCAAGATAGCCACCGACCCCTATGTAGGGCGTTTGTGCTATTTCCGGGTTTATAGCGGTAAGTTGGAGGCGGGGTCGTATGTTTACAACCCGCGTTCCGGCAAGAAAGAGCGTATATCGCGTATCTTCCAGATGCACTCCAACCACCAGAACCCTGTGGACTTTATCGCCGCCGGTGATATCGGGGCGGGTGTCGGTTTCAAGGATATCCGCACGGGCGATACCCTCTGCGACGAGGACAAGCCTATCGTTTTGGAGTCTATCGAGTTCCCGGCACCCGTAATCGGTGTGTCGGTCGAGCCGAAGAGCCAAGCCGACTTGGATAAGTTGGGCGTAGGGCTGCAGAAGTTGGCAGAGGAAGACCCGACCTTCACCGTCAAGACCGACGATCAAACGGGGCAAACCGTTATCTCGGGTATGGGTGAGTTGCACCTCGAAATCATTATCGATCGTCTGAAACGCGAGTTCAAGGTCGAGTGCAACCAAGGGCGTCCGCAAGTGGCATACCGCGAGGCTATCTCGCAGCCGGTGGAACTGCGCGAGGTGTACAAGAAGCAGTCCGGTGGACGCGGTAAGTTCGCCGACATCATTGTGCGCGTAGAGCCTGCCGATGAAGACTTTGAGGGTACCCTCCAGTTCGTGGATGTTGTCAAGGGCGGTAATGTGCCCAAGGAATACATCCCCGCTGTGGAGAAAGGTTTCCAATCCGCCATGAAGACGGGTGTGCTTGCAGGCTATCCTTTGGATAAACTGAAAGTTACCCTGTTGGATGGTAGTTTCCACCCCGTGGACTCCGACCAGTTGTCTTTCGAAATCTGCGCACAAATAGCCTTCAAGAACGCTTGCGTAAAAGCAAAACCTGTTCTCATGGAGCCTATCATGAAAGTGGAGGTCGTAACGCCGGAGGAGAATATGGGCGATGTCATCGGCGACTTGAACAAACGCCGCGGGCAAGTAGAGGGTATGGATACCGCTCGTACGGGTGCGCGTATCGTGAAAGCGAAAGTGCCGTTGAGCGAGATGTTTGGTTATGTAACCGCTCTGCGTACCATTACCTCAGGGCGTGCTACCAGCAGTATGGAATTTTCGCACTATGCGCCGGTGTCGAGCAGCATTGCCAAGGCAGTGCTGACCGAGTGCGGCGGGCGTGCTGATTTGGTATAGGAACTCAGGTGAGGTGCAGCCCTTCGGGGCATGCACCGCACTTTGGTGATACAATCGGGTTTGAATGTTCGAAAGGGTCGCGCAAAAGGGCTGCGCAATACCTCAAACCTCTTCACCCACGCGTGCAAGTGTGCACGCCCCGCGTATCGGACGCACAGACGAACCTCTTTGCGTCAGGTCGCAACAAGAAGCAAACAAATAGGCGTGAGTCATCTGAGCAAATGACTCTTTAGGTGTGCGAGCGCCTATACTTAAGGGGAGTTCTATAAATTGCTTTGTAGTGATTTTTGGAATTTTGGATAGCAGATACTTGGTTGGAGCGAAGGAGCAATGCGGGCATTGTGACTGAGTGAGAATACGTAGATGCAGCCCAAAAAAAGAAAGCGCACAAAAGTGTTTATAGTTCCCAAATTGTTAAACTTATTATTAAACGGGGAATTTATAGAAGTCCCCTTAAAGTAAAACAACAAAAAACAAACAAAAACAATGAGTCAAAAGATTCGTATCAAACTCAAGTCGTATGACCACAACTTGGTGGACAAGTCGGCTGAAAAGATTGTAAAGACCGTGCGCTCCACAGGGGCGGTAGTCAGTGGTCCTATTCCATTGCCCACCCACAAGCGTATTTTCACGGTAAACCGCTCCACTTTCGTCAACAAGAAGAGCCGCGAGCAGTTCGAGTTGGCAAGTTACAAGCGTCTGATAGACATTTACGGCTCCAACCAGAAGACCGTTGAGGCACTGATGAAGTTGGAACTCGCCAGCGGTGTCGAGGTGGAAATCAAGGTCTGATGCAGTCGGAGCGAACCGAATGAAACAAACCGCCCCTTCCCTCGGCTATGAGCATCGGTAATCCTTCGGGACACGGGCTCACCCGCGGGCGAGAGAGGCAAAGTAACCAATAATAACAAATTAATCACAGCAAAAATGCCAGGATTATTAGGTAAAAAAATCGGAATGACATCCGTTTTCGGTGCTGATGGCAAGAATATCCCATGCACCGTTATCGAGGCAGGTCCTTGTGTTGTTACGCAATTGAAGACTGTGGAGAAAGACGGCTATCAGGCTGTTCAGGTAGGTTTCATGCCCAAGAGCGAGAAGCATACCAACAAGGCTGAGGCAGGACATTTCAAGGCAGCCGGCGTACAGCCGATGCGCCACCTCGCAGAGTTCGATGGATTCGAACAAGAGTTGAAGCCCGGTGATACACTGACTGTGGATATGTTCGAGGAGAACTCGTATGTAGATGTAGTCGGCACATCCAAAGGTAAGGGCTTCCAAGGTGTTGTTAAGCGACATGGTTTCGGAGGTGTAGGGCAGTCCACACACGGTCAGGACGACCGTCTGCGTGCGCCGGGTTCTGTGGGTGCATGTGCCTACCCGAGTCGTATATTCCCGGGCACCCGTATGGCGGGGCACATGGGTACAGACCGTGTTACGGTACAAAACCTTGTCGTGTTAAAAGTAATTCCCGAGTACAACTTGATTATGGTCAAGGGAAGCATTCCGGGGGGTAAAAATTCAATTGTTACGATCAACAAATAAGAGGTATGGAACTTAGTATTTTGAATATGGCCGGTCAGGAAACCGGCAAGAAGGTCGTCCTCAACGACGCTATCTTCGCTATCGAGCCTAACGACCACGCCATTTATTTGGATGTAAAGCAATACTTGGCAAACAATCGTCAGGGTACGGCAAAGGCCAAACAGCGTAGTGAGAATGCTCACTCCACACGCAAACTCGGTCGTCAGAAAGGCGGCGGCGGTGCGCGTCCGGGTGATTTGAAATCGCCGGTTCGTGTCGGTGGTGGTACTATCTTTGGTCCCGTCCCCCGCGATTATGGCTTCAAACTCAACCGAAAAGTAAAGCAGTTGGCTCGCCGCAGTGCGCTCAGTCTGCGTGCCAAGAACGGACAAATCATCGTTGTGGATGCTTTGCAGTTCGATGCACCGAAGACCAAAGCCATGGTTGAGGTAATCAACAACTTGAAAGTGGCAGACAAGAAAGTACTCTTCGTGTTGGCAGACAACAACAACGAGGTACAGAAATCCGCCCGCAACATCCAACGCACCCATGTGGTGACGGTTAACGAACTGAACACATACGCAATCATGAACGCAACGGCAGTGGTTATCGTGGAGAACGCGGTTGCTGCCCTTGAGAACACTTTTAACGCATAAGGAGGTTACACTATGGCAATTATTCTAAAACCCATCGTCTCTGAGAAGATGACCGCCGCAGGCGAAAAGTTGAACCGTTATGGTTTCCGTGTTGTTCGTTCTGCCAACAAGATTCAAATCAAGAAGGCAGTTGAAGAGTTGTACAATGTGCAGGTAGTGGCTGTCAACACCCTCGTGGTGGCTCCCAAGGTAAAGCAACGCTATACCAAGAGCGGTCTGTTGCGTGGTGCGCAGCAGGCTTACAAGAAGGCTATCGTAACATTGAAAGAAGGTGAAACAATCGATTTTTTTAGCAATATCTAAAGATGGCTGTACGCAAATTAAAACCCTCTACACCGGGGCAAAGACACAAAATTATCGGCGCATTTGAGACAATTACCGCAAGTGCACCGGAGAAATCTCTTGTGTTCGGCAAGCGTAAAACGGGTGGTCGCAACCATGTCGGTAAAGAGACCATGCGTTATATCGGCGGCGGACACAAGCAGAAGTACCGTGTAATTGATTTCAAACGAAACAAAGATGGTGTACCCGCTGTTGTAAAGACGATTGAGTACGATCCGAACCGCTCGGCTCGTATCGCTCTGTTGTTCTATGCAGACGGCGCGAAAAGTTACATTCTTGCACCCAACGGACTGCAAGTAGGTCAAACGGTGATGTCCGGCGAAAATGTCGCTCCTGAGGTGGGCAATGCCCTCCCGATGGCGAACATTCCTCTCGGAACGCTGATTCACAACATCGAGTTGCGCCCGGGGCAGGGTGCTGCCATGGTTCGCTCGGCAGGTGTGTTCGCACAACTCTCTTCCCGCGAAGACAAGTATGCGATTATCAAGTTGCCTTCCGGCGAGTTGCGCAAAGTGCTGGCTGCCTGCAAGGCAACCGTAGGGGTCGTTGGCAACAGCGACCACGCTTTGGAGAAGAGCGGAAAGGCAGGTCGTAGTCGCTGGCTCGGTCGTCGTCCGCGCAACAGAGGTGTGGCTATGAACCCGGTAGATCACCCAATGGGTGGTGGTGAAGGGCGTGCTTCCGGTGGGCATCCGCGTTCGCGCAAGGGCTTGCTGGCTAAGGGTTACAAGACGCGTCGTCCGAAGAACCCGAGCAACCAGTTCATCATTGAGAGAAGAAAGAAATAACCTATTAAATCTTGAGAAATTATGAGTCGTTCATTGAAAAAAGGACCGTTTATCAACATCAAGTTGGAGAACAAGGTGTTGGCTATGAATGAGTCGGGCAAGAAAGAAGTTGTCAAGACTTGGAGCCGTGCATCGATGATATCTCCGGATTTTGTAGGTCATACGATTGCAGTTCACAATGGAAACAAGTTCATCCCTGTGTACATCACCGAAAACATGGTAGGGCACAAGTTGGGCGAGTTCGCTCCCACGCGTACTTTCCGCGGACATTCCGGGAATCGTTAATCCATTGAATCATTCAAACAACAATTAAATTTTAGAATTCAAAATGGGTGCTAGAAAACATAATACAGCCGAGGCAATGAAAGATGCTCGCAAGAGTCAATACTTTGCCAAGCTCAATAACGTTCCTACCTCTCCACGCAAGATGCGACTTGTTGCCGATATGATTCGTGGTATGGAAGTGAACCGTGCACTGGGCGCGTTGCATTTCTCCACCAAGGAGGCTTCGCGCGCTTTGGAGAAGGTCTTGAAATCGGCGATTGCCAACTGGGAAACCAAAACCGGCAAGAAAGCAGATTCGGAGGCCTTGTATGTAAGTAAAGTTACGGTCGATGGCGGCATGATGCTCAAACGCCTGCTCACTGCCCCGCAAGGGCGCGGTTATCGGGTGCGCAAGCGTTCCAACCACATCACCGTATTCGTGGATACCAAAGATACTAACACAGAAGCAAACTAATCAAAATGGGACAGAAAATCAATCCAATCAGTAACCGTCTGGGTATTGTCCGCGGTTGGGATTCCAACTGGTATGGCGGTAAGAATTACGGAGATACCATTCTTGAGGACGCAAAAATCCGCAAGTACCTGAATGCCCGTTTGGCGGAGGCTAGTATTTCGCGTATCGTTATCGAAAGAACTCTGAAACTTGTAACGATAACTGTCTGCACCGCCCGTCCGGGTTATATCATCGGCAAGGGGGGACAAGAGGTTGACAAATTAAAAGAGGAACTGAAAAAAATCACCAAGCAGGATGTCCAGATCAACATCTTCGAAGTGAAGCGTCCGGAGTTGGATGCTACCATCGTAGCCGCCAAAATCGCGCGTCAGTTAGAGGGTAAGATTGCCTATCGTCGTGCCGTCAAGATGGCCATAGCGTCCACCATGCGTATGGGCGCAGAGGGTATCAAGGTGCAGGTAAGCGGTCGTCTGAACGGTGCCGAAATGGCACGCAAGGAGATGTACAAAGAGGGGCGTACGCCGCTCCATACACTCCGTGCGGACATCGATTACAGCCAGCAGGGTGCTCTCACCAAGGTGGGTCTGATTGGTGTAAAGGTTTGGATCTGCCGCGGTGAGGTTTACGGCAAGAAAGATCTTGCTCCCAACTTCTCGCAGAAACAGGATGGTATGTCGCGTGGCGACCGTCGTGATCGTCGGGATGACCGTCGTGGTGGTTTCCGCAGAAACAAGAAACAATAAGTTTAACCGATTTGTAGATTACAGTTATGTTACAACCAAAGAAAACGAAATTCCGCCGCTCGCAGAAGGGGCGTATCAAGGGCAATGCGCAACGCGGCAACGAGTTGGCATTTGGCTCGTTTGGTATCAAGTCGCTTGGTACCATCTGGTTGACAGGTCGTCAAATCGAAGCAGCCCGTGTTGCGGTAACGCGTTACATGCAGCGTCAGGGTCAGGTATGGATACGCGTATTCCCCGATAAGCCGATTACCAAGAAGCCTTTGGATGTCCGTATGGGTAAAGGTAAAGGTGCTCCGGAGGGATTTGTGGTTCCATTGGCTCCCGGACGAATCATCTTCGAGGTGGACGGCGTTCCTTATGAAGTTGCCAAGGAGGCGCTTCGTTTGGCAGCACAGAAACTTCCTATTACAACCAAATTTGTCGTAAGGCGTGATTACGACCCAACCCAAAATGTATAAGTAGGATTATGAAAATCGCAGAAATCAAAGAATTAACGACTGCTGAGATTCAAGAGCGTCTTGCCACCGAAAAGGAGGCTCTCGTCCGCTTGAAACTCAATCACAGTATCTCTCCGCTTGACAATCCGTTGCAGATTAAGGTGGCTCGTAAGACAATCGCTCGTCTGGCAACGGTGCTCCGTCAAAGAGAATTAACCAAGTAAAAACGAAAGTGAAATGGAAACAAGAAATCTAAGAAAAGAGCGTCAGGGTATTGTCGTTTCCAACAAGATGGACAAGACGATTGTCGTGGCTGTCAAGTGGAAGGAGAAGCACCCTATCTATGGCAAGTTTGTCAATAAGACTCGCAAGTTCCATGCTCACGATGAGAAGAACGAATGCGGCATTGGTGATACCGTGCGCATTATGGAGACTCGTCCCTTGAGCAAAACTGTTCGTTGGCGTTTAACTCAAATTATTGAAAGGGCTAAGTAATTATGATACAGCAAGAATCAAGACTGACAGTAGCGGACAACTCCGGTGCCAAAGAGGCATTGTGCATCCGTGTGCTGGGTGGTACCAAAAAGCGTTATGCTACGCTGGGTGATACGATCGTTGTTGCGGTCAAAGGCGTTATCCCTTCTTCCGAAATCAAAGACGGTACGGTTAGCCGTGCCATTGTGGTTCGTGTGAAGAAAGAGGTTCGCCGTGCTGATGGCAGTTACATCCGTTTCGATGACAACGCGTGCGTGCTTATCTCCAATGCGGGTGAGTTGCGCGGTTCGCGTATCTTCGGTCCGGTGGCCCGTGAACTTCGTCAAACGAACATGAAAATCATTTCTTTGGCACCTGAAGTGCTCTAATCATCTAAATTCTGAATCAATATGGCAAAGTTACATATTAAGAAGGGTGATATCGTTTATGTGAACGCAGGTGCTTCCAAGGGCAAAACCGGTCGTGTGCTGGAGGTGCTCGTTGAGAAACAGCGTGCTATCGTAGAGGGTGTCAATCTGGTATCGAAGAGTACCAAACCCAATGCCAAGAACCCGCAGGGTGGTATTGTAAAGCAAGAGGCTCCTATTCACATCTCCAACTTGAATCCTGTCGAGAACGGCAAGCCGGTTCGCGTAGGTCGCGTGGAGAAGGACGGGAAACTCGTGCGTGTAAGTAAAAAATCCGGTAAAGAGATCTAACAATGAATACAGCAAGTCTAAAGCAAGATTATCAGGAGCGCATTGTGCCTATCCTGATGAAGGAGTTCAATTACACTACCGTGATGCAGTGTCCGAAACTCTCCAAGATTGTCCTCAATCAAGGGTTGGGCGAGGCTGTTGCTGACAAGAAGATAATCGATGTCGCCCAGCAGGAGATGACGCTTATCTCCGGTCAGAAAGCCGTTGCTACGACCTCGAAGAAGGATATTGCCAACTTCAAGGTGCGCAAAAAGATGCCCATTGGTGTACGCGTTACGCTTCGTGGTGAGCGCATGTACGAGTTTTTGGAGCGTCTTGTTCGCGTGGCATTGCCCCGTATCCGCGACTTCAAGGGTATTGAGAACAAGATGGACGGTCGTGGCAACTACACGCTCGGCATTCAGGAGCAGATTATCTTCCCTGAAATCAACATTGATAATATCACCAAACTGTTGGGTATGAACATCACTTTTGTGACCACTGCTCAGACCGATGAAGAGGGCTTTGCGCTGCTTCGCGAGTTTGGTTTACCATTCAAAAAGTAACAGACTATGGCAAAAGAATCAATGAAAGCCCGTGAGGTAAAGCGCGCTGCTTTGTGCGCCAAGTACGCTGCAAAACGCGCCCAACTCCTCAAGGATGGCGACTACGAAGGTCTGCAGGCTCTGCCCAAGAACGCGAGCCCTGTCCGTTTGCACAACCGCTGCAAAATCACGGGCCGTCCCAAAGGCTATATGCGTGCATTCGGCTTGAGTCGTATTCAGTTCCGTGAGATGGCCTCTAAGGGTCTTATTCCGGGGGTGAAGAAAGCCAGCTGGTGATATTAAAAGTGTTATCTTATAAGGTTCGCCTTATTCCGGAAACCCTCCCAATCCGCTCCGTATAAAACAGCGGTGGATAAGCGGAGGATAAACGGAGGATAGAATGACCTTGATGAAGGTGATGTGAATTTATAAATTATTAAATATTGTCCCGAAAGGCGGGATTAATTTAACAACAAAACAAGTATGACAGATCCAATCGCAGATTATCTGACTCGTCTCAGAAATGCCATCAAGGCAGGTCATCGTGTTGTCGAGGTACCTGCTTCGAATCTGAAGAAAGAGATCACCCGAATCTTGTTTGAGAAAGGCTATATCCTTTCCTACAAGTTCGTGGAAGACGGACCGCAAGGCACCATAAAAATCGCCTTGAAGTACGATCCGGTTAACAAGGTTAACGCCATCAAGAGTTTGCAACGGGTATCCACTCCGGGTCTTCGCCGGTATGTGGGTTACCGCGAGATGCCTCGTGTCCTCAACGGTTTGGGCATTGCCATCCTTTCCACTTCGAAAGGTGTGATGACCAACAAGGAGGCGATCGGGCTCAAGTTGGGCGGCGAAGTTATTTGTTATGTTTATTAGTAAGGAGGAACGATTATGTCAAGAATTGGAAAATTGCCTATCGAAATCCCTGCAGGCGTAACGATAACCGTTAGTCCGGACAACTTGGTTACCGTCAAGGGTCCCAAGGGAGAACTCACCCAGCAGGTAGATCCCATCATCACGGTTACGGTAGAGGGGAATGTCTGCCATGTTACACGCCCCAACGATGAGAAAGAAAGTCGTTCCAAGCACGGTCTTTATCGCGCATTGCTCCACAATATGGTGGTCGGTGTCAGCGAGGGCTACAAAAAAACATTGGAATTGGTGGGCGTTGGTTACCGTGTAGAGGTATTCCAGCCGCAAGTGCTTAACTTTGCGCTCGGTTACACGCACCCCATTTACCTCCAACTTCCTAAGGAAATAAAGGTGGAGACCAAGGCGGAGCGTAACCAGAATCCTCTTGTTATTTTGGAATCCGCTGACAAACAACTCATCGGACAGGTGTGCGCCAAGATACGCTCTTTCCGCCGTCCGGAGCCTTACAAGGGCAAGGGTATCCGCTTCCAAGGTGAGGTTGTTCGCCGCAAGGCAGGTAAATCGGCTGGTAAATAATTAGAAAGGAATAAGTTATGAATCAGAAAATTGCAAGAAGACTTAGAATAAAAGCCTCTATCCGCACGCATGTGTCGGGTACTGCTGAGCGTCCTCGTCTGACCGTATTCCGCAGCAACAGCCAAATTTACGCGCAAGTCATCGATGACACGCAGGGCAAGACCCTCGCTGCGGCATCATCGCTCAGTATCAAAGATAAAATGACCAAGACCGAGAAGGCCGCTCAAGTGGGCAAACTCATTGCCGAAGCCGCCAAGGCTGCCGGTGTGCAAGAGGTTGTTTTCGACCGCAACGGTTACCTCTACCATGGTCGCGTTCAATCATTAGCAGACGCTGCCCGTGAGGCAGGTCTCAAATTCTAAAACAACAGGACTGATATGAATCGAGTTAAAACAACACAGGACTTGGAACTCAAGGAGCGCCTTGTCGCCGTTAACCGCGTAACCAAAGTTACGAAGGGTGGACGCACATTCACATTCGCAGCCATCGTTGTTGTAGGAAATGAGGCTGGTATCATCGGTTGGGGTCTCGGTAAGGCGGGTGAGGTAACTGCTGCCATTGCCAAAGGCACGGAAGCCGCCAAGAAGAACCTTATTCAGGTGCCTGTCATCAAGGGGACGATTCCCCACGAGCAGGAGGCCAAGTTCGGCGGCGCCCGCGTTTATCTGCAGCCGGCATCGCAAGGTACGGGCGTTAAGGCAGGTGGTGCCATGCGTGCCGTATTGGAGTCGGTGGGCGTAACGGATGTCCTTGCCAAGGCAAAGGGTTCGTCCAACCCGCACAACTTGGTGAAAGCTACCATTGCGGCTCTTGCCGAGATGCGCGACCCGCGCACGGTGGCTCAAAACCGCGGTGTAAGTTTGTCAACGGTGTTTAATGGATAATTTCTGACGACTATGGCAAAGATTAAAATTCAACAAGTACGCAGCATTATCCGCTGCCCGAAAGTACAGAAAGAAACGATGCAGGCCTTGGGCTTGCGCAAGATGAATGCCATCGTTGAGCATGAAGCCACGCCCTCTATTTTGGGTATGGTGGACAAGGTTAAACACTTGGTAAAAGTAATTGATTAACAGTAAATATCGTAGCATTATGGAATTAAATAATTTAACTCCGGCTGCAGGTTCCGTGAAGACAGCCAAGCGTATCGGCCGTGGTGCCGGTTCGGGGCTGGGAGGCACATCTACCCGTGGTCATAAGGGTGCTAAGTCGCGTTCGGGTTATTCCAAGAAAATCGGTTTCGAGGGAGGTCAAATGCCTATGCAACGCCGTCTTCCCAAGTTCGGTTTCAAGAACATCAACCGTGTGGAGTACAAGGCCATCAACCTCAGTACGCTGCAGGCTCTTGCAGAGGCGAAGCATTTGGAGAAGATTGGTCTTATCGAACTCCACGAGGCGGGTTTCATCAACAAGACGGCATTAGTTAAGATTCTCGGCAACGGTACGCTCACGGCAAAACTGACGGTTGAGGCAAATGCGTTCAGCAAATCGGCTGAGGCTGCCATCACTGCGGTGGGCGGTACGATTAACAAAATCTAATCGGTATGCGTAAATTTATTCAGATACTCAAGAATATCTGGAAGATAGAAGACCTTCGGAACCGGCTGCTGACCACGCTGTTGTTCGTGCTTATCTATCGGTTTGGGTCTTTTGTAGTCCTTCCGGGTATTGACCCGACAGCCCTCACGCATCTGCATGCGCAGACGGCGGGTGGTCTGATGGCGCTTCTGGATATGTTTTCGGGTGGTGCATTCTCGAATGCCTCCATCTTTGCGCTCGGTATCATGCCTTACATCTCTGCATCCATCGTAATCCAACTGCTTACCATTGCAGTGCCTTATTTCCAGAAGATGCAGAAAGAGGGTGAGTCAGGGCGTCAGAAAATGAACCAGATAACGCGCTATCTGACGGTGGCTATCTTGTTGTTCCAAGGACCCAGTTACTTGGTTAACTTGTCCGTACAGATGGCGCAAGCCGGTCAGAAGTTGGCAATCGGATTCAATTGGTTCACCATATCGTCCACGATTCTGTTGTGTGCAGGGTCTATGTTCGTCATGTGGTTGGGAGAGCGTATCACCGACAGGGGTATCGGAAACGGTATTTCCTTTATCATCTTGATTGGTATTATCGCTCGTCTTCCGGGGGCTATTGTCCAGGAGTTCTCTTCGCGTTTGAACGAAGCAGGTGGCGGCTTGATGGTATTTATCCTTGAGATAATCATCCTCTTGTTCGTGTTTGCTTTCGCGATTATGTTGGTGCAAGGTACCCGCAAGATACCTGTACAATACGCCAAGCGAATGGTGGGCAACAAGCAGTATGGCGGTGTTCGTCAGTATATCCCCTTGAAGGTTAATGCTGCCAATGTAATGCCGATTATCTTTGCGCAGGCTATCATGTTTATCCCTATCGCGTTGGCGGGCTTTTCCGCATCGGAAGGTGCAAACGCCTTCACGCGTGCCTTTATGGATAACGATGGCTTCTGGTACAATCTTGTATTCGCTATTCTGATTGTGGCTTTCACCTATTTCTACACGGCGATTATCATCAACCCCGTGCAGATGGCGGAGAACCTGAAACTCAACAACGGTTTCATCCCGGGTGTCAAGCCAGGCAAGAAGACGGCGGAGTATATTGATACCATCATGTCGCGGATTACCTTGCCGGGTTCCGTGCTGCTCGCCATTATCGCCATTCTGCCGGCTTTTGCACGCCTGTTTGGTGTCAGCATGGGCTTTGCACAATTCTTTGGCGGAACATCCTTGCTGATTATGGTGGGTGTAATTTTAGACACGCTGCAACAGATTGAGAGTCACTTGCTCATGCGCCACTACGATGGATTCTTCGAGTCCGGCATGCGCATCAAGGGTCGCTCGGGTGCTATGGCATATTAAGCAAAATGATATACCTGAAGACGGACGAAGAAGTAGAGTGCATGCGTCGCAGTAACGACCTGCTCGGGCGTGCTTTGGCAGAGGTTGCCAAGGCCGTCCGCCCGGGTGTTACCACGGCGCAACTCGACAAGATAGCCCACGATTATATCTGCGACAACGGAGGTATTCCTTCCTGCCTTGGATACGAGGGATATCCTGCCACGCTTTGTACTTCGGTCAATGAGCAGGTAGTGCATGGCATTCCGTCCGACAAGGTTGTGTTGAAGGACGGGGACATTATTGATGTCGATACCTGTGTGCTGCTCGATGGCTTTCAGGCGGATGCGGCCTACACTTTCCCCGTGGGCGATGTCGCAGCCGAGACGCTGCAACTCATGCGCACCACCAAAGAGGCGTTGTACCTCGGTATCGCGCAAGCGGTCACGGGGCATCGTTTGGGGGACATTGGATTCGCTATCCAGTCCCATTGCGAGAAAGCCGGCTATTCGGTGGTACGCGAGTTTGTCGGTCATGGCATAGGTCGTGAAATGCACGAGGAGCCGGAGGTCTGCAACTACGGTCGTCGGGGTAATGGTATCGTACTCAAGTCGGGTATGACATTAGCCATTGAGCCGATGATCAATCTCGGGCGGCGCAATGTCGTCATCGAAGAAGATGGTTGGACAGCACGCACCATCGACCGCAAGCCCTCTGCGCACTACGAACTCAGCGTTTGTGTCCGCAATGGAAAGGCAGACATCTTGTCCACATTCGACTATATCCGTCAAGTCTTAGGCGATCGTTTTATATAACCCTACCAAACACCTGTTTTTATGGCAAAACAAGATGCAATTGAAGTAGATGGCACCATCACGGAGGCATTGTCCAATGCAATGTTTCGTGTGCAACTCGAGAGTGGGCATATCATCACGGCGCACATCTCCGGTAAGATGCGCATGCACTACATCAAAATCCTTCCGGGCGACCGTGTAAAGGTGGAGATGAGTCCGTATGACCTCACCAAAGGGCGTATATCGTTCCGTTATAAATAAACTCTAAAACTCTATAAAAATGAAAGTTAGAGCATCTATCAAGAAGCGCAGCGCGGACTGCAAAATTGTTCGCCGCAAAGGTCGCTTGTATGTAATCAACAAAAAAGAACCCAAGATGAAGATGCGTCAAGGATAAGCGCTTCATGGAGGTAAATCATTAACAAACATATCCTTAAGTAAATAATTATGGCTATAAGAATTGTCGGTGTAGATCTGCCGCAGAACAAGTGCGGTGAAGTCGGATTGACTTACATCTACGGAATAGGTCGTTCAAGCGCAAAGAAAATCCTGGCAGAGGCAGGCGTTGACCCAAGCATCAAGGTGCAGGATTGGACGGATGACCAAGCAGCTAAAATCCGTGAGATTATCGGCTCCAAGTACAAGGTGGAGGGTGATCTTCGTTCGGAAACCTCTCTCAACATCAAACGCTTGATGGACATCGGGTGCTATCGTGGTATTCGTCATCGTTCCGGACTTCCTGTTCGTGGTCAATCTACCAAGAACAACGCTCGTACGCGTAAAGGTAAAAAGAAAACGGTTGCTAACAAGAAGAAGGCAACGAAGTAATCATCACATAATATTGATTCCATTATGGCAAAGAAAACAGTTGCAGCCAAGAAGCGTGTTGTAAAGATAGACGGTGTGGGTCAACTCCATGTAATGTCTTCTTTCAACAATGTTATTGTAACGATTGCAAATGGCGACGGGCAGGTTATTTCGTGGTCGTCGGCCGGTAAAATGGGCTTCCGTGGCTCGAAAAAGAATACTCCCTATGCAGCACAGACTGCAGCAGAGGACTGCGCAAAGGTCGCTTACGACCTCGGCTTGCGCAAGGTAAAGGCGTATGTTAAGGGCCCCGGTCAAGGGCGTGAGAGTGCCATCCGTGCCATTGCTAACGCGCACATTGATGTCGTAGAGATTATCGATGTTACGCCTATGCCCCACAACGGGTGCCGTCCTCCCAAGCGTCGTCGTGTATAATAACTCATAAACTTAAAAAATTATGGCAAGATATATTGGTCCTAAATCGCGTATAGCGCGTCGTTTCGGAGAGCCTATCTTCGGTCCGGACAAAGTGCTTGACAAACGCAACTATGCTCCCGGACAACACGGTGTTAACCGCCGCAAGAAAAATTCCGAGTACGGTACACAGTTAGCCGAGAAGCAGAAAGCAAAATACACCTATGGTGTGTTGGAGCGTCAGTTCCGCCTTCTTTTTGCGCAGGCTTCGCGTATCAAGGGTATTACGGGTGAGATTTTGCTTCAACTCTTGGAGAGTCGTTTGGATAATATCGTGTATCGTTTGGGTATTGCGCCCACTCGCGCGGCAGCACGCCAGTTGGTTAGTCACTGCCACATCACGGTGGACGGCAAGGTCGTTAATATCCCCTCCTACCAGGTAAAACCCGGGCAAGTGGTAGCCGTTCGTGAAAAATCCAAATCACTTGAAGTGATTGCTGCTTCGTTGGATGGTTTTAACCACGGCAAGTATAATTGGTTGGAGTGGAATGAGGCTGACAAAGCCGGAAAGTACCTCAACATCCCTCCGCGCGAGGAGATACCCGAGAATATCAAGGAGCAGTTAATCGTCGAGTTGTACTCTAAATAATCATTAAATTCATGGCAATATTAGATTTTATAAAACCTGACAAGGTTATCATGTTGGATTCGAGCAGCAACCGTGGGCTTTTTGAGTTCCGTCCGCTCGAGCCGGGTTATGGTATCACAGTGGGTAATGCTATCCGTCGCGTGCTGATAGGTTCGTTGGAAGGCTTTGCCATCTGTTCAATTAAGATCAATGGTATTGATCATGAATTTGCTACTATCCCTGGTGTTATTACCGATGTAACCAATTTAATCCTCAATCTCAAGCAGGTGCGTTTTATCCGCAAGGAGGGTGTCGATGCCGATGGCGAAATCATTCGTATGCATGTTAAAGGCAATACCACTTTGTTGGCGGGTGAACTCAACTCCTATCTTCAGTCGTTTGATGTACTCAATCCCGAGTTGCAGTTGGCGGAGATGGACGAGACGGCTGACTTTGAGATAGAGATTACCATCAACAAAGGGCGTGGATATGTATCGGCTGATGAGAATCGGCATGCGAATGACGCGATAGGTGTCTTGGCGATTGATAGTATCTACACACCGATTCGTAATGTGAAGTACAGCATTGACCCCTACCGTGTGGAGCAGCGTACGGACTACGAGAAACTCACCTTGGAGATTCTCACCGACGGCTCTATCACGCCCAAGGACGCGCTCAAGGAAGCTGCCAAGATATTGATTTTCCATTTCATGCTTTTCTCGGACGAGAAGATTATTGTGGAAGATCCTGTTAAGCCGGTAGTGAACACTTTCGATGATGAGCATGTCAAAATGCGTCAATTGCTCAACCAGCGTTTGGCAGATATGGATCTTTCCGTGCGTGCTCTCAATTGTTTGAAAGCCGCCGAGGTGGAGACCTTGGGACAACTGGTGCGTTACCATCGGGCCGACTTGCTCAAGTTCCGCAATTTCGGCAAGAAATCGCTTACCGAGTTGGACGAACTGCTTGAGCGCAACGGCTTGGCGTTTGGTATGGATATTAGCAGATACAAACTCAACGACTAATTCAACCTGAGGGGGCGGAGTCTTAACTCTAAACTCTCAACTCTAAACTAAAAACAATGAGACATAATAAGAAATTCAATCATCTTGGTCGCAAAGCCGCTCATCGTAGTGCTATGCTGTCCAATATGGCTTGCTCGCTGATTAAGCACAAGCGTATTTCGACCACTTTGGCGAAAGCAAAGGCACTTCGTATGTATGTAGAGCCCCTGCTCACCCGTGCGAAAGAAGATACTACGGCCAATCGTCGTTTGGTTTTTGCCGAACTCAAGCAGAAAGAGGTGGTTACGGAGTTATTCCAGAATGTAAGTGAGAAGATTGCCAATCGTCCGGGTGGCTATACGCGTATCCTGCGTACAGGCTTCCGTTTGGGCGATGCAGCAGAGATGTGTATTATCGAATTGGTGGATTACAACGAGAACATGTTGAAGACTGCTAAGTCTGCCGCCAAGAAGACTACGCGTCGTGCCGGCAAGAAAGCGGTTGCCAAGGCAGAGGCAACGGTTGTGGAAGAAGCCCCCGCTCAAGAGCCGAAGGCGGAGGAACCCAAGGCGGAATAATCTCCCGACGGGAACAAATGCCGCGGTAAAACAACAACCTCGGCACAAGAAATGGAGGCGTGTCAGTAGGGGCATGCCTCCATTTTGCAGCGATAAATGTTCATAATGTTGCACAGTCCACGGATTTTATCTAATTTTGCAGCGCAATTTGAGATATGCACGGAACATAGTTCGCAGCGCATACATCATATCCGCAATGGGGATATCTGGTTTTGACAGCAGGTAGAGCAGGTATGTAAGCACGCCGAGCACGAACACCGCTCGTACACAGGGTTCAAAACATATAACTGGCAACACAAATGTGGCTCTCGCTGCCTGACCGAAGTATAGTAGGTCGGCTTAGTTTCAGCACAAGGTGCTGAACCGAGACATCGCTCCGAGCCCACGCCTATGAGGCTTAACGGATATAGCGGTGCGGAAATATCGAGGCTGGCTTGTGTGGGCTGCTACGCACAAGTGAGATGATAGCAGATAAGGTGATAATTGGTGGCTTGGGTCTTGTTATCACACGAAAATGAACGCCAAGATAAGCGCGTAGAAAGCATATTGGTTCCTTGTTTGGACGCGGGTTCGACTCCCGCTATCTCCACCCCCCTGTCGGGCAAGTGCATAAAAAAGAGACCGTTCTATAACAGACAGCCTCTTTTTTATGCTTCTTCGAAGAGAATAAGTTCCGCTTATCCTCCGCTGGGGCAACCGTTCTTATTACTCTACCATCGCCTGATAGGCGGCGGCGTCCATCAAGCCCTCCAACTCGGCAGGATTCTGCACGCGTATCTTTACAATCCACCCCTCGCCGTACGGGTCAGTATTTACCAATTCGGGTTTGTCGTTGATGTCTTCATTCACCGCAATGACCTCACCGCCCACGGGCAGGCGCAAGTCGCTGACGGTTTTCACGGCTTCAATCGACCCGAACACCTCGTTCTGGGGCAGGGTTTCACCTTCTGTCGTAACATCCACAAATACGATCTCACCCAATTCGGATTGCGCATAATCCGTGATGCCTACATACGCTTCATCACCCTCTACGCGAATCCACTCGTGGTCTTGGGTGTAGCGCAAATCTACCGGAAAATTCATATTGTCTGATTATTTGGTTATGCTTATTTCTTTTGTGCGGTCGGGTCGCCCAACATGGTCATAGCGCAGCGGAAACCGACGGTGCTCGACGACTTGTCTTGGTCCATAAACCGCCGCGTGGTCGGGTTCAGCCAATAGATTCTGTCGTTCCACGAGCCGCCCTTATAGACACGCGAACGGTCGGTTATGCGCGTAATCAGCACATCTGTCGGGTCGTGTTTCACATTTGCCATCTGCTCTTCGGTCAGCCCTACGGTATCCAATGGATAATCGGTATCTATGCGGGAAAACGCATCGCCGTCTTTGTAACTGCGTTTGTCGTCTTCGGCGGAATACTCCACTTCTACGCATCCTGTTGCGGACACCACCACATTGCCGTTTTCATCCCGCTTCACATGGGAATAGATGTTGCCGCGGTAGGGGTTGTACTCGGTCATCTCCTCAAACGAGGTCTCCCGATAGACATCCAATACCCATTCGTTCACATTACCCGCCATGTTGTACAAACCAAAGTCGTTGGGTGCAAAAGCGTCCACGGGCGCAGTCAGCACATAGCCGTCGTTGGGGGCTCCTGCCACGCCCATCATATCGCCGCGGCTGCGGATAAAGTTCGCCATCATCTTACCGCGATTCTGCTTGCTGATATCGCGCGGATAGTAGCCCGTCCACGGATAGATTTTCCCTTCTTTGGGCAGCCCGTCTTCATCGGCGACAGGTGCAAAAGCGGCATATTCCCACTCTGCCTCCGTCGGCAGACGATAGCCGATGAGCAGGACACCATCGGCGCGATTCAACTTGCGGGGATTGCCGTAGGCATCCAGGCGCGCACTGCGCCCCATCGTCGGATTGTACTTGTTGCCACCGACAAAGTATTTCTCGGTGTTGAACACAAACTGGTCGCGCACCCATTCATACGGCAAGCGGTACATCGTTACCATAGGGTCTGTCAGATTGCCGTTCTCGTCCGTTTGAATGGTCTCTTCACCCACATAGCCATACACTTGTGCCACCGACAGGGGAATCTCTACCGGCACTTTGTCGTAGGCGGCATATTCGGGATGCTCTTCGTTGTTTTTCAAGAAAGCATCCGCATCCTCTCCGGTCATATAGGTGGTCGGGTTGAGCATAGCGTAAGGAGGCAATTCGATGTACTTGCCCGACACCAATATCATTTCGTTCACGCGGTCTGTGCGCCATTGGCAATAAGCCATCGCCTGGTCCCACGACACGCCCACTACGGGGTAAAAACTATAGGCAGGATGGCGGAAATAGTTCTCCACATAAGGCTCATTATATGCCATTTCATCGCGCCACACCGTTGTATCCGGCAACACGGCTTTCACCAACTCGGGACGACTTTGCCCGAATACATATTCCATCCAATTCAAGTACTCTTTCCATGCCATGTTGGTTACCTCGTACTTGTCCATATAAAACGAACTGACTGTCAGCGTTCTGCGCTCGTTGTTGCGTGGTGCGGTAATAAACTCATCCTGCTGACCTATCGTAAAAGACCCGCCTGCGATGGGCAACATTCCAACGGGAGTGATGGAGATGTTCCCCTCATAGGCTTCAAAACGGGTTGTTTGGTCGTTAAAATTCTTCCACCCCGTCTGATACGAAACTTTCGTGTTCAATTCACGCTGCTGGCATGCGCCGCACAATACGGCTGCAAGTACGAGCATCACTGCTTTTGATACATTCTTCATACAATATTCTCGGATATGTCTTGTTGCACTATCACATTTTCAGCCCGCAAAGTTATACAAAAAAAGTGGGCGTGCCAAATATCGCCGGTTAAAATGTGGCGCAAAACGGGATTTTTCCGCAAAAACCGCACTTTTTGCTCCTTTTGGGGCGGCGGAGAGACAATAAATAGGGATATTATTTGTAATTTTGCGTGCGAATTTATGGAGAAATACCTGCGCATACGGAACCGCTTGTTGGATGTTTCCACGCCGCGTATCATGGCTATTGTGAATGTTACGCCGGACAGTTTCTACTCATCGTGCAAGTCTTTGAGCGTGGAGGAGGTGTTGGCATGTGCGGAAAAGCATATTGACGAGGGTGCGGATATCTTGGATATCGGAGCCTGTTCCACGCGTCCGTCTTCCACACCGGTGAGCGCAGAGGACGAGTGGAGCCGCCTCAAACCGGCGTTGTGTGCGATTCGCCAACGCTGGCGGGGCATCCCGCTTTCGGTCGACACTTTTCGCGCAGACATCGCCCGTGAGGCGGTTGCTTGTGGCGCGGATATCATCAACGATGTGTATGGCGGCGAAGCAGACGAGGCGATGTTCGATGCAGTGGCGCATTGTCATGTCCCGTATGTCCTCACCCATTCCCGTACACTTCCCCCCTGCCGGCAGGGGGCGTACGATGCCACCGTGTCGGAGGTGCTGGCGTACTTGCAGGCGCGTTTGGACGCACTCCGTCAGCGCGGTGTCGCCGATGTTGTCATCGACCCCGGCTTTGGTTTCGGAAAGACGGTGGAGCAGAACTATACCCTCCTGCGCCAACTGGAGGTTTTGCAAGTCATGGACGCTCCTTTGTTAGTGGGCGTATCGCGCAAGTCAATGTTCTACAAACCCCTGCATGCCACGCCGGCGGATGTCCTGCCTGCCACCACCGCCGCACACCTCATCGCCTTGCAGCAGGGGGCAAACATTCTTCGGGTACACGATGTGGCGGCGGCCAAGCAAGCCATTGCTGTGTATCAATATACCTGCCCTGCCCAAACAAAATGATCGGCTATGCATATCGGTATCAAAGATATTATTGACATTCTGTTGGTGGCTACCATTCTGTTTGGTATCTATCGTATCCTGCGCCGCAGCGGTGCCAGCAACCTGTTTTGGGGTATTCTGGCGTTTGTGTTGGCGTGGTTGTTGGTGAGTTATGTCTTCGCGTTGGAACTGACGGGAGCCTTGTTCGACCGCTTTATCAGCGTGGGTGCCATTGCCCTTATCGTCATATTTCAAGAGGAGATACGCTCCTTTTTCTACCGTGTCGGGTCGCGCTTTAATATGGAGCATTTGCGCAATCATATCTCCCATTCGCGGCACCAGCAGGAGGCGCAGCAGCAAGTCAATCAGATTGTCTTGGCGTGCTCGCACATGTCTTCTTCCAAGACGGGGGCGTTGATTGTAATCACCAATCAGCAGGGGTTGAAGGAGTATATGGACACGGGAGAGGTGGTGGATGCCGTGGTATCCGCCCGTATGATTGAGAATATCTTTTTCAAAAACACGCCCCTGCACGACGGCGCCTTGATTATCTCCGATGGTCGCCTGCATTCTGCGGCCTGCATTCTGCCCGTTACCAAGCGGCAGGACTTGCCCAAGCATTACGGGTTGCGCCATCGTGCCGCTTTGGGACTGACGGAGAAGACGGACGCGCTTGCCATTGTCGTTTCGGAGGAAACGGGGCGCATATCGGTGGCATTGGGCAATGATATCCACACGGTAACCATCAACGAGTTGGAGCATAACTACCTTTCTCCGATGTTAGGGGTCGAAGAGGTCGAAACCAAGTAAAGTTAGAATATGAGTTTTCAGCGAACATTAGTAACCGCTGCACTGCCGTACGCAAACGGACCGGTGCATATCGGACACCTTGCCGGCGTGTATGTGCCTGCAGATATTTATGTACGCTACCTGCGACTGCGGGGGCAACAGGTGCTATTCATAGGTGGTAGCGACGAACACGGCGTACCCGTGACTATCCGTGCCCGCAAAGAGGGTATCACAACGCAAGAAGTGGTAGACCGCTACCATAAGTTGATAAAGGACTCCTTCGAGCAGTTCGGTATCTCGTACGACATCTATTCTCGTACGACAAGTGCTATTCACCACAAGTTTGCGGCTGACTATTTCCGCAAACTATACGACAACGGAAAATTCATTCAACAGACCACAGAACAGTTCTACGACCCGGAGACACAGGAGTTTCTAACCGACCGTAACATCCGTGGCGAATGTCCTCGCTGCCATGCGCAGGGGGCGTACGGCGACCAATGCGAGAAATGCGGCGCTACGCTCTCACCCGACGAGTTGATCAATCCGTACAACGCTGTGAACGGAAACCCGCTGACCAAAAAAGCCACCACACACTGGTATTTGCCGCTTGACCAATACCAACAGTGGCTCGAAAAATGGATACTGGAAGACCACAAAGAATGGCGTCCGAATGTGTACGGACAGTGCAAATCGTGGCTCGACGGCGGGCTGAAACCGCGTGCCGTGACGCGTGACCTGGACTGGGGTATTCCCGTGCCGGTGGAGGGTGCAGAAGGAAAAGTGCTGTATGTATGGTTTGATGCACCAATCGGCTATATCTCGAACACGAAGGAACTCTGCGACGCGCAGCCCGAAAAGTACGGCAAATGGGAGACTTGGTGGAAAGACCAAGACACCCGCATGATACACTTTATCGGCAAGGACAACATTGTATTCCACTGCATTGTGTTCCCATCGATGTTGAAAGCCGACGGCTCGTATATCCTGCCCGACAATGTGCCCGCCAACGAGTTCTTGAACCTGGAAGGCGACAAAATTTCGACCTCACGCAACTGGGCAGTTTGGCTCAACGAATACTTGGTGGATTTCCCCGGCAAGCAGGATGTGCTGCGCTATGTGCTGACCGCCAATGCGCCCGAAACGAAAGACAACGACTTCACTTGGGCGGATTTCCAAGCCCGCAACAACAACGAGTTGGTGGCTATATACGGCAACTTTGTGAACCGTGCGCTCGTGCTGACGGGCAAATACTTCGGCGGGAAGGTGCCTGCCTGCGGCGAGTTGACGGACTACGACAAGACCACGCTGACCGACTTCTGCAACATAAAGGCACAGTTGGAAGAGTTGCTCAACAACTTCCGCTTCCGTGACGCACAGAAAGAGGCGATGAACCTCGCTCGTATCGGCAACAAGTATCTCGCCGACACAGAGCCGTGGAAATTGGCAAAGACCGACATGGAACGCACCGGCACGATACTGAATCTGGGTCTGCAGATAGCAGCCAACCTGAGCATAGTCTTCGAGCCGTTCCTGCCGTTCTCATCGGAGAAACTGCGTCGTATGCTGAACCTCGACCACGCTGACTGGTCGCAACTTGGCTGCACCGACCTGCTCGAGGAGGGACACACATTGGGCGAAGTGAGCCTGCTATTCGACAAGATAGAAGACGACGCCATTCAGGCACAACTCGACCGTTTGGCTCGTATCAAGAAGGGAAACGAGGAGGCTGCCAAGGCTGAGGCACTGAAAAATTGGCGTCCTGCGGAGATAAAAGCAGCGACTACAATAGACGACTTTGACAAAGCGGACATTCGTGTAGCAACGGTGCTTGACTGCCAACCCGTGAAGAAATCAGACCGACTGCTGCAATTCAAACTCGACGACGGCATGGGCGGGCGCACAATTCTATCGGGTATCGCACAATCGTACCCGGATCCTTCGGTACTGGTAGGGGAACAGGTGCTCTACATAGCCAATTTCCCGCCCCGCAAGATGATGGGTATCGAGTCGCAAGGTATGATACTCTCCGCCGTAGATGCAGACGGAAAATTGGTGGTAACCACCGTGTCCGCACCTGTAACCAACGGTGCACAGGTCGGCTGACGCTTGCTTATGTGACGAGATAGAAAATGCCACGATTGTGGTGCGTCCGTTCGCCTTTGAGGACTGCGCCAACGGAGAACCTCGTTGCCGTACAACTCTGTCGCCTCTATGGTCGGGAGCAGGTGTCCTACTCGTTGTCCGGCGATGCTACGCGCGAGCGGGAGGTCGCCCCGCTGCGGCAGTTCGCCGCAAAGCACCCCGATTGGCAACTGCTCATCATCACCTACGATGAGGCTACTATCGTCCTGCCCGATACCCCTATCGCCGTGCAATCGGTGTGGCCAATGGTTGCTCGGTAACGGATACCAATCGCACATCGTACATTCGCAAATCGTAAATAAGTTACCGCCTGAGGGGTTTAGGGGCGGTTTCCCTCATCATAGTGGAAGAAATTTGCCCGAAAAACCGCCAAAATGTACATTTTTATGCCTTTTTTGCTGAAAAAATGACAGAACGCTTGTGCGTTCCGAATATATGTAGTATCTTTGCACGATTTTTCTATTTTGCCGTACTGCAACTCGGTTGCAAATGCGATAATGTATAGAGTAGATGATTTTATGATATGAAAAAATTTTACTGCTTATTGTTCAGTCTGTTTTTTGTAGCGGTAGCGGCTTTTGCACAGACTAAGGTAACGGGTGTTGTGTTGGAGGATACCGGCGAAGGAGCCATCGGTGCCAACATCGTTGCGCAAGGCACTACGGTGGGTACCGTAACCGATTTCGATGGTCAATTTGAACTGACGGTTCCCGCCGGTGTTAAGAATCTTGTCATTTCCTATATGGGGTATAAGACGGTTACCGTGCCGGTAAAGCCCACCATAAAAGTGCAGTTGGAGAGTGATGCCCAGCAAATCCAAGAGGTGGTTGTGCAGGGTATGGTCAAGCAGGACAAGCGTCTGTTTACCGGTGCTGCTACTAAGGTGGATGCCGACAAGGCGAAGTTGGACGGTGTGGCGGATATCAGCCGTTCGTTGGAGGGGCGTGCTGCAGGTGTCAGCGTGCAGAATGTCAGCGGTACTTTCGGTACGGCGCCCAAGATTCGTGTGCGGGGTGCCACCTCTATATATGGTGCCAGCAAACCTTTGTGGGTTGTGGACGGTGTTGTGTTGGAGGACGCTGTGGAGATGAGTGCGGACGACCTCTCGAGTGGTGATGCCAAGACGCTGATTGCCAGTGCTATATCGGGTATCAACTCGGAGGATATCGAGAGTTTCCAGATTCTGAAAGACGGTTCTGCCACCTCTATATACGGTGCGCGCGCGATGGCGGGTGTCATTGTCGTTACCACCAAAAAGGGGCAGGCGGGCAAGTCGAAACTCAGTTATACAGGTGAGATTACCTACCGTATGATTCCCTCGTACGATGATTACAACATCGCCAACTCGCAGGAGCAAATGGGTATCTACCAAGAGTTGGAGCGCAAGGGCTGGTTGGAGTATTCCACGCTGAATGCCGCCAAGAACTACGGTGTCTATGGTCGTATGTACGACTTGATTAACAGAGGTGTGATTGCCAACACGCAGGCGGGCAAGAACGCTTTCTTGCGGGAGGCGGAGTTCCGCAATACGGATTGGTTCAAGGAACTGTTCAACCAAACCGTGATGCACAACCACTCGTTGTCTTTCTCGACGGGTACGGAGCGTGCGCGTGTGTATGCGTCGTTGTCGGCGTTGCAGGACCCGGGTTGGTACAAATCCAGTGAGATTAGCCGTTTCACGGGGAATATGAATGCCTCCTACGACCTCTTGCCCTCCACCAGCAAGCAGAAACTCACGGTGGGTATCGCCACCATGGGCAGTTACCGTAAGCAGAAGGCACCGGGTACCATCTCTGCGCAGACCGACCCTATCTCGGGTGCTGTCAGCCGTGAGTTTGATATCAACCCCTTCTCGTATGCGATGAACACCTCGCGTGTGTTGGACCCCAACGACACCTATCGCCGCAACTATTGCGATTTCAATATCAACGACGAGTTGGAGCAGAACTATATCGACATTAAGGTTACCGACCTTAAGTTTCAGGGCGATATCAGTTACAAGCCCGTGCGCGGGTTGGAAATCAGTGCCTTGGGGGCAGTTCGTTATCAGGCAAGTCGTCAGGAACATAACATCAAGGACGACAGCAACCAGGCGCGTGCCTACCGTGCGGGTGTGGATCCGGAGGACAACACGATTCGTGAGAGAAACCAGTATCTCTACACCGACCCCGATGACCCCACTGCACTGCCAGAGACTATCCTGCCCAAGGGTGGTATCTACGACCTTACCGAGTATTCGTTGCTCTCGGCGGATTTTCGTGCCACGGTTAGTTACAATGCGGATTTCGGGCGCAATAACGACCATATCATCAGCCTCTTCGGCGGTGGAGAGTTGAATTCCACCGACCGTCAGTACACATGGTTCCGCGGTTGGGGTTACCAATACAACAACGGTGGTACGCCCTACACGGATTATCGCTTGTTCAAGCAAAGTCAGGAGGAGAACAGTACCTATTTCTCCAACGAGTTTACCTACTATCGTAACCTCGCTTTCTTTGCCATGGCAACCTATTCCTACCAAGGACGCTACACCATCAACGGTACTATCCGTTACGAGGGTACCAACAAGTTGGGCAAGAGCCGCACCGCACGGTGGTTGCCGACATGGAATGTCAGTGCGGCATGGAATGCCCACGAGGAGAAATGGTGGGCCTCCACTTTCGACAAGGCGTGGACGCATGCCAGCCTGAAAGCCAGTTACTCGCTGACGGCGGACCGCGGTCCTACCAGCGTTACGAACTCGCTTGCCGTCTTTTCGAGTTACAGCCCCTTCCGTCCGAATACCAATGCTTCGGAAACCGGTATCCAGTTGGAGGACTTGGAGAACTCCGAATTGACATACGAGAAGAAGCACGAGTTGAATATCGGTACGGCTCTCGGCTTTGTGGACAACCGCATCAACCTTGAGGTGGACTGGTACAAGCGCAATAACTTCGACTTGATTGGTTATGTGCAGACGATGGGGGTCGGCGGTGCGACCACCAAACTTGCCAACGATGCCACGATGGAGTCAACCGGCGTGGAGTTTACCCTCTCGACGGTGAATGTAAAGACAAAGAATTTCCGTTGGACGACGGACTGGATATTCTCGTGGGCGGAGAACACCATTACCAAGTTGGACTCCCGTTCCCAGGTTTACCAACTCGTGTTGGGCTACGGGCGTATGGTTGACCGTCCGGTGGGTGCGCTGTATAGTATTCCCTTTGCGGGGCTGACGGAGGAGGGACTTCCTACCTTCTATGGCGACAAAGACCATACGGTCATCATCGGTCCGGGCGAGTATAGCAAAATCAATTTCCAAGAGTATCAGGATGTGGATTATCTGACCTACGAGGGTACAATCGACCCGAAAATTACGGGTTCGTTTGGCAATACTTTCTCGTGGAAAGGTCTGAAACTCAATGTGTTCTTTACCTATAGTTTCGGAAGTGTACTCCGTTTGGATCCGCTCTGCTATGTGTACAGCAGCCAATACAGCGACTTGACCGCCAGCATGAAGGAAATGAAGAACCGTTGGATGGTGCCGGGGGATGAAGAAATCACTACCATACCCGTCATTGCCACCACGCGTCAGTTCGACCAAATCAGCAACTTGAACGATGCCTACTCGGCATACAACTATTCCACCGAGCGCGTTGCCAAAGGCGATTTCATCCGCTTGAAAGAGTTGTCGTTGGCATACGACCTGCCCGCCAAAGTGTTCGAGGGGCAGAAAGCCGTATCAAGTTTTGGTGTGAAGGTGAGTGCCACCAACCTGTGGCTGGCTTATGCCGACAAGAAACTCAACGGCCGCGACCCTGAGTATTACAACACCGGTGGTGTGTCTTCTCCTACGCCGCGTCAGTTCACCTTGACCGTACGCCTTGGATTCTAATGAGTGTGAGCATGGTAACCAATTGAAATATAGACAGATTATGAAAAAGAATATATTGTATAGCATAGTAGGGTTGGGCATAGTCCTTGTGGGGTGTGATTTCTTAGACCATGAGCCGGATATGCGTGCTTCGATCGACACCAAGCAAAAGGTGCAGTTGTTGCTTGTATCGGCGTACCCTTCTGCCAATGCGGCTCCTATCTGCGAGTTCAGTTCCGACAATATCGTGGACAACAATGCGCCGAACGCCACGGGGCATACCAACTCGCTCAATCCCTTGGATCAGATGTACAACGAGATTTTCGGTTGGCAGCCGGTAGTCAGCAGCGGACAGCAGGATAGCCCCAAATACATTTGGGACGGCTACTATACGGCGGTGGCAACCGCCAATCAGGCATTGCAGGCGATCGAGAAGTTGGAGGCGCAGGGCATCAATATGGACGCCGAAAAGGGTGAGGCATTGCTCAGCCGTGCCTATGCACATTTCGTTCTCGCGAATGTGTTCTGCCAGGCATGGAAAAATGACGAGGAGAGCAAGAAAGACCTCGGCATCACCTACATGTTGGAACCCGAAACTACAGTGGCTCCGCACTACGAGCGCGGCACACTCTACGAGACCTACAAGCATATTGAGGAAGACATCGAGGCAGGCTTGAAGTTGGTTTCCGACGAATACTACAGTGTGCCGAAATATCACTTCAACACAAAAGCCGCGCATGCTTTTGCAGCACGGTTCTACCTCTACAAGCGTCAGTACGACAAGGTGCTGGAGCATGCCAACTATGTATTGGGTACCACCGACGAGTCCACCCAGAGCATGATGTATGAGGCGGCTGCCGCCTACGCTTTGAGCAATCCCGAGCAGGAGTTGTTGCAGTACTGGGGAAACATCAAGTCGGTAGCCAACCTGTTGATTTACACCACCTATTCGTCGGCATTCTACACAGCGTTGCCGTCCTACGGTCGCTATCAGTTGAATGGTGATGCTTTCAATGATACTTTCTACAGCGGCGGTCCGTGTTGGGGCAGCCTGTGGCCTGGGTTCCCGATGTGGATGTACAGCCAGGAGTATGGCAACTTCTCGTCGAAGTTCTACTATATGTTTGAGTACACCGACAAGGTAAACGGCTACGGCTATATCCATGGTATCACGCGTGCCTTCACCACCAACGAGACCTTGCTCTGCCGTGCGGAGGCAAAGATATTCACCAACGACATCGATGGTGCCGTCAACGACCTGCGTATTTGGGCGCAGGGCTACAAAGTGGGTACGCGTATGGATACCTTGGAGAATGGCAATGTCAATCTGACGGCGAAGAAGATAAGGGATTTCTATACCGCATCCAAGTCCAAAGGCTTGGTGCCGACCTTGAACTCGACCAAGATGAGTGCCGATTTCGTGGTGTCGGACGACCAACTGCCGTTCATACATTGCTTGCTGCATTTCCGCCGTATCGAGACGATCCACGACGGTCTGCGTTGGCAAGACCTCAAGCGCTATGGCATTGAGATTACCCACAAGCAAGGAACAGACCCGCTGAAGACTTTGGTGTGGAACGACGACCGCCGTGCCATCCAGTTGCCGCAAGAGGTGATACAGAGCGGCATGCAGGCGAACCCCCGCGAGGTGTTGGGCGACAATTCGGGGAGTGTGGTTGTGCCGTATGTTCCCGGACCGGAGGCCACAGAGACAGCAACGCTGCCGAACTTGGTGCTGACCATGGGTACGCCTTCCATTTTTGCCCCTACGACGGATAACCATTAAAAAGACAAGGTAATATGAAAAAGATATATCATTTTTTGGCAGTGGCTCTGCTGTTGGCGGGCATGACTGCGTGCGAGAAAGACACATTCACGGATTCTATCTTTGTGGATCCCGTGGAGGATACGACCACCTATACGCGTGAGTTCGACCAGTGGTTGCACCGGTATTTCACGGAGCCGTACAATGTGGAGTTTGTCTATAAGTTGGACGACAACGGTACGGATGCCAGTTACAATATCGTACCCGTGAGCCTCGGCAAGGCGGATACTTTGGCGCACTTGGCTCTCTATCTGTGGTACGATGTCTATGACTCGATTGTAGGTCCCGACTTCCTGCCGGTCTATGGTCCGAAGAAAATCAAACTCATCGGCTCTGCCATGATCAATGCGGCGCAGGGTACCGAGAAGTTGGGGTATGCCGAAGGCGGCATACAGATTACGCTGCTGAAAATCAACCAGATGGAGACCAACAATATCAACCAACTCAACGAGTATATCTTCAAGACAATGCACCACGAGTTTGCGCATATCCTTCACCAGCAGAAGGCTTACCCCACCGAGTACGGACTCATCAACCCATCGGATTACAACCCTTCGCGTTGGCAAGACCGCACGGACGCAGAGGCTTGGACCTTGGGCTTTGTATCTGCCTACGGCAGCAGCCAGACGCGCGAGGATTTTGTGGAGGTGATAGCCAACTATATTGTCAAGTCCGATGCCGAATGGCAGAATATGTTGGATAAGGCGGGAACGACCGGTGCAGGTATTATCCTGCAGAAATGGGAGATATG
The DNA here is from genome assembly GCA_963630875.1 of Mycobacteriaceae bacterium. Taxonomy (GTDB): domain Bacteria; phylum Bacteroidota; class Bacteroidia; order Bacteroidales; family Paludibacteraceae; genus Colicola. Next base: position 32,254 of record CAVGOI010000007.1, on the reverse strand, counting down.
CAATTCGTGGTTGGCGGAGAAATGGAATATCGACCTTGAGGCTATGCACGAGGAGGTACAGCGTCGCCAGCAGAACTTGGATTGGGATATGATTATGAATCTTGAATTCTTGAACAAATAAACAGGGTACGACTATGAAACTGAAATATATAGCAATATCGCTTCTTGCCCTCACGCTGTTCGCGTCCTGCAACCGTGATGAAGAGAGCCTGTTTGAGAAATCCGCCGCCCAGCGTGCCGTGGAGGCGATTGACAATGCCAACGCTGTTCTTACTGCCCCCGAGAACGGGTGGGAAATGGTTTATTTTCCCAACACAGAGAATACAACGACCTCGCGCGGTTATGTGCTGATTGTGAAATTCAAGATGGACGGCAGCGTGAGTGTTACTGCCAAAAATAGTTTGACGACCAACAATGTGATTGTTACGGACTCCAACAGTACTTGGACTTTGATTAGCGATTACGGACCCTTGTTGTCGTTTGATACCTACAATTCCGTACTCCATGCATGGTCAGACCCGCAAACAGATGGTGACGGCTATTTGGGTGATTATGAGTTCTTGATATTGAAAGCCTCTGCGGACAAGGTCATCCTAAAAGGGAAAAAACACAGCGCGTATAGTGTCTTGCGTCCGTTGAAGACTGTGGACATTGCCGCACATTATGCTGCGTGTGAGCAGATGCAGAGCAGTTTGTTCAAGAATGCCAATATTGTGTCCCTTCAACAAGGGAACAAGGTGTATGACTTGTACAATGGGACGAATGGTATATTTCGCTTAACCAATCACGGAGAAACCTATAGTGCTGAAACCGCGTCACACTATGGATTTTGTGCAACAACGGATGGTATTGTCTTGAATTACGGATTTGAAGATGAAAAGAACGAGCGTATATTCACCTACAAGGATAATCAGTTGGTCGGGGAGAATGGTAGTGTGATAAATGCGGGTAACTTGAACTATATTTTCAAGACTTATATTGCCAATGGAAGAGGCTGGACGGAAGATGTGAAGAAGGCGGAGAGTCCAGTATCGGACAAGATAGAGGCTTTCGTTGAGGCTTTGAAGACCATTTCCGGAGATGCTACAAAGGCGTCAGTGCTTTCTCTTGGAATCGGCTATTCGGAAAGTGCCAATCTGTATCAGGGAGCCTACTTTGTGCGTGTCCGTTTCCAATACAAAAATGGAAGTAAAACAACTACAGAGAATGCGGATTTTGAGATTACGATAGCCCAAAATGAAAGCAGTGTGGATATCGCGTATGTTCAACCGATGACGACCAATGCAAAAAATTGGAGTACAGCCGCCCCCAGTTTGTTAGAGGTGGTAAATACCTTTGTCGGCACATTCACGGTTCAGCCCAACCCCGACAATGTCTTCAATTCGGCGGTGGGTTCCATCTTGGAAGGGGATGGTGTAAGACACTATATTCAAGGTGCAACGGTTAAATAAATCGAAAAAATAGAAGAGGGGAACCTCTTCGAAACAAAACAATCAAATAACTTATTAAAACAAAAAAGCAATGAAGAAAAGTTTACTTTTTGCCTGTGCACTTGTTATTGTGGGACAGGTTGCTGCTCAAACTAAGGTTTACGACCTTGATGTTATTGCAAATGAGAAAAAAGTTACCATTGGTGAGGTGGAGATGAATCAACCCATGACCTTTGAAGCATTTAATGCGGAATCCGCTGCGAAATACCGTGCTGCTGCTGAAGAGTTCGCCGGTTCGGACTACTACTACTGCGATGGTATGATGCATGCCGGTTTAAATGCCGATTTCTATGGTTATTATCCGATGATTATTATTCCTTATTTGGATAGTGTGATATGGAAGAATGCGGTAGGACCTACTACATGGAGTGAATACTCGCGCTCCGGTTGGACGGTCTATGAAGAGAATTCGGAGAGTTATGTATCAGGGTATGGCTTTGGTATATACTATCTTCCCAAAACATCGGAACATACCTATACGCTTAAAACGGCAGCAGGGAATGATACCGTTGTCAATATAAAGGGATATATATATGGCGAAAGTGAAGCACGGCAATTTTTGGCAAGTGGATATCACAGCAATGAGGGCAATATTGAGATGACATTGTGTGGTATGTACACCGACACCCTGAACGGAGGCGAAGACTTTTATCGTGTAGGCGCAGGATCAAGAGGTTCTTACAGTTATGGAACAAATTTGCTCGTGGATAGTATTACCGGAAAGACGGCAGATACGATTGGTGTGATTGTCCGCAATTTAGGGACTATGAAGATTGAGCAAATCAATATCCCTGTGTACAATGCAAGTGAGAACGATGCTGCTATCTTGCCTGAGGGTGCTTCTGTGAATGTGGCTTTGTATGCAGCAGACTTGACAGCCGGACTTATTGATAAGGGAACGGTTCTCGCTAAAACCACGGTAACGGTTGACGACTATGCCTCTGTTGGTAGTGGTATGGGAACGATTGTCGTTAAGTTCTATGAGAAAAATATCTTGGGCGACCTTGTTGAAACTCCGATTGTTATTGATGGCGATTTCTATTTGGAGTTGACAAATTTCAATGAGAGTAAATGTGATTTCGGTATTTATAGCGACTATTATACCCCCGGTGGTACAACGCTCTATACCTTGAACGGAAAATATACGACCTTATGGAGTAGTGGCGGTTCTAACCTTGCTATTTCTTTTGACGCTTACTATCCCGCTATTGTTTGCGATACTACTGTAAATGTAATGGTTGTCCCTGTAGAGGGCGGTCTTGCCTACTATGAAGGGGATGAAGAAAACAACGCGGCTCTTTTCTTCACCAATAACAACCCTGAAGATTGGGAGATTGATGTTCCGGAATGGCTTGAGTATGATATAGATACTACCTATTATTCGTCCAACGACGCCGTTTATGTGCTGTTTAATGCACAGGAACTTCCCGAGGGCGAAGAAGGACGCTATGCCGAGGTTGTCATTAACGCAGATGGCGCAACTTACACGCTGTATATCAAACAGGGTGATATTGAAATTACTGGTACTGAGGATGTGGTTGTTGACAAAAAGCAATTCTTCAACAACAAACGCTACAACCTGTTGGGCGTTGAGGTTGATGAGGACTACAATGGTATTGTGATTATGAACGGCAAGAAGTTCATTCAATAAGCAGTTGTTGAATCGGCGGGAGAGCGGGTGCAATCAACACCGGCTCATCCCTCCCGAAATAGAATACAGGCTGTTCTCATACGAGAACAGCCTGTATTGTCTAACTTCTTGTAATCTCCAATCTCTACCCTCTACCTTCCGACTTATGGTCATGGAAGACGCGGAGGAAGTCTTTTGGGGTGGGGGTTTGGAAATGCACTTTCTGTTCCGTAACGGGGTGGATGAACTCTAATACCCGTGCATGCAGGCACAAACGGTCGATGGGGGAAGAGGTGTTGCCGGTGCCGTATTTGCGGTCGCCCACGATCGGGTGTCCTAACCCCGCCAAATGGACGCGTATCTGGTTGGTGCGCCCCGTCTCGAGGTTTAGTTCCACCAACGAGAAGCCCCCCTGCGCCTCTTGTGCGGCGGTTGTCTGCCGCACCACGGCGTAATGGCTAACGGCTATCTGACCGCCGTTGTCGGTGGGCGACGAATAGACCATGGCATGGCGCTTGTCCTCGGTAAGCCAAGTGGTGATTGTACCCTCGCTTTGCGCGAAAAGCCCCTCTGCCAACGCAATGTAAGTGCGGCGCGTTACAATCTGCCGCCAGTAGGTGCGCATATACGCCTGCAGTTCAGGAGTCTTGGCAAAGACCAACAGCCCGCTCGTTTCTCGGTCCAACCGATGCACCACATAGATGCCGTTGCGCGGGTCTTGGCGTTTCACATACGCCTTCAGAATGGAGAACGCCGTCGTCTCCGTCCCACCGGCATACACCGGCACCGTCAGCAGCCCCTGCTTCTTCTCGACCACGATGAGCCACTCGTCTTCGTACACCATACGCAGTTTGGGATGACGCAGTTCCGCGTTCCCGCGCCCGCTGACAATCACCACACGGTCGCCCTTCCGGAGCGGAGTGTCGTGGCGGGTCTGCACCGTACCATTTACCAGCACGCGCCGCTGCCCCAACAGTTGCTTGATGCCGGTGCGCGTCATTCCGCCCATCTTGGTGAGCAGAAAAGGCAGCAGTTCGGTGTCGTCCGCTGCACGCAGTGTCGTATTGTTTTTTATGTTCATATCACGATTGTTTCCGTATCCACGCCACGCCCGCACTGCCGTTCACCACAAGGAACACAGTGAAAAGCACCAACGAGAACAGGTTCCCGGTCATCACATAGAACGCCATGCCCGCCACGCTGTACACCACCCACCAGGCCCAAGCGTCAATGCGCTTGCGGATAAGCAGGAAGTTTGCCAGCACCGAGGAGGCTATCATCAGCCCCCCCATCAGTTTCAAGCCCATATTCTCGCCCCAAGCGTTTTGCTGAATGACGCAGGTTGCCAACCCATAGTCCGCCGCCACGATGACCAACGCCGCCACGGCAGTAAGGCATTGCGCCTTTGCGGGCAGCCACTGCGGAACAAAAGGTGTGTCGTCGCCCTGCGTTTGCAGGGTGTTGCGCCGCCAAGTGAGCAATGAGAGGATGCCAAATGGCACAAACACTGCCAAGTACAGCACCGTGAGGTCGTAATTGCCCTGCAGGTAGAACTGCACCGCCAATAAGACCGCCATCACCAAATCGCCGTAGAAGCCGATGTAGTTCTTGGGGTTGCGGATGGTCAGCACATAGCCCGTGCCGATGATGCTGGCAGGTATGCCGACCACGAAAGCGGCATCCGACCACCGCAGCAGCGTCCCCTGCAACGAGGGGAACAGCCATTCCACCCCATACAACACCCCGAACAACAGTCCGTAAAGCAGAACAGACAACAAGTTTTGTCTGCTAAATTCTATTAACAGTCGGCGACGCATATTTTTTGTATCATCCATTGGCATACTATTCAAGCACCCCATAAGATCCGCTTAACATCTGCTTATCCTCCCCTTGGGGTTTGGGGACGGTAAGCGCTTCTCTCAAATCAAAAGGACATTAACAAACGGGTTCGTACATACAACAGAGGCGAGCCTTGCAAGACTCGCCTCCTATCTTTCCCATCAAGATTATTTCTTCTTGCGCTCGCCGTAACGGGACATGAACTTGTCCACGCGTCCGGCGGTATCCACGAGTTTCGACTTGCCGGTGTAGAAGGGGTGACTCGTGTTCGAAATCTCCAACTTGATCAGCGGATAAGTCTGCCCGTCAATCTCGATGGTGTCCTTCGTCGTGGCTGTAGAGCGGCTGAAGAACTGGGTGCCATCGGACATATCTTTGAATACCACCACACGGTAGTTGTCGGGATGAATTCCTTTTTTCATAACTCTGTTTCCTTTCTTTAGGGCTTATTCAGCAGCCACTACATTCAACTTAATCTGGGCTTTCACCTCACGGTGCAGTTTGGCAACCGCCAACGCCTCGCCCAACTCTTTCACATTCTCGACGGTGATAATCTTCTTATCCACATCGAAACCTTGCGCCTTCAATGCCTCCGACACCATCGCCGTGGTGATAGCACCGAAAATTTTGCCGTCCTCGTTCGCCTTTGCCGGCAAAGTGATGACCGTAGCCGCCAACTTCTCCGCCAACGCCTGCGCGTCCGCCAACTGCTTCGCCAACTTGTGCGCCTGCTGCTTGAGGTTCTCCGCCAACTGCTTGCGGTTGCTGTCGTTGGCAATCACCGCCAAGCGGTTCGGAATCAGATAGTTGCGACCGTAACCGTCGCGCACCTTAACAATATCGTTCTTGTAGCCCAAGTTGGCTACATCTTGTATCAAAATGACTTCCATGATGTTTCTCCTTTCTGTTAAACGATTACTTCATCATATCGGTTACATACGGCAGCAATGCCAAATGGCGCGCTTTCTTAACCGCCTGCGCCACCTTGCGCTGGTATTTCAGACTGGTACCCGTAATGCGGCGGGGCAGAATCTTGCCCTGCTCGTTGAGGAACTTCTTGAGGAACTCGGGGTCCTTGTAGTCGATGTAGCGGATGCCGCTCTTCTTGAAACGACAGTACTTTTTCTTCTTCGCCTCGTTGGTACGCGGGGTCAAATAACGGAAATCTTCATGCTGTGCCATAATTAAGCCTCCTCAGTGGTTACAGGTTCTTCTTTTTTCAAACTTGCGTTGCGACGCTTTTCCGCATACTCGAAAGCATACTTGTCCAAACGCGTTGTGAGGAAACGAATGATTCGTTCATCACGACGGAATTCCGTCTCGAGAGTGGCAATCACGGCAGGCTCTGCATCAAATTGCAGCAAAGCATAAAAACCCGTGGTTTTGCCTTGGATAGGGTAGGCAAGTTTGCGCAAACCCCACTCCTCACGATTCAGAATGGCACCACCATTCTCCTTGAGAAGGTTCTCGAATTTGTCAACCGCTTCCTTCATCTGTGGTTCAGACAAAACGGGAGTTAGCACGAAAGCGGCTTCGTAATGATTTAACATACAGTTAATTGGTTTAATTGATAATTGATATTTACTATGCCCTGAGACCCTGCCTGCCGCGCGGGCGGCATACGCTGTGTGCGCACAAAGCCTCAAAAAGCGTGCAAAGGTACAACATTTCTTGCATACCTGCAAAAAAAACAAGTATTTTTTTGCTGTGGGTTCCGTGGCGGGGTGTTTTTTTGAGGGGGAGACCTCCCCAAGCCCCTCCAAAGGAGGGGATGTCAGAGTATGGGCGATACGCAAAAGTTTCCATTGCAAATGGAAGATAGTTTCCAGTAGTAATGGAAACTATTGTGTATTTCACAGAAAAGTACTACCTTTGCCGCCGGAAACATCAGCAACCGACATAACTATGATACTACAAAGTACTATTCTGCAAACCGCTCAGCGTCAATGGACTGCGTTGTCGGAGAGCGCAAGTTTTGCGCGTGAGTTATTGCCTCAAATCCATTTCCCCATATCGGATTTCGCCGTGGTTATTTCGGGCGTCCGCCGTTGCGGGAAGAGCGTCCTGATGGCGCAGGTGGCTGCCCGTTGCGGGGCGGAACAGCCGGTTTTCTATCTAAATTTTGAGTCCCCGCAACTCTATGGTTTCACCCGAGAGGACTATTCGCGTTTGGACGATGCTCTGCGCACCTATGCCCAAAAGCCGCTGCTGTTTTTGGATGAGGTGCAGGTGGTGGATGGCTGGGAACTGTATGTACGCGGCAAGTTGGACGAGGGGTATCAGGTTGTTGTCAGCGGCAGCAATGCCTCTATGTTGAGCCGCGAGTTGGGTACCAAACTGACAGGACGGCATTTGTCGTATGAGTTGTTCCCGTTTTCGTATAGGGAGTTTTGCGGCTTTCTCGGATTGGATTGCCACGAGGATTCGCAGACCCGCTATATGGAGCAGGGCGGTTTCCCGCTGTATCTGAAATTGCAGGACGGAGATATTCTCAACAACCTGTTGTCCGACATCCTCTATCGGGATGTAACTACCCGATATGGCGTGCGCGACTATGGCAAACTGAAAGAACTCCTGATGTTTCTGCTCAACAATGTCGGGAATTTAGTGTCGGCCAACAAGTTGCGCCAAGCCCTGCAAATCAGTAGCGCCACGACCATCAATGAGTATTTTTCCTATCTGCAACAAAGTTATTTGTTTGATTTTGTTCCTATCTATTCGGCTTCGGAAAAAGTGCGTATGGTAAACCCCAAGAAGGTCTATTGCGTGGACACAGGGTTGATAACGGTCTGTTCCACAGCACTATCCGCCAATACCGGTCATCGTTTGGAGAACATGGTCTATGGGGAATTGCGCCGTAAATACGACTCCTTGTACTACTACGCACAACAGGGACGCGAGTGTGATTTTGTAGCCGTCCACAAGGGGCAGTGTGTGGAATTGGTGCAAGTATGTGCGGACTTTAACACAGACACCTGCTCGCGCGAGGTGGAGGGCGTCCTCGCTGCTATGGACGCATTGTCGGTAACCCAAGGGGTTATCGTTACCCTACACCATTCCGACCACTATGTGGACGGGGACAAGCATGTCCGCATTCTTCCCTTCTACGAATGGGCGGGGGCAATTAGGAGTTAGGAATTAGGAATTTTTCGCGGGTCTATCGCGGGTCTCTCGGGGGTCGGCGGTAACTTAATTTACGATTTTTTTGGCGGATGGTTTGTGCGTGCGTACATAGACGCCTGTGGCACACGCTGCGGCAAATACCAGCACCAACCATACGGGCGCATCGCCCACCGGTATAAAGCCCGGCGTGTCCGGCGGGGTATCTCCGCCGCCTATCACCGGCGGGGTGCGGCGGGGTGCGGACGAAGCGTTCAAGATATTGAGGTTGTTGGCCGCCAGCGAGGTGCTGATGGGGTCCACGAATGCTACCGGCATTTCTATGGCTTGGAAAGTGGTCGGTTGCAGCGCGGATTGCGGCGACAGGGTGTAGTCGGCGGCAGAGGTTACACCGTAACCACCGGTAAATGCCGCCGGCAGGACCTCAAAAGGATATGCGGTTTGCTGATAGGCGGGGTCTTGCGCAATGAGGTCGGCATCATCGTATGCGGTGGCGGGCGTCGCGTAGGGCGTATAGAACGATATGTGCCGTGCATACGCCCCGTTCCAACGGGGCAAATCCTTTTGGGTAAAGAGGGAAGTCTGCCCTTCGACAACGGTCGCAGGTTGGGAGAACAGGGACGATTCCGTTGTGCGGACAGGTGTCTGCGCCGCAGGGTACGACACCTTGTCGGGCAGCATGTTGAACACGACACCGGTTATCGCCAGTAACAAGAATATGACAATATAAATTCGTTTCATGATTGGGTTTTACAGCACGATTTTCGCGCTGCCGTATCGCGTGGATATAATGTAGTAACCTTGTTCCAAATTGATGGTCGCAGCGGTGGTCCCCTGTGGGAAAGTGTGCAGCAACACCCCGTTCACACCATATAGGGTAACGGCTTCGCCCGCCGGGAATATCGTCAGCGTCTTGCCGTTCACGGTATATGCCAACTCGCTGCCGTCTATAGCAGGTGCGCCGCCGTCGGTGGGCATTGATTGCCGCCAACTGATGGTAAACCGGCGTGGCGCGGAGGATACGCTCCCCGTGCCGTCTGCCACATAGCACTCAAAGGGGTAGAGCGTCCGGCTTGCGGACGAGTGGCGGAAGTTCTCCCCTTCTTCCTCTAAGAGATAGACGCTTTGCACACTCTGGTTGAACAGGGTGGGGTTGCCGTACATCGCAGAAGTAACACCGGATTGCTGCGTGAAAGTCGTTTCCACCGTGGGGTCTTCCGTGCTGCGGAAAGTAACAACTTTGTCGTCGTACCAGTTGTGTTCAAACCGAATCAGGTAAGGCGTGTAGCCCTGTACGCTGTTTACCGTTGCAAAGGCGGGATTGCCGTCTGCATCGAGCCCCAACTGCTTCACAAGGTAGAAATTTCCTCCTGTTCCGTATATCCATGGGGTAATCGTTGCATCCTGACCGTCGTCGGTATCGTACAGCGTTACCGATTCCACATCAAACGGCAAGTACAATGTCTCCCACTGCCCCGATGTGAAAATACGGTGATACAGGAGTCTGTCGGCGTCAAAATCCCCCTCAATCTCCGTCAGCAACGCATCTGCATTCGGGAAGTTGTGGTGGTAAATGTCGATGTCGCAGTTGTTGCTCCATGTCCAGCCTTTCAGCAATCCGCTCCACACTGACTGATACTCCGCCAAACCGGCACGGCACGGCAGATACAAATTGCCCGTCGCGGCTACGCCGGAGAACGGATTATTGTCATTGGATTGTCTTTTGGGCGGCGTGAGCCCCTTGGCGTATATGTTAGACAGATTGGAACATAACCCAAAAGCGAAACCACCGATGGAATCTACGGTGGAAGGTATCGTAATCATCGCCAACCCCTCATCCGAACAGAAAGCACGATTGCCGATGACCTGCAAGCCCTCGTGAAAACGAATGGTGGTCAGCGAAGGGTTGTTGCGAAAGGCTTGATAACCGATGGAACGCACCGACCCCGCGATGTCCAAAGAAGTAAATGTCTTATTGTTAAAGGCATTATCCACCACTTTTGTAACATCCAATTGGTATTTCCCGACTGTAACGCTTGCCGGTATCACGAGGCTGTTCACCGTCACACCGGAAACCATACCGTCCACCTGCACCTCCGTGTCGTCCTCCGTGGGGCGCGAGTATTTGATGGTGCCATCGTTGAAACTGCATATATCTTTTACTTTTTGGCTGCTCCAAATGTACGACTTTTTGTCATCACGCTCCACATAAAAGTATTTGTAAGTGGCGGCGGTGCCGCAGGGTATCATGACATCAAAGCCGTAGTCTGTACCCGCCAACGGAGATCCGTCGCTGGTCGGCGGCGTGGTCGGCAACAACTCAACCCACTCCAACGCAGGGCAATGCCCGATGGCATAATCGCCGACAAAAGTTACCGTACTCGGAATGGTGAACGAGGTGAGCATCGAGTCCTTGCAAAAAGAGCGGTTGCCGATGTACTCCAACCCCTCGTTCAGCGTGACGGAACTCAGACTGTGGCACCCATAGAATGCGCCGTAGTTGATTTTGCGCATGGTGGAGGGCATTATCAAAGAGGTAATGCGCACCTTTTTGGTGAGGAGTTCTTTCCGGTAAAAAACATTGCTGTCCACCTCTACCACCTTGAATGTCCGGTCTTTAACCGTCAGGGACTCCGGTATCTGCAACTCGCCGTCAATGGTACTTGCGATGTAGCCGGAAACCGATACCTCGCCATGGGTTTTGTCAATCACCCGATAGCGCAGTTTGCCGTCAAACAATACAGGCACATCTGCGCACAAATCCGTTACCAAATCCTTGTAGGGATACCGGATTCCGATGTCCCCCGTTGCGGTCGTATAGTAGTTGTAGTAAGCGGCATACGCATCGTATGAGCCGCAGGGGATGAGGATGTGCGCGTGTCGGGTGGTTATGCTGAAGACACCCTCCCCAATTTTGGCGGGGGTGCTTGATGAGAACTCAATGTCGCTCAAACTGTTGCACTTGCAGAATGCATATTGGGCAATGGAGTCCACCGTTGAAGGAATGACGAGGGTGCCTACCAATGCCGAGTCGTTGCAAAAGGCACGGTTGCCGATGAATTTCAAGCCCTCGTTCAGGGAAACGGCAGTCATTCTGTCGCAGATATAGAAACCGTAATCTCCGACAGAGTCAATGGTACTCGGCAGCGTAAGCGAGGTAATGCCTTTACAATGCCGAAATCCGTCTGCGGCGATGGAGATAACGGTGTAGGTCGTGCCGTCAAGAGTGAACGAGGCGGGGATTTCCAAGGCTCCTTTCGGGGTGGTGGAACCCTGTTGCACACTTACATTCGCTGTGCTGCCGCTTTGGCTTAACACCGTGTATTCCAATCCATTGTACTCAAATGCGAATGCCGGACCCAATGCCCATAAAATCAACCCGAATACAATACTTCTTTTCATACTACCTAATTTGTTCAGGACGCTTCTGTTATTTATCCAAATATGTTGTTTCAATGATATTTGCCAATGCATAGTCTTGACGCGCCTGTCTTCCGCCCCGCATACCCCCGCGCACACCCGTTGCGCTCAACCCCCATGCAATTGACCCGCAAAGGTATAACTATTTTGCAATATGTGCAAGTATTTTTTACTTTTTTTTTGGGGGGGGGTGGAAAATCTAGAAGATCTAGAGGTTCTAGAGGGATCTAGAGGGGCAAGAGGGAGGGAGTGGGAGGGAGACAATCTTGTCGTCCTTGGCTGCGCGACCACTCAAAGTCGCTACAGGGTCGGTTAAGCGTATTTGCGGGGGCGGTTAGAAGTATTTTCGGCATTGCTTCAAAGTATTGAGAAAGTATTCTTATCCTTCGCTTATCCTTCGCTTATCCTTCGGTTATCCTATACGCAGGTCTGCAGGAAATCGCGGCAAGGGTAGGGCGAAATTTCGGAACTCACAAGAGGAAGAAAGGAATTCCTAAATTTTAAGGGGACTTCTATAAATTCCCCGTTTAGTAATAAATTATTCAAATCTGGGACTGCAAACACTTTTGTGTGCTTTTTGTTTTTTGGCTGCATCTACGTATTTTCACTCAGTCACAATGCCCGCATTGCTCCTTCGCTCCAACCAAGTATCTGCTATCCAAAATTCCAAAAATCACGACAAAGCAATTTATAGAAGTCCCCTTAATTTTTAATCTGCAAGCGGGGTGGTGGCGTCCCCGGTGGTGTCCTCCGTAAAAAAGCGCAAATGGCAATGGCGGGCTGATGTGAAATTATCCACACGAAAAACCAATCTGTTTTAAGGGCGTTTTTGAGCGATTTGCGGGGACTTTGCAAGTTTTTCGTAGTCCCCTATTGTGTGGGTGCAAAAGTTTTTGTACTTTTGCAGAGATTTTTGCCTGCCTTTTTCGGGAGCGCTCCAAAACAAGGAGTATATATAAGGTGCAAATCGAATACAACAACCCCACAGAATACAATTAAACAACATAATGGAAGAAACAGAAAGGTATGACGGCTCGAGTATTCAAGTGCTCGAGGGATTGGAGGCAGTGCGCAAACGCCCTGCCATGTACATCGGCGACATCTCGCAAAAAGGTCTGCACCACTTGGTCTATGAGGTGGTGGACAACTCAATCGATGAAGCATTAGCGGGCTTCTGCAACCACATAGAAGTCGCCATCAATGCAGATAACTCTATCACCGTACAAGACAACGGACGCGGTATCCCCGTGGATATGCACCCCAAAGAGCACCGCAGTGCGCTTGAGGTGGTGATGACCGTGCTGCACGCCGGCGGTAAATTCAACAAGGATAGTTACAAGGTGTCCGGTGGTTTGCACGGCGTGGGTGTGAGTTGCGTGAACGCTCTCTCGACGAAACTGCATGTGGAGGTGTATCGCGACGGTAAAATCTATGTGCAAGAGTACGCCAAGGGCAAACCGACCTGCGCCGTACACGAGGTAGGCACCTACAACAGCCAAGAACGCGGCACCGGTACCTTCGTGCAGTTCTGGCCGGACGGCAGTATCTTTACGGAAACGGTGTATCAGTACGATATTCTGGCAAACCGTATGCGCGAATTGGCATACCTGAACGCCGGTGTGCGCATCACCTTGGTGGACAAACGCTATCCTATCACCGAAGACCCTGCCGCGCTGCCTGACGGCGAAGTGTCTGCCGACCGCAAAGGCGTGGTAACCCCCGACGGCAAACGCTATAAGGGAGAGGTGTTCTACTCGGAGAAAGGATTGAGCGAGTTTGTGCGCTATATCGATGGCACACGCACACCCCTCATCTCGGAAGTGATACACCTCAATACCGACAAATACGGCACTCCTGTAGAGGTCGCTATGATTTACAATACCGATTTCAACGAGAATGTGCACTCGTATGTGAACAACATCAACACCATTGAAGGCGGTACCCATGTCGCCGGCTTCCGTGCCGCGCTGACCCGCGTGATGAAAAAATACGCGGAGGAGAGCAAACTCTTGGAGAAAGCCAAACTGAAAGACAAAGACGGTAACGCCACCATCGACCCTAACGACTTCCGCGAGGGGTTGACCGCCGTCATATCGGTGAAAGTGGCAGAACCCCAGTTCGAGGGACAGACGAAAACCAAACTCGGTAACTCGGAAGTGGCGGGTATGGTGTCGGCTGCCGTGAGCGAGGCACTGACCAACTATTTAGAAGAGCACCCTGACGATGCCAAAAAGATTGTGGAGAAAGTCATACTTGCCGCACAGGCGCGTATCGCTGCCCGCAATGCACGGCAGAGCGTGCTGCGCAAATCCCCCTTGGGCGGCGGCGGACTGCCCGGCAAATTGGCAGACTGCGAGAGCAAAGACCCTGCCGAATGTGAACTCTTCCTCGTGGAGGGAGATTCCGCAGGCGGCACCGCCAAGACAGGACGCGACCGCAAGCACCAAGCCATTCTGCCGCTGCGCGGTAAGATACTGAATGTGGAGAAAGCCATGGAGCATAAGGTATTCGAGAGCGAGGAGGTACGCAATATCTTCACGGCTCTCGGTATTACTTTCGGTACGGAAGATGACCCGAAAGCATTGAACCTGAGCCGCATACGCTATCATAAGGTAATCATCATGGCGGATGCCGATGTGGACGGTGCGCACATTGCCACGCTGATTATGACCCTCTTTTTCCGCCACATGAAAGAGGTTATTGAGCAAGGACACCTCTATATCGCGATGGCACCTCTCTATATGTGCTCAAAGGGCAACTACAAAGAGTATTGCTGGAACGACCAACAACGGCACGATTTCATCATGAAGTACGGTGGCGGCGACGAGAAACTTATCAAGACCCAACGCTACAAAGGTTTGGGTGAGATGTCGGACGAGCAGTTGTGGGAGACGACCATGGACCCCGCACGACGCCTGCTGAAGAAAGTAACGATTGAAAATGCCGCCGAGGCTGACCGCACCATTGCTATGCTCATGGGCGACGATGTGGCACCGCGCCGCGAATTTATTGAGCAGAACGCCACCTACGCAAAGATTGACGCCTAACCCATCCCCCCCCCGTATGAACATCACGGTTTATTGCAGTGCAAAAGACAGTATCCCCGCATCCTATCTGCAAATAGGCGATGCACTCGGCGCGTGGATAGCCGCAGAAGGGCATACCTTGGTGTACGGCGGCGCAACGGGAGGACTGATGAGCCGCGTGAGCAATGCTGTGAAAGTCCACGGCGGACGCGTGCTTGGCGTAATCCCCCAATGCATCGTGGCTGCCAAACGACAGGCGGAGAATTGCGACAGCCTGTACCTTGTAAGCACCATGAACGACCGCAAGGAACAGATGCGACGCCTTGCCGACTGCTTTGTGTGTCTGCCCGGAAGTTACGGGACCTTGGACGAGATGATGGACGCTATCGCCTCCGGCACGGTGGGCGAACACAAGAAACCGCTCTATGTGCTGAACTATCAAGGCTTCTACGAACCCCTACGACAAATGGCGGAACAGATGAAAGCCCTGTCGTTTCTGCCGCAGCAGGAAAGTTACAAGCCGGTGTTTGTGGACACATTGGACGAACTATTTAGCAAACTGACCAAATGACATTCGTATGCAACAGACGAGTTTGAAAAGCAATACGCTGACCACCCCCCGATTTGAACAACGCATTGCGCAAATTCGGGACGATATCCAACGCTACCGCAAGGTGGAGCAATCGGCGGAACTCAAGGAATACAAAGACTTGCAGCAAGTGGTGGAAACACCTGAGTTTCAGAAGAATAAGAACTATCTGCTGCGTCGGAAGTACCGTGACACGGAGGAGTATGCCACCATGGCACGCTACCGGCAACTGAAAGTGGCGCCTAGGGTGCATGCCTACTACCTGTTGCGCACACTGCCAAATTTCAAGGAGTATTTGGTGTTTGCCCAAAGTGACCGCTACCTCATGCTCAACGACAAGGACGCGGTGAGGCAGTCGGCGGAGTTGCGCAAGTACAAATTCATCGACCGCTCGCGTACCCTGCGCACCTATCGCCGCTACGAGAAGTCGAAAGAGGTGCGGGACTATCTGCAGTTGCGGTTGGCGGTGAAAGAGGAAGAGTTTGTGGAACGCCATGCCTTTTGGGCGAACCCTCAACGCTGGTACACCACCGAGGAGAGCAAACAGGATGCCCGCTACGAGGCATTGAAGGGTTCGGCGGATATTCAATTCTACCTTGCGCAAGACCCGAAACAGATTGCGGCGTGGGAGCATTATCAGCCCCTGTACGAGGAGGAGTTTAACCTCGCGAACATCGAACAGACGGCATGGCGAGCGGGATTTCACTACAACAACCCCAACCTGCTGACCCAACACTCCTATGCCGATGAACAGCAGGCGTACAACCATGGCAAGAATACGCATATTGCCGATAGCGCACTCTGCATAGAAACGCGCAAAGAGGCGGCAACCGCCTCGGCATGGCACGCCACCAAAGGTTTTATCCCCCAAGACTATAAATGGACGAGCGATGTGGCGCAGACGGCAGCAGCGTTCCGCAGTGGCGAGGGGCTGTTTATGGCAAAAGTCAGGGTGAGCGGAAAAGCCCATGCTGCCGTATATTTGGCAAGCGGCGAAAGGCTGCCTGTCGTGAAACTGATGCAATGGGACGGGCGGCAAGTGTGTGTCGGCATGCGCACCGGAAAGGACACCAAAGAGGTGGCTGTCAGCGGCATTCGCAGCGGGCAATGGATGGTATATGCCGTGCGTATCAACGCCAAGGAAATCATTTGGTATGTGAACGACCAAGAAGTGCTGCGGGCAGCCAATACCCTGCAAGGCGCGTTGCTGTACCCGGCTGTTGCTGAATATATTCCCGAAAACGCCACCGCCGCCACGGGCAAGATACAAGTGGATTGGGTGCGTGTGTACAAAGACTGACGGCTATGTTTTTGATTGCAGGACCTTGTGCCATTGAGAGCCGCGAAATGGTGCTACAAACGGCAAGCACGCTGAAAGAGGTGTGCGAAAGGTTGGGGATTCGGCTGATATTCAAGTCTTCGTTTGACAAAGCCAACCGCACCTCCAACTCGGCACGCGGCATCGGCATGGACGCCGGCTTGGCGATATTGGCGGAGGTGAAACAGACACTCGGACTGCCCATACTGACCGATGTGCACGAGTCGTGGCAGTGTGCGCCGGTGGCAACGGTAGCCGATGTGCTGCAAATACCCGCTTTCCTCAGCCGACAAACCGACCTGATACAAGCCGCTGCCCGCACGGGAAGAGTGGTGAATGTGAAGAAAGGACAGTTTATGGCACCGTGGGATATGGCGGGCGTAGTCAGCAAGGTAGAGGCAGTACCCTCCTCTAAGCCGATAGGCGAAAGGCTATGGCTGACCGAGCGCGGCTCCTCTTTCGGCTACGGAAACCTCGTGGTGGATATGACCTCCCTCGTGGAAATGCGGCGATTCGACTGCCCAATTATCTTCGATGCAACCCATTCGGTGCAGAAACCGAGCAACCAACAAGGCGTAACCGGTGGAAACCGCGATATGGTGCCGCACCTCATGCGTGCCGCACTTGCCGTAGGCGTGGATGGTATCTTCCTGGAAGTGCACCCCGACCCCGACAACGCCATATCGGACGCCGCCAATCAAGTGCGATTAAGTGAAATAGAAAATATACTCCAACAAGCCGTTGCCATTGACAACGCTCAGAAACAAATCAAGCAGTAATGAGTTTTTCGGAAAGAGCCAAGCAGATATTCCAAGAAGAGATTTGCGAATTTGAACACCTGAGTTCGACCATTGACAGCCGCTTTGACCAAGTGGTGGATGTTCTTTATCACTGTACGGGAAAAGTGGTGGTGATGGGTATCGGAAAGACCGGTATCATTGGGCATAAGATTGCCGCCTCCTTTGCATCGACGGGGACTTCGGCGATATTTGTGAACGCTGCAGAGGCTGTGCATGGTGACCTCGGTATGATAAACGGGAACGATGTGGCGATATTGGTGAGCAACAGCGGGGAGACCAGCGAGATACTGAATATCATAGACCCCCTGCACCGGTTGGGGTGCAAAATTGTGGCGATGACCGGCAATATGCAATCTGCATTGGCGTTGCGTGCCGATTACGCATTGTCGGTGCATGTGGACCATGAGGCATGCCCGTTGGGCTTAGCCCCCACCACCTCAACCACAGCAACCCTGCTGATGGGCGACGCGCTGATGGTCTGCCTTATGGAATTGCGTAATTTCCGTGCCGAGAATTTTGCGGTCTATCATCCGGGAGGCGCGTTGGGACGCAAGTTGTTGGGACGCGTCCGCAACTGTATGTCCTTGCGCGTACCGCGTGTGGAATTGGCAACGCCCTTCCGCGATCTTGTGTGCGAGATGACCGACAAACACCTCGGTATGACCATGGTGTACGACAGTCTGCCGCATGGCGAATGCAAGGGAATTATCACCGATGGCGATTTGCGGCGCGCCATTCAGAAATACGAAGACCTTCACATCACCGCTGCCGATATCATGACCCCGTCCTACAAGCACCTCTGCCAGGACGCGTTGCTGACCGACGCATTGGCGATGATGGACAAGTACAACATCACCACCCTCGCCGTAACCGAAACCAAGGAATCAACGGAGATTATCGGCATTATCTCCATTCACCATATCATCGACTTCTACTAAGCCATGATTATCCATTTGCCCATAACAACCGATGAGGCGCAAGTGCGTGCGTTGGCGGAATCGGTGGAGGCGGTGTGCCTGCGCAAGGCGGACAAATATGTGCTAGTAACCCACTGCACCATGCAGTCGTTGCCGGCTGCCTTGAAGGATGTTGCCACGGCGTGGTGGCCCATGCCAACGGATATGCAATTGTCGTCGCGCGAATACGAGACCGACACCCATCGCATTGCCATTGGCGACACCTACATCGGAGGGGACAGGAAGAACCAGTTGATGATAGCGGGACCCTGTGCGGTGGAGAGCCGCGAACAGATAGAGCAATCTTGCCAAATGCTTGTCAGTCAGGGAATTCGCGTGCTGCGTGCCGGTTGCTACAAACCCCGCACCTCCCCCTACACTTTCCGCGGATTGGGCGAAGAAGGGCTGCGGCTGCTTGCTGAGATGCGCAAACAATACGGTCTGCTGATAGCCACCGAGATGCGCGATGCTTCGCACGCCGACAAGGTGATAGACTGTGCCGATATTGTGCAAATAGGTGCCAAATCCATGTACGACCACGCCCTGTTGACTGCTGCGGGACAATGCGGCAAACCTGTGATATTGAAACGCGGCTTTGGCACAACGCTGCAAGAGTTTATGGACGGGGCGGACTTTATCATGAGTTGTGGCAACGAGCAAGTCATCCTGTGCGAGAGGGGTATCCGCACTTTCGAGACGCAAACGCGCTTCACATTAGACCTCTGTGGTGTGGCGTGGCTCAAGCACCACACCAACCTGCCCGTCATCGTTGACCCGAGCCATGCCATGGGATATCAATACGGCATTGGCGACTTGGCGCGTGCCTGCACCGCGATGGGCGTGGACGGGCTGCTGATAGAGACGCATCCCAACCCCGCACAAGCCAAAAGCGATGCCCCGCAGCAATTGTCGCACACGCAATTCACGACCATGTACGCAAGCCTTGCCCCGATAGCCGCTGCGGTGGGCAAGAGGTTGGTTTGAGAAACTCCTTGGGCGATACTGAATTTACGATTGGCATATTTACGATTGGCAAATTTATGTACGATTGGGGGAGATTTATCAATTTAGGCTGTGCAGTGTTTCTACATGTTGCCGACCCGCGAGAGACCCGCGAAAAATTTTCAATTCCAAATTCCAAATTCCTCGTTGTTTTTAGCGGTGGATAAGCGGATGATTAGCGGAGGATAGGTGGTGGGTTGGTTGGAATTTAGGAATGGGTAATTGCAAGGCAGGCGGCCCATTCCAAAATCAGGATTGCAGGGGAGTGATGTGGCTATGGGGGAAATAGTACGCCAAAATCTGCTCGTAGGTGAAACCCTTGTCCGCCATGACCGCTGCGCCGATTTGGCATAGTCCCACGCCATGCCCCCATCCGCGACCTTGCAGCGTGAACCGGTGAGCCGCCTCATCAAATGTTACATCAAACGCACTGCTGTACAAATGCGTGCGGCTGAGCCATTTGCGTATCTCCAACTCCTTGCCGACAATCATACTGCGGCGGGTGCCCACAATCTCCAACTCGTAGATCCGGTAGGATGGTCCGCGCTTGACGGGGCGCAACGCCGTGATGGTACCGAAATCAATGCCGGAACGCGTACGGACAATATCGGACAACTCCTCCTGCGAGTACTGCACCTGCCAACGGTAGAAATCCTGCGTCTCAAGGTCATAGTCGTTGAGCACTTGTACGAGGACGCGCTTGTCGTGCGTGTTGCAGTAGGGGCATTCGACACTCTCCAAATAACGGTAGTGGACAGGCGCCCATGCATTCTCGAAGAGTTCCGTCCGCCCGCCGCATGATTTGTAGAAACGCGTGTCGCAAATCGTGTTTTCGTACATCAACACTTGCCCCTTGGTGGATTGCACCGCATCGTGCACCCGCTGCGCGACATCGGGCTGACGGTCGCGGCGCGTGATTCCCTCATAACGCTGGCAATGGTCATCGGCACAGACATCAAAGCCCACATGCGCATCACGCTCATACCACACGATATGTCGCTGTTCGTTGTTTTCGGACGCTACGGGAGGCGTCTGCACAGGCGGCGTCAAGAGCGGGCGCAGCACCCAACTGCGGGATATGACAGCATGCGCCTTGAGCAGTTCGGGGGATGAGGTGGCGGACATCTCGGAGGTGATGACCGAGGTGAGATAGTCCTCCACATCGATGATGTTGATAGCCGTTTGGGTGCCGTCCGGATTCTCGCGGATTTCCAAAGCCCCCTCAAAAAGTTGGTCTTCCGTCCGGTCCCAATGGAAGCCGATGCCAATACGCACATTCTTCAACAAGAATGTGTTGCCGCGCAACTCGTAGTCAATGTGCGGTGCGGTTAAAATGCCTACTCGAATGTTCATGGTATGGTTCTGATAAAATGATTACGCGGGATTGCCCCAGTGCGCTACGATGTCGTCCATCAGGCGGAACACCTCATCGCGGGTGTCGGCACGCAGCAACGCAATGCGGGTTTGACGGAAATCGGGAAGCCCCTTGAATACAGGCGAAGCTGCGAAATGACGGCGACTGTGGACGATGCCCTTGCGCTCATCGCCTATCCATTCAATGCTCCGCAGAACATGCTCCTTGAGGATATCCACACACCACTGCATGGAACGCGTCGGAAAATGCTCGCCGGTGGAAAGATAATAACCGATGTCCTCGAACAGCCATGGGCAGCCGAAAGTGGCACGACCAATCATGACGGCGTCCACGCCATACCGCCGAAAAGCGTCTGCGGCTTGCTCGGGGGTGGCGATGTCGCCATTGCCGATAATGGGAATGTGCATGCGCGGGTTGTTTTTTACTGCCCCAATAAGCGTCCAGTCTGCCTCACCGCGGTACATCTGGCTGCGGGTTCGCCCATGGATAGCCAACTCGGCTATGCCGCAGTCTTGCAGGGCTTCTGCCAAATCCACAATAATACGGTGGTCATCGTCCCAGCCGAGGCGGGTTTTGACGGTAACCGGTGTATGCACCGCACAGACCACGGCACGCGTGATAGCCAGCAGTTTGGGAATGTCTTGCAGCAACCCTGCTCCCGCTCCTTTCCCCGCCACTTTCTTGACCGGACAACCAAAATTAAGGTCGATAAAATCGGGCTTCGCCTGCTCGACAATGCGGGCTGCCTCCGCCATACTGTCTGCATCTTTGCCGTAAAGTTGGATAGCCACCGGTCGCTCGGCATCGCTAATCTGCAGTTTGCGCGTAGCCGCCGCCACATCGCGCAGCAGGGCATCCGCATTCACAAACTCCGTATAGACACGCGCCGCTCCAAACCGCTTGCACAACAAACGGAAAGCCGGATCGGTAACATCCTCCATCGGGGCTAAATAGAGCGGGTGCGGCATGGGATGGGGCTATTTTTTGATGTCGGGGTAAGCGATACGATGGTGGTTCATCGCCAATATCTTCTGTTTGAAGACGAGGCGTATATCCTCCAAGTCCTTGAAAGAGAGCGGAGTATCGGCAAACTGCCCTTCGCTGACCTGCTGGTCGATCATGCTATCGACCATATCCGAGACCGACTGTTCGGTAAACTCGGTCAGGCTGCGTGAACGCGCCTCTATGGCGTCTGCCATCATTAAAATTGCCGCTTCTTTGGAGGATGGTTTCGGACCGGGGTAGGTGTAGTCTTCGACAGGGACATCCGACACGGGGTGCCCATCTGCTTTGGCTTGATTGACGGCTGTGTTGTAGAAGAAACGCACGATGGTTGTGCCGTGGTGCGAGCGGATAAAATGGATAATGACTTCGGGCAAGTGGTGCTTGCGCGCAATGCGCTCACCATCTGTAACATGGGCAATGACCGTCCGCGCCGCATCTACCGTGGACATCGTCAAGAGCGGATTGCAGCCGCCTGCCTGGTTCTCGGTGAAGTATTCGGGAGCCGCCATCTTGCCGATGTCGTGGTACAACGCACCCGTGCGTACTAACAGAACTTTGGCACCGATACGCTTGGCTGCCTCAGTGGCGAGGTTGCTCACTTGCAGGGAGTGCTGGAAAGTGCCGGGTGCTTTCTCGGCAAACTCCAACATGAGATTGGAGTTGACATTGGTCAACTCGACCAATGTGATATTGCTCACCAAACCGAAAGTGCGCTCAAACAAATAGATGACGCCATACGCGCATATCACCAAAACGGCGTTGATGACAAAATAGATATAGTAGTGGTAATCAATATCCCGCATATTGCCGGACTGCACCATGACCACTGCCGTATAGACCACCGAGTAGGTGATGAACACCCATAAGGCCGTTTGTGCCAACTGCGCACGCTGCGTCATATCGCGAAGGCTTGCCACCGCCACCATACCTGCCGCTATCTGCAAGATAATGAACATATAAGGTGCCGGAACGGCCATGGAAACAATAAAGACCGAGATAAGATTGAGGCAGACTGCCGTGCGCGAGTCGTAGAACACACGCGTGATAATCGGCACCCATGCAAAGGGTATCAGATAAATCAACCCCACAGACGCATAGCGCAACAGCACAAAGGCGGCGGCAATCACAATCGCCATCAGCAGGGTGAAGAACAGCATATTGTTGAGGTCTTCCAGCAGTTTACGGCGGAAAATATACAGGTAGAGAACAAATATTCCCAACAATATCACCATCAGCAGCCCGCTGCCGATGGTCGAGGTAACGGATTGGCGGTGAGATACATTCTTTTCTTCCAAAGCGCGGCGCAGAGAAAGCAGGATTCTGTAATCGTCTGAAGAAACGATTTCGCCGGTATCAATGATTTTCTCACCCGCCTGCACCATTCCCTGCGTCAAAGAGATGGTGGAGAGCAGGTTTTGTTTGAGGTTGTCGGAAGTGATGGTGTCATAAACCAGGTTGGGTTCCAACTCCTGCAAGGTCAGTTGGTATGCCGTTTTAGGGGTGTATATCTGCTCAACCGGTACGGCAGTTGCTACGCGGTTGTTGAGAACGGATATTTTGGAACTTCCCTCTTGGCGAATGCGCTCCATTTCAAGGAGGGATACGATGTAGATATCCCGCTGGGTGGCAGTGGGGGAGAAAGTATAGCACGGTGTATAGTTTGCCAAAACGGTGGCTTGCTCTTCGGCTAATTGCTCATCCGTCTTGTATATTGGAAAATCAAACTCGGCAGTTATCAAACCATAGCCCCACGGCTGACCAACCTCAAAGTGGTATTTGAACGGGTTGTTGTACTTCGGGAACAAATAGAGCGACAGCGCAGTCAGTGCCACCAAAGCCAGCACTTGACAGGTGGTGCGCAGGGCGGGTCTCATCTTGATTTTCATACACGCTTATTGTGAAAAAAGGTTTGTATCAGTTGGCGGCATTCTTGCTCGAGTACGTCGCCGGTTACAAGGCATTTGGGGTGCAACGCACGAGGGGCGTAGACTGAATAGCCGCGTTTGGGGTCAGCCACGCCATAGACAAGACGCGACACTTGCGCCCAACCTATCGCACCGGCACACATCACACACGGCTCGACCGTCACATAGAGGGTGCATTGCGGCAGGTATTTGCCGCCCAATGTCCCCGTAGCCGCCGTGATAGCCTGCATTTCGGCGTGTGCGGTAACATCTTGCAGGGTCTCTGTCAGGTTGTGTCCGCGCGCTATGACCTGCCCTTGCACCACAATCACACAGCCGATGGGCACTTCGCCTCTTGACAAGGCCTGCTGCGCCTCGCCGATGGCAAGACGCATAAAACGGATATCATCTTGCTCGGTTGTCGGCATACGCATTGTGTGTATCCACGAACAGCGATAACTGCTCGGGGTGGTGTTCAAAATGATTGCCGATGACCACGGTATCCGCCCCTGCTGCAAAGGCGGCAGTCATCTGCTCGGGGGTGCGGATGCCGCCGCCCACAATTAAGGGAACGGATACCTCGGCACGCACTGCCTGTATAATCTCGGCAGCCACAGGGGTATTGGCGCCGCTCCCCGCCTCCAAATACAGCAGTCGTTTTCCCATGAGTTCGCCAGCGACAGCCGTACGCACGATGGCTGCTATGTCCGATTGCGGAAGAGGCTTACAGTGTGCGGCTATGGCGGCACTGTAGGTCCGCCCTCCGTCGATGAGGATATAGCCCATCGGAATGGTTTCCACACCGGACTGCCGAACTGCCATGGCGCAGCAGATGTGCGGCTCTATCAGTACATCAGCGGTGCGGGCTGTGAGGACGGTCAGGAATAGCAGCGCATCCGCATTGGGTGTTACTTGCGTTATGTTGCCCGGAAAGAGGACAACGGGGCGTTGCGTGTCGGATTGTATGCGGGCAATCGTTGCCTCGTTTACCTGCCCCGTGCTACCGCCGACAAATACCATATCCGTCTGTCGGATAGTAGGGAACAAACGCTCATACGCTGACATTTTCTCGGGGTCGAGGAGGATAGACAACAACGGTTTATGCGCTCGGCGGGCAGATTGTATGTAGTCGAATACGCTCATCGGGTCTGCCATTGAAAGGTTTCCATGATATGCCGTATATCTTGCCGCATATAGTCGTACACGGGTGCCAACGAGTCTTGGTCAGGCACGGCGTTGCAGTACAAGGCACCGCGGAAGAAATGTGCCGTGGAATCCGTCAGGTAAAATTGTATCGGCGAAGCCGTATTGCCGTAGAGTTCATAGTACATTCCCCACACCTTTTCCTGTGTATTGGCAAATTCCTGTTCAGGGATAGCCGAAGCCACGGTGGCATGCTTGTAGAGGAACTCCTGTGCATCGCGCGACAAGGCACGCAGGTTGTGTTGCACGGGTTTGTAACTGCAATGAATGGTCGTGCCGATGGCGGGATAATCAATGTCTATCCAATAACGATCGCCCGTATGGGGATGAACATGCACCACCGCGTTGTCCGACAACGCAAAGGAATAGGGATACCCCGCCGGCGCATAGCAACTATACGCCGTATCGGGAATGGCAATCCGAAAGTGCCCGTATGGTTTGGGTACAGACCGTCGGCTGCAACCGAACCCCATACAAGCCACTCCCAACAGGCATATACATATTGCGGTCTTGGCTTTCAATCGTCGCTAAATCTCATAATCCACCGCAGCACGGGCAGAGCGACAACGCGTGATATAGTCTGCCACCTTGAGGTGCTCGGGATGGTTCTGATAGGTGTCTAAATCCTCCCATGTGCGGAATGTGCATTGCAAGCAGATGTCATAGTCCGTCTTCTTGGCATTGGGGATGTTGATACCCACCTCTTCGCGCACCAACACATCAATCGTACCGCGCAAAGCCAACAGACCGTCGCGAATTATGCGGGCATTCTCTATTTTGGTATGCCCCTCTGCCTCATCCGACAGACGGAAAAAAACGACATGTTGTATCATTCTCTAATCTCCTGCGCTTTACCAAATAGACACCCTGTCGGCAGGGGCTACATACAAAGGCGAGTCCTCCGTAACCTGCCAAGCCTCATACCATGCGTTGATGTGGGGCAGTGCCCCGTTTACGCGCCAGCGGCCCAGAGAGTGTGGGTCTGACTTGGTGCGTTGCAGTATCTCCTCCGGGCGGATATTGCCTGCCCACACATTGGCGTAGGCGAGGAAGAATCGCTGTTCGGGGGTAAAGCCGTCGGCGGTCTTCAAGCGTTTGTTTTCCGGTTTGGCAGCCTCGTTCTCGCGGAAGGCCTGGAATGCCACTTGCAGTCCGCCGTGGTCGGCAATGTTCTCGCCCAAAGTGAAGGCTCCGTTGGCGTGTACGCCGGGGGCTACCTCAATGCCGTTGAAGAACTCCTCCATCACTTTGGTGCGGGCATCAAAGCGTGTCTTGTCTTCTTGAGTCCACCAGTTGTTGAGGTTGCCGTCCTTGTCAAACTGACAGCCTTGGTCGTCGAAACCGTGCGTCATCTCATGCCCGATAACCACGCCGATAGCCCCGTAGTTGAAAGCATCGTCTGCCGCCATATCAAAGAAGGGGTATTGCAAAATGCCTGCAGGGAAGCATATCTCGTTGCTCGACGGATTGTAGTAAGCATTCACGGTTTGCGGGGTCATATACCACTTGGCTTTATCCACCGGCTTGCCCAAAAAACTGAGGCTGTATGCCTGCTCAAATTTCGCTGCGTTTTGGAGGTTGGCATAGTAAGTGAGCGAGGGGTCTATTAGGAGTGCGGTATAGTCGCGCCATGTGTCGGGGTAGCCTATCTTGATGGTGAAAGCGTTGAGTTTCTCGAGGGCTTTTGCTTTGGTCTCTTCGGACATCCAGTCGAGGGCTTCAATGCGCTCGCCGAGTGCGTGTTGCAGGTTCTTCACGAGGGCAAGCATACGCTCTTTGTTCTCTTCGGGGAAGTATTTCTGCACATACATCTGCCCTACCGCCTCACCGAGTGTGCCGTTTACAATACCCACGGCACGCTTCCACAGCGGACTTTCCTCTTGGCGACCGCTCAAGATACGCCCGTAGAAATCGAAATTCTGCTCGTATATCTCGTCCGTGAGGTAAGAGGCGCAACCGTCAATTGCCTGCCACATAAAGAGGGTCTTCATATCCTCCAACGGCTCTTGGGCAAGCATTTTACCGGCTTCTTTCAAGTGGCGTATCTGCCCTACCGACAAACTATCGGGTGTGATTCCCATACCCGCAAAATAGGTTGCCCAATCCACTTGCGGCACCATTTTCTGCAGGTCAGCCACCGACATTTTGTTGTAGGTGGCAACGGGGTCGCGCAGTTCCACATTGTTCAGCGCGGCTTTGGCAAGGCGTGTTTCGAGGCGCAGCACGGTCTTGGCACGCTCGGCGGCGTGGTCAATGCCAAAGAGGTCGAACATCTTCTCAATGTGTTTCTGATACTCGGCGCGTATCATCTTGGTATGTTCGTCCTGGTCGAGGTAGTATTCTTTCTCGCCCAAGGCGAAGCCCGCTTGGTACTCGTAGAGGATATTCATCGTGGAGTTTTGTGCATCGGCATCCACATACATCGCCCAAATACCGTACTCCATGGCTTTGCCCAACACCTCCGACCACTGTGCGGGGGTCGTTACGGCGGCTATTTCCGCGAGGGTGGGTTGGATGGCCTGTACGCCCTCGCAGTTGCGGCGTGTGGTGTCCATGGCGAGGTTGTAGAGGTCGCCAATCTTCTGGCTGATAGAGCCTTGCGGGTGTGTTTTCTCGGCAATCTCGGTAATAAGTCCGTTGACTTGTTCGAGGTTGTTGAGTGCCAACTTGTCGAAACTGCCGAAGCGGCTATACTCGGCAGGAATCGGATTGGCTTGCATCCAGCCGCCGCAGGCAAATTGGTAGAAATCGTTTTGCGGCACAACGGTAGTGTCCAAATTGCTCAAAGGAATGCCCGTTGTGCGGGGTTTGTTGCATGCTGTGAGAGCCATAAATGTCAGAATGGTTAAAGGCAAAACAGTGCGTTTCATTTTCTTTTCTTTTTAGCGTTGTTACTAACAGGTTTGTTGTCCGAGGCGGCAAGCGGGTGCTGCAGCACCTGTTGCATCATAGTCTCGAACTCTGGAAATTCGCAGGTCAGCACGCCGTTCGAGAGAATGCGGATGTCTTCGCGCAGGCGTGCCAGTCCGGATTCCTGCTCTTTGTTCCACACGGCATTCTTGCGCCGCATACATTGTGCGATGTACACCACCATCTGGTTTTGGCGTTCCGCGTCTTGCTCTTTGGCGGCGATGGCAACCATATCTTGGATAATGCGTCCGTAGTTGCGCATACGAACCGGCGTGGTGTTTCTTTTCAGTGTATTGTCCATATTGTTGTTTTTATTTCTCTTTTATCAGGTATATCATAGTGGGGTAGTGGTCAGAGTATCCGTTCTGCCAAACGCCGCTCTTCACGGTACGGAAGGGAGTCCCTTTGTCTTTTCCCTCCTGCACGGTCAGGAACGGCTTGTTGAATATCTGCGACTTCCAATACACCCATTTGCCGCTCTCCGGTTGGGTGTTCATCAGCGGCTCGGAGATAATGATTTGGTCGAACAGGTTCCAACTGCCGTTGTAGGCAAGGCTGCCGATTCCGCGGTCTAATTTCTGCCACAGGGTGTTGAAGAAACCTTGCGGCTCTACTTCCTCGCGTGTCTTGCGTGCCCCCAGCACCTCGGCGCAACTGTGGTTGAACGGGTCATCGTTCAAGTCGCCCATGATAATGATTTTGGCTTGCGGCTCACGCGCATAGATACTGTCGCTCACATAGCGGCAAAGCATTGCCGCCGTGTCGCGTGTCGCGCGGCTGCTTTCCTCGCCGCCGTAGCGGCTGGGCCAGTGATTGACGCTGATGTGTATCTTGTCGCGTACAATTTTGCGTTGGTCGTCCAACATATAGCCGGCTATCCACAGTTGCAAGCGTGATTTCACCTCGCCGCCGTCCGCATAGTGTGCATGGAGTTCATAGCCTTTGACGGATACGGGCTTGAACATGTCGGGGTTGTACAGGAAACCTACATCCACACCCCGTCGGTCGGGGCCCTCCAACAGGATAGGCTCGTAGTTGCGGTTGTGCTTTTTGAGTTCGGCGCACAAGTCGTTGAGGCAGCCGATGTTCTCCACCTCGCTCACGCCGAGGCATGCTGCGCCGCGCGGGTCTTCGTCGGTGCCAAGTTGCGCAATGGCGTAGGCCATATTGCGTATCTTGTTTTCGTATTTCAGCGGTGTCCATTTCATCCCGCCGTCGGGCAGATACTCATAGTCGTTCTTACCCTCATCGTGGATGGTGTCGAACAGGTTCTCTAAGTTGTAGAACGCCACGCAGCGCACCTGCATATCTTTGGTCTGTGCGCGTGCTGTCATCATGCCTCCTGCCAGCACTGCCGCCACGAGGAGAAGGAAATACCTATGTCTCATAGAACAATCTGATAAATTTGCGGCAAAGATACGGCTTTTTTTGCAGGAGTCCAAATCTTTTGGTAATTTTGCCGCGTTTAATACCTTTAACAACTGAACAACTATGTCATCAATCAACAAAGTCATCTTGATCGGCAATGTAGGGAGTGACCCTGAAGTACGCTATTTAGATCGAGGCTCGGCCATTGCCAATTTCAATCTTGCCACTACCGAGCGTGGCTACACCATGCAAAACGGAACGCAGGTGCCTGACCGCACCGAGTGGCACGCCATTGTCCTTTGGCGCAATCTGGCGGAATGGGCGGAGAAGTATGTCCGCAAGGGCATGAAACTGTATGTGGAGGGCAAACTGCAAACCCGCACATGGGAGAAAGACGGGCAAATCCGCCGCAAGACAGAGGTCATTGCCGAAAATGTGCAAGTGCTGTACCGCCCTGCCGAGAACCGCAATGTGGCTCCCGTTGAGCAGCAGGAAGACGCCACGATTTCTTCCGACAACGAGCCGGACGACACCCTGTACTAATTGTCGTTCACGCGCGGAAAGATAGTGGGCGACTGCCACGAGGTAAGTGTTACGCGTACCGGGAACAGGTATCTCTCCGCTTTCCGCCACCCCGTAGGTGCGGGGTCGGGGACTATATGCTCTTTGAGGAGCGAGTAGTCCTGTGCGTCAATGGCATAGTAGCGTGTGTCGGTTGCCGTATAGAGGCGCACCGTCCAGTCGTGCATATTGCCCATGATGAGTATCTGCATCTGCTGCGGGTCGTATTGAGGTATGCCCACACGGTGCAGGCGGAGGCTTCGGGCGTCCACCACATAGAGGTGGTGTTGGTCGTCCACCACGAACCCGAGGTTGCGTTGGTTGTCGAACTCCGTAACGAACACATTGATAGGTCGTACGCTGTCGGGCAGCGCGATATTCCGCACCACAGGCGCGTTCTTTGCCATGCGCACATTGTACAGGCGGTCGTGGGCATCGGTCATCAGAAAGCCGTTGTCGTACGCCTTGCGCACGGACGGGTTTCCCCATACGAGGCGGGCGGGGAAGACAAAGCCGTGCGCTTTCATCACGGAAGTGAACATCGCCGATTTCTCTTCGTCCACGCGGTTCGTGTTGGCGGTGATGAATTCTATGCCTGTGTCGGTGAGGCGGAACACATCTTCGGGCAGTTGCAAGTCTACGCGCCCCGACCGCGAATCCAACATCTCGTAGAGCGGCACGCGGGGTTTGTTGAGTTGCGCGGGGCTGGTCTTGAAGGTGAACTGCTCGCGCCGTAACACCTTGCTGTCCATGCACTTGCCGCACACGCTCTGGGGCATGCGCCCCTCCGAGAGCAGTTGCCGGTAGAAAAAGAACGGCAGCAGCGAGTCGGTCTGCGCTTGCGTGTAGGTATTGCCTTGTGTGTCTTTGAACGCACCGTCTTTGCGCAGGATAAAATCATCAAGGAGGGGGCTGTAGTACACAAACGACTCGCCCTTCTCCACCGGCATGAGCAGTTGGAACAGCCACGGCAGTATCCATAGCAGCAGTCCCACACTCACCCCGCCCAAGAACACCTTATACACACAGGGAAATATCTTTTGCTTTTTCATAGTCCTATTCCTTTCTCAAAACGCTCAATACTCATCATCGGCAGCATGCCGCACAGCACCACGAACCCCGCCATGATGGGCAGGAACGCGTTGTAGGCTTCGGGCATGGCGCTCATGTAGAACCCGCGCAGACACACGCCTGCGAACAGCATCTCCGCCACGCGTCCTTTCCAAGTCGGCTCCAAACTGATCCACACCGTGAACAGGTACGCCAGCACGCCCGCCAAGTACCACACCACGGCGGTGCGGAAGATGTGCCGCAGCAGTTCAGCGGGCAGCCACATTGCCAGCACGCCCATGCACACCGACAGGTTCAGCACGGCGAGTGCCACCATCACCGCCACGCCGTACAGCACCATGGCGCCGATGCTTTGCCAATGGGCAATGGGCAGGTGCAGCATCAGTTTGAGGCGTTTTTGGGTCATCTCGGGCAGGATTTGCACCACGCCAAGCACCACGCCCACCACCAAAGGCACAAAGCGCAGCGGCTCTATGAGCAGCGTGTCGCGGTTGAGCAGCATATCCCACACGGGCATCATGCCGTGCGAGGTCATCACGCGTTGGGTGGTCAGCAGCAGATACGCGCACAGGGCGAGTGAGGCAATCAGGGCGATGCAGACCACGATACGCGTCTTGAGCCACTCCTTGAAGAATAAACTACGCAGCATATTTCAGTATTTTCCGGTCATTTCTATGAAAGTATCTTCCAAACTCATCGTAGGGGTGATGAGTTCGCTCACGGGGCATTGGCACAGGATTTTGCCGTAGTCCATGATGATGCAGTCGTCCACCAGCCGCTCCAAGTCTTGGATGATATGGGAGGTCAGAAACACGGTCTTGTCTTTCGACTTGCAGAAATCGCGCAGGTACTCCACAAACAGCCGCCGGTAGCCGGGGTCTAACCCGAGCGAGAAGTC
The DNA here is from genome assembly GCA_963630875.1 of Mycobacteriaceae bacterium. GTDB lineage: Bacteria > Bacteroidota > Bacteroidia > Bacteroidales > Paludibacteraceae > Colicola. Next base: position 769 of record CAVGOI010000007.1, on the reverse strand, counting down.
GTCCAATATCAGCAGTTCGGGGTCTTGTGCCATGAGCAACCCCAAAGCCACTTGTGAGCGTTGCCCGTTGGACATCTGGCTAAGGTGCTGATAGTCTTTTACATGGAGCAGGCTCATGAGGTCGTAGTACGCTTTTTTGTTCCATTGGGGGTAGAACGGCGCATAGAACTGTTCGATTTGTCGGATGGTCATAAACGGGTACTGCACATGTCCTTCCAACAGCAGCCCGATGCGTTGCCGCACAGGGGCGGGCATAGTGCGGGTGTCGTAGCCCAAGAGGCGGCAGGAGCCGGCTTGGGGTTGGATAAAGCCGGACAGGATATTGATGGTTGTCGTCTTGCCGGTGCCGTTTTTGCCAAGTAGTCCGAGTATGCGTCCGCGGGGTACGGAGAACGAAAGGTCTTTGTATATCAGTCGTTTGCCGTAGTAGTGGGTTACATGGTCGTACTCAATCATGATGTCGTTGTCTGCCATAGTCTTTTCGTCTTGTCGTTGTCAGATGGTATATCGTCGTCTTGTTAGAGGGTATATCATCGTCTTGTTCGAGTGTATATTATCGTCTTGTATTGTATGTCGTCTTGTCAGATTATAGCCTGCAAAGGTACAACTTTTTCCACACCCCTGCAAATTTCATCGGGAACACTACCGAGGACGCGTTCGCCCCGCCTGCGGTGTACTGTCCAATAACAAATGCAATTTTCTGCAAAGTTAGACAAAATATTTGAAGAAGCACTCGTAAGGTGTAGAGAAGTTCAATTTTTCTCTGGGT